>DASPNQ010000197.1:0-5195 GCA_035626435.1 Vicinamibacterales bacterium
CAAGGGCGCAGCCGCGCGTTCATCAACGGCGCACTGGCGACAGCGGCGGCGCTCAAGGATCTGTCCAACCGCCTCGTCGAGCTGCACGGTCAGCACGAGCATCAGCAATTGCTCGACCCGACGCAGCACCTCGCGTTGCTCGACGGCTTTTCCGGCCTCGACGCGATGCGCGCGGCAGTGTCTGCGGCGTTCGCCCGTGTACGGGGATTGCGCGAACAACTCGATCGGCTGCGCATGGACGATCGCGAACGCGCCGCGCGGCTGGAGCTCGTCGAATTTCAGTTGAGCGAATTGCAAAAGGCGAATCTGCAGCCGGGCGAAGACGAAGCGCTGGGGAACGAGCGTCAATTCCTGCGCAGCGCCGACACGATTCAGCGGTTGTGCGCCGAAAGCTACGCCGCGCTGTACGACGGCGAAAGCGCTGCGTTGGTGTCGCTCGGGCAGATCTGGAAGCGCGTCGGCGAGCTCGCCGCGATCGATCCCCGTTTCGCGCCCTATCTGGAGGCGCGCGACGGCATCAAAGCGCAGCTCGAGGACCTCGCGTTCACGCTCCGTGATTTCGCCGACGGCATCGATGCGTCTCCCGCCCGCCTCCAGCAGGTCGAGGATCGCCTCGCGCTGATCGAGCGGCTGAAGCGCAAACACGGCGGCACGCTGGACGATGCCATAGCGCGCCGCGATCGCCTTGCGGCCGAACATCGTGCGCTGACCGGCGGCGAGTCGTCGCTCGCAGACATCGAGCAGCAATTGCTTGATGCGGGGCGCGAATATCTCGGCGCCGCCAGACGGCTGTCATCCAAACGCCGCGAGGCGGCGGGCACGTTCGCGCGCGCGATTGAGGCCGAGCTTGCAGATCTGGCAATGGACAAGTCAAAGTTCGACGTGCGTCTGACGAGGACGGAAGCGGAAGGGCAGTGGTCGGAGAGCGGCATCGACAGCGGCGAGTTCTTCCTGTCGCCGAACGTCGGCGAGGAGGTTCGGCCGCTCGCGAAGATCGTGTCGGGAGGCGAGCTGTCGCGCGTCATGCTGGCGCTGAAAACGCTGGCGGCGGCCGACGCGCACGCGGCGAAAACGTTGATCTTCGACGAGGTCGACGCCGGCATTGGCGGGCGGGTAGCGACCGTGGTCGGAGAAAAGCTCGCCTCGCTCGGCGAGCGATTCCAGGTGCTGTGCATTACCCACTTGCCGCAGATCGCCGCGTGCGGACGGACGCATTTCCTGATTGAAAAAAGCGTTCAGGGCCGGCGGACCGTGACGCGCGTGACGCCGCTCAACCCCGAACAACGCGTCGCCGAGATCGCCCGCATGATGGGCGGCGCCGCGGCGGGGGAGAAGGCCCTGGAGAGTGCCCGCGAACTGCTCGATACAATGAAGGCGAAAGCGAAAGGCGAAAGGCGAAAGCGAAAGTCTTGAAGTACTTCATCGAAACCTACGGCTGCCAGATGAACGTCCACGATGCCGAGCGGATGGCCGGCCTCCTCGAGTCGGCGGGCTACGACCGCGCGGATCTCGACAGCGAGGCCGACCTGGTCGTTATCAATACGTGCTCGGTACGCGAGCGGGCGGAGGAAAAGCTCTACACGCGCCTGGGTGAAATCAAGGAGATGAGCCGCGAGCTGGGCCGCGACCCGATTGTCGCGGTCACCGGCTGCGTTGCGCAGCAGGAAGGCGACAAACTGATCGCCCGCTCCGCCGGCGTCGTCGACGTCGTCGTCGGCACGCAACAGGTCAAGATGCTGCCGGTGCTGGCCGATCGCGCTTTCCGGGAGCGGCGGCCGGCGCAGTTCGGGCGGCCGTCACGCGCGGACCGCGCGCTGATCGCAATCGAGAATCCGTACGAGGAGCCGTCGTTCCCGCTCGGCATCGTTCGACGCGACGATCCGGTTCGCGCCTATGTCACCATCATCGAAGGCTGCAACGACTTTTGCGCGTTCTGCGTCGTGCCGTATACCCGCGGGCATGAACGGATGCGCGCGAAGGCCGAGATCCTGGCGGACGTGCGCGAGGCCGCGGCCAGCGGCCGGCGGGAAGTGCAGCTCCTGGGGCAGATCGTCAACCATTACCAGGCGCCTGACGATCCGGCCTGCGATTTCCCGGCGCTGCTCGAAGCCGTTCACGAGGTGGCCGGCATCGATCGCATTCGATTCGCCAGCCCGCATCCGCGCCACACCAGCGATCGGCTGATCGCCGCCATCCGCGACCTGCCGAAGATCTGTAAACATCTGCATCTTCCCGTGCAATCCGGATCGACGCGTGTCCTTGGATTGATGCGGCGGCGCCACACGCGCGAGCAGTATCTGGATCTCGTGGCGCGAATCCGCGAGGCTATCCCGAACCTGCAGCTATCGACCGATATGATCGTTGGCTTCCCAGGGGAGAGCGAAGCCGACTTCGAGGAGACGCTGTCGCTGACCGCCGCCGTGCGGTACCACAGCATGTTCTCGTTCAAGTATTCCGAGCGGCCGAACACGCTGGCATCGAAGCGGATGCCGGATGACGTGACGGACGCCGAGAAGACACGGCGCATCGTGGCGCTGCAGGCGCTCCAACGGTCGATCCAGTCGGACCTCTTCCAGCGGTCGATTGGATCGACGCACGAAGTCCTGGTCGATGCGACCAGCCGTCGGCGTGCGTGGGAATTGACGGGCCGGACCAGCGGCAACACCGTGGTCAATTTTCCGGGACCACCGGCGTGGCTGGGGCAGCTCGTGAACGTCAGGATTGAACGGGCCGGGCCGAACTCGGTCTGGGGTCAGGCAGTCGGGGAACCAAACCGGGACGATCGACGGCCCGCCTTCGCGGCCGCAGAGCGCTCAGGCGAGGTCGCGCCGGAGCTTGCCTGACAATTGCCGCGCGCCGGCGGAGGGGTTTCATGATTGAGATGAACATCAAGGGGCTCATGGTCGATCCGGTCACCAACATGCCGATCATCATTCTGCGCGACAACGACGGCCAGAAGGTCCTGCCGATCTGGGTCGGCGTGTTCGAAGCCAACGCCATCGCGCTGCAGATCGAGAACATCCAGACGCCGCGGCCGATGACCCACGACCTGCTGCGCAACGTCATCCAGGATCTCCAGGCCACCGTCGACAGGATCGTCGTGTGCGATCTGAAGGAGAACACCTTCTACGCGATGATCCATCTGCGCACGCCGGCGGGCCCGGTGGCCATCGACGCGCGCCCGAGCGACGCGATCGCGCTGGCTCTGCGCACACGCGCCCCGATCCTCGTCGACGAGAAGGTGATCGACCATGCGAAGACCGTCGACCTGTCCAACGAGAAACAGGACAGCGACCGCCTGCAGCAGTGGCTCGAACAACTCGACCCGGACGACATGGGCAAATACAAAATGTGAGGTGCCAGCACTTGGGCACCCTGCACTTGCGCCTGGCACCCTGGCACCTTTGACACCCCTTGGCACCGTGAGAATGTCGGCTGGCCGACATTCCCTGTAAGCCCTTCGAAAACAGCCATTTAGGCTGAGCCATTTTTTCTCGGTTTGACTCCGCCGACATCGCTCCGCATAATGCGGTAGTTCCGTCGGCGCGCACGGCGCAGCGCGGAGCCACCGCATCCCGCGACATGATTCTCGCCATTGCCAATCAGAAGGGCGGCGTGGGCAAGACCACGACGGCCATTAATCTTGCCGCGGCCCTCGCCATGCGCGGCAAGCCGACGCTGCTGATCGACCTCGATCCGCAAGGCAACAGCAGCATGTCCTACATCGATATCCGCGCCGCCGAGAAGAGCATGTACGACGTGTTCGTCGATCGCGACGTGCGGCTGGCCGATGTCATCCTGCCGGCGTCGCAGCCGAACCTGTCGGTGGCGCCGGCACGCATCGCGCTGGCCAAGCTCGAATCGCGGCTGACCGGCGAGCTCGACGCGCCGTTCCGGTTGAAGGATGAACTCGCATCGCTGAACGGCCACTACCAGCACGTGGTCATCGACTGCCCCCCGGCGCTCGGCCTGTTGACCGTCAACGCGCTGGTCGCGTCGACGCATCTGCTGATTCCGATTCAGTCGTCGTACTTCGCGCTGGAGGGCACCGACGATCTCCTCGAGACCATTGAAAAGGTCCGCCAGCGGCCCAACCCCGAGCTGCAGATTCTCGGCGTCGTCATCACCATGCACGACAAGCGCACCGCGCTGGCACGCGACATCCAGGAGCAGATCCGCAAGGTGTTCGGCGACAAGGTCTTCCGCACCGTGATCAGCAAGAGCGTCCGCCTCGAGGAAAGCCCCGCGTACCGCGAATCGATCTTTACCTTCGCTCCGGATTCCACCGGCGCGGCCGAGTATTACAGCCTGTGTGAAGAGGTGATTGACCGTGCCTAAACCCCGCGGACTCCCGGACAACTTGCGCATGCGCCACGACGCGCATTACGTCGAAACCCTGGCGGCGCCGTCCGGCGCGCCCGTCGGCCGCATGGTGCCGATCGATGCCATCGATCCCAACCCGGACCAGCCGCGCCAGGCAATGGGCGACCTCGCCGAGCTGATTGCCTCGATTACCGAAAAAGGCATCATCGAACCGCTGGTAGTCCGCCAGCGCGGCGCCCGCTACCAGATTATCGCCGGCGAGCGGCGGTACCACGCCTCGGTCCAGGCCAAGCTCACGCAGCTGCCGGTCGTGATCCGCGACGTCGACGATGGCGAGATGCTGGAACTGGCGCTGATCGAAAACATCCAGCGCAAAGACCTGACGCCGTTTGAAGAATCGGAGGCGATGCAGGGGCTGGCGTCGAAGTTCGGCTACACCCACGAGGACCTGGCCAGGCGGCTTGGCAAGTCACGGACAACGGTCACGGAAGCGTTGTCGCTGAACAGCATTCCGCCCGACGTCCGTAAAGTGTGCCGGCTGGCCGGCATCAACAACCGGTCGCTGTTGCTGCAAATCGTCCGTCAAGGCGATCCGCAGAAGATGATGGCGCTGGTCGAAAAAATCACCAGCCAGGGCGCCACGCGCGAACAGCTTCGCAAGGACGCCGACCAGGACAAGCCCAAAGCCGGCCGGCCGAAGTCGTTTGTCTTTGCGTTCAGACCGGCCACCAAAGCGTTCAATCTGCGATTGCAGTTCAACAAACGCAACGCTTCGAAAGACGAAGTCATTTCCGCGCTCGAGGAGATTCTGCGGGAGTTGAAGAAGAAGTAGCCGAATGCCGAAGGCAGTAGGCCAGGCATACGCCAAAAGC
>DASPNQ010000198.1:0-2652 GCA_035626435.1 Vicinamibacterales bacterium
GTGACAGCAGCGCCGTCAGTGCTCTGAGCCGACGTCGCGAAGTCCGCTGAGCAGCGACCTGTCGAGTTTCTGCACCAGCTCCCAGGGACCGGCGTAAATCTCGATCGCGCCAACCAGGTCGGGGTCCAGCCAGCCTCCACAACGAAACGCAATCACACGGACGCCGGCGCTACGCCCCGCCGCGATGTCGTACGGCGTGTCGCCAATCAGCACCGCTGCCGAAGCCGGAACCTTCGCGCGGGCCAACGCGGCGTCGACGATGTCCGGCGACGGTTTCGACTCATCCGCGTCGTCGCTCGATGTCCAGTCGTCGAGCAGGGATTTGGCGCCCGCGATCTCGAGCAGCGGCAAGAGATCCTTTTTGCTGGCTGAACTGGCGGCCACGGCGCGGAATCCCCGAGCCACGGTGGCCTCGACCAATTGCTCGGCACCTGGAAACGGTTTCAAGCCGGGCAACAGCTGGGTCCGGAAGATCTCGCCACGCCTCCTGGCGATTTGAGCCCCGACGGTCGACTCCTCCTGCAGGCCGCTGACACGCGGCATCAGCTTGTCGCCACCCATGCCGATGCAGCGACGCACCAGAACCGGATCCACCGCGATGCCAAACTCGTTGAACGCCTTGATCCAGGCTGTGGCATGGGCGTCATTGCTGTCGACCAGCGTGCCGTCGACATCGAACAGCACGGCTGCGACACCTGTATCCATGCAACTGGTCGATGCAAGTTGATCACCATCAGCGCGGCGGTGGCGTGCGCTGCGCACGAATGCGCATGCGCACCCCGGCGTTAAAAGCCAGGTGGTAGCCGATCACGACGCCACCCGCGGCGTACGACTCCGGCACGCCGAAGGCGTCCACCACCGCGGAACTCGACAGGCCCGCAAGCGCGGCCAGCGCGGAGCGATACAGGCCGTATGCCACCCGCGCCGCGACGACAGACGTCACCAGCAGCACCAGTAGTCGGTTTGGCGTGTAATGCAGCGAGTCGCCAGACACGTCCCAGCGCGCAACCGCGGCCGAAAGCAGGCCCAGCAGCGCGCCGATGCCGAGACCCGCCAGCGACCACGTGAAGGTCGTCGCGATCCATATCGTGGTAACAGCGGCGCTCATGATGAAGAACGCAGCCGAAAACACCATGACCGCGACGTTGAGCGTCGCGACCCACGGACGAGCCGTCCGCCGTGCTTTACCCGCGCGGTACCGCTGCAGCAACAGCCACGGCGTCAGCAGGATCACCATCAATGGCACCAGCAGCAGCAACAGAACCAGCGGCACGGATACAGCGTAGCAACGTTGTGGGACGATGAGGGTAATGCTTGGAGCGTTGCGTACCGACTTGGGTAGAGCGAAGTACCTGCTTTACGCGGTCGCGGTCGTCGGTGCCCTCGCGTTCATGTGGCTCGCGAAGCAGAGCTATTCGGTGTATCGGCTGACGCGGGGTGTCGGCGATACCTGGTTTCACACCGCGGACGGCCGGCGCTGGTTCCGCCTCGACGAGCATCGCCACGACGTGCCGCTTTCGAACATCGCGCCCGATTTGCAGCGCGCGTTCGTGGCCGTCGAGGATCATCGGTTCTTTGTTCATCCAGGTGTCGATCCCATCGCGGTGGCCCGCGCCGTCATGCGTAACATCCGTTCTTTCGGCAGAAGCGAAGGGGGCAGCACGCTGACCCAGCAGCTGGCACGCACGCTGTTTCTATCGAACCGCCGCAGTTACGGGCGCAAAGCAAAAGAAGCGGTGCTGGCCGTCCTGATTGAGCTGCAACTGACCAAACAGCAGATCCTGGAGCTGTATCTCAATCGCATTTTCCTCGGCGCGGGCATTTACGGGGTCGAAGCGATGTCGCAACGGGTCTTCGGCAAGCCCGCGAAATCGCTGAGCCTGGCCGAGAGCGCGCTGATCGCCGGCCTCGCGCGCGCCCCGGCGGCGCTGTCGCCGTGGTCGAACCTCGATGAGGCCCGCTCGCGCAGTCACGTCGTGCTGCGACGCATGCGCGACGAAGGCTTTATCACCGACGCGCAATTGCGCTCGGCGTTGCAGGCACCCTTGCGCATCCGGCCATACCGCAGCGACAGCGATAGCCGTCACGGATACGCCAAGGCCTATCTCCGACAGCGGTTCCGCGACGAATTTGGCGGCGACCATCCACCCGACTGGCGCGTCGACACGACGTTCAGCGCCGAGCTTCAGGATGCCGCCGAAGCCGCCGTCGCCAACGGCCTGCGCGCCACTGGCAAACCCACACTGCAAGCGGCGCTGGTTGCGGTCGATCCGCACACGGGAGATATCCTCGCGCTCGTCGGCGGACGTGACTATCAAACCTCGGCGTTCAATCGCGCCAGCCGCAGCCGGCGTCAGCCGGGCTCCGCATTCAAACCGTTCGTCTTCGCGGCAGCGCTGCAACGCGGCATGTCGCCGGTGACGGTCCTGAGCGGCGTCAACCGCATCGCGCCGCAGGGCCCGGACGAATGGACGCCGCGCAATGTCCATGACGATGCGCCGGATGAAATGACGTTGCGAGCGGCGCTGATCGAATCGAACAACCGCGCCGCCACGCTGTTGCAACAACAGGTCGGTACGCGTCGGGTACTCAGCCTGGCTTCCGATACGGGACTGCGCGACCTCCCCGATGTGCCATCACTCGCGCTCGGCG
>DASPNQ010000199.1:0-9864 GCA_035626435.1 Vicinamibacterales bacterium
TGGTACACCGAACGGACCGCCGCGTACGTGATGCCGGCCGAACGCTCAGTCGATATCGACACGGCAATCGATCTGTTCTTGGCGCGGGCTTTGGTCGACCATGATCACGATCGCTGACCGGCGGATCGGCGACGGCCATCCGACGTTTGTGATTGCCGAGGCTGGGGTCAATCACAACGGCGACCTGTCGCGGGCCCTGCTCCTGGTTGACGAGGCCGCCGCGGCTGGGGCCGACGCGGTGAAGTTCCAGACGTTCTCCGCGGAGCGTGTGGCTGCCGCCACCGCCCCCAAGGCGGTTTATCAACAGGAGACGACAGGTTCGGCGGGCAGCCAGCTGGACATGTTACGCGGGCTGGAACTCAGCCGCGACGCGCATTGCTCGCTGCAGGACCGCTGCCGTGAACGCGGTGTAATCTTCCTGTCCACGCCGTTTGATGAATCGAGCGTGGACCTGCTCGAAAGCCTGGGCGTCCCGGCATTCAAGATCCCTTCAGGTGAGATCACGAATGCGCCGCTCCTCGAGCACATCGCCGCCAAGGGCCGGCCGGTGATCGCCTCGACCGGAATGTCGACCCTGGAAGAAGTGCAGGCTGCGATCGCGGTGCTGCGAGCAGCCGGCGCCCGGGAGCTCGCGCTGCTGCACTGCGTCAGCGAGTATCCTGCTCGACCCGCCGACGTGAACCTGCGCGCCATGGAGACCATGCGCCGCGCCACCGGTTTGCCGGTCGGCTACTCTGATCACACCCTAGGCGTCGAAGTTGCGCTGGCCGCGGTCGCGCTCGGCGCCGTGATCATCGAAAAACACTTCACGATCAGCCGCGCGCTGCCGGGGCCCGACCATCGCGCGTCTCTCGAGCCGCATGAGCTCCATGCACTGATCCGCGGCATCCGATCGGTGCAATCGGCACTTGGCCACGGCCGCAAGGAGCCGGCGCCGGGCGAGGCCGATGTGGCACGCGTCGCGCGCCGCAGTCTCGTTGCGGCGCGAGACATCCATCCCGGGACGACGATCACGCGCGACATGGTTGCGATCCTGCGGCCCGCCGGCGGCTTGTCCCCGATGATGCTCGGACAAGTGATCGGACGGCGCGCCGTGATCAAGATCCAGGCGGGTGAGCAACTCAGCATGGCCGGACTCGAAGGATGAACGTCGGCGTCGTCACCGTCGGGCGCTCCGATTACGGCATTTACCGTCCGGTACTGCGGCGCCTGACTGCGGATCCCGCCTTCACCCTGTCGCTGTTCGTGGCAGGCGGGCACTTATCGGAGGAGCAGGGGTGGACGGTGCGGGAAATCGAGTGTGACGGCTTTCCGATTGCCGCCAGGATCGAAATGCTGCCAGCCACCGACACCGCCGAGGCCGGGGCGGCGGCGCTGGGAAGAGGCGTTGCCGGCTTTGGCGCGGCGCTGGCCGGGCGCCGGCCTGACCTGCTTCTTGTGCTCGGTGATCGCTTCGAGATGTTCGCGGCGGCGGCGGCGGCGACGATCCTGACGGTACCGATCGCGCATCTGCATGGCGGTGAGGTGACGGAAGGCGCCATCGACGAGGCGTTTCGCCACGGCATTACCAAGATGAGCCACCTGCACTTCGTCTCGACGGCCGATCACGGCCGCCGTGTCAGGCAGCTCGGCGAAGAGCCATGGCGCGTCGTGGTCAGTGGCGCGCCGTCGCTCGACACGCTGCAAGAGTGGCAGCCGCTTTCCGACGCCGAACTGGAGCGCCGAATTGGACTCGCCCTGGACCCGGCTCCCGTTCTGGTGACTTTCCATCCAGCCACGCTCGAGCACGCCGAAGCGCGCATGCAGGTCGCAGAGCTGCTCGCGGCGATTGGCGCGGCCAACGTCCCGGCGGTCTTCACGCTGCCAAATGTCGATACCGGAAGCAGCGACATCATTGACGCCATCCGCGCATTCGTCGGCGCGACCCCGGGGACGCGGCTGGTCGCGAACCTCGGCACCGCGGCATACTTCAGCCTGATGGCGCGGGCACGCGCGATGATCGGGAATTCATCGTCCGGCATCATCGAGGCCCCGAGCTTCGCGCTTCCCGTCGTCAACGTTGGCAGCCGTCAACAGGGCCGGACGCGGGCCAGCAACGTCGTCGATGTAGCCTGCGATCGCAAGGCGATCCTGGCCGGGATTCGCCAGGTCCTCTCGCCGGAATTCCGCGACCGTCTGGTTGGGCTGGTCAATCCATACGGGGATGGCCGCGCCTCGGAGCGGATCGTCAATACGTTGCGCGCGACAACGCCCAATCAAACGTTGTTGATCAAGCGATTCGTGGATTACCCGGTTTGAGCGGCGGCATCGTCGGGTTTGGTGCGGCCGGCCATGCCGCGGTCGTGATCGACGCGCTGCTGGCCTCGGGGGGCGGGCCGATCGTTGCGCTGCTCGACGCCAACCCGAATTGTTGGGGCCGATCGCTACAAGGTATTCCGATTATCGGCGGCGACGATCGCCTCCCCGAGTTGCTCGCTCAGGGAGTGACGCGTTTCTTCGTCGGGGTCGGAATGGTCGGGAACCACCGCACCCGTGCGCGCCTGTTCGCGGCGGCGCGCGCGAAGGGGCTCGAGCCGGTTTCCGTCGTCCACCCGGCGGCGATCGTCTCCAAGGCGGCGCGAATCGGGGCCGGCCCGACGATTTGCGCGGGCGCGATCGTCAATCCCGGCGCACGCCTTGGCGACAACGTGATCGTCAATACCGGCGCGATCGTCGAGCACGACTGCGTGATTGGCGATCACGCGCACGTGGCGACCGGCGCGCGGCTCGCCGGAAACGTGACGGTGATGGCGGGCGCGCACATCGGCGTTGGGGCGTCAATTCGTCAGGGGCTGACCATTGGTGCCGGCGCGTTCGTCGCCGGCGGCGCCATGGTCATCGCCGACGTCGCCGATGAAACGCTGGTCGGCGGCGTGCCGGCGCGTCTGCTCCGGCGAAACGCCGGGGCCCGTTGACATGATACCGGTCCGGATTATTCCGCGGCTCGACATCAAGGGCCCTAACCTCGTCAAGGGCATCCACTTGGAGGGTCTGCGCGTTCTGGGCAAGCCGGAAGACTTCGCACGCTATTACTACGAGTCGGGGGCCGACGAATTGATCTACATGGATGTCGTCGCGAGCCTGTACGGACGCAATTCGCTGCTCGACATTATCGAACGAACCGCGCGCGAAGTGTTCATTCCGCTGCTGGTCGGCGGGGGATTGCGCTCGCTCGACGACATCAATACGGCGTTGCGTGCGGGCGCAGACAAGGTTTCGCTCAACACCGCGGCGATCCGGCGGCCCGCCCTCGTCGCAGAGGCGGCAAGCCGCTTCGGCTCGTCGACGATCGTGGTGTCGGTCGAGGCCAAGCGCCGTCCGGAAGGCTGGTACGAGGCATATACCGACAACGGCAGGGAGCGGACCGGCGTCAACGCGATCGAGTGGGCGTCGCGGGCCGTCGAACTGGGTGCCGGCGAGATCATGTTGACCTCGATCGAACAGGAAGGCACCGGGCGAGGCTTCGACATCGATCTCACGCGACGCGTCAGTGACGCGGTTGCGGTGCCGGTGATTGCTTCCGGAGGCGCCGGCGAAATGCGTCACATCGAGGCCGTCGTCGTCGACGGCCACGCCGATGCGGTGGCGATCGCGGGGCTGCTGCATTACGACGCGATGAGCCGCCTGAGCGCGGCCCGTCGCGATTTTTCATCCGAAGGAAACATCGAGTACCTGCGCTCAGGAATCTCGCATTCGCGACTGCAACCGGTGAGCCTCGTCGATCTCAAACACTATCTGCGGTCGCGCGAGGTCGACTGCCGGCCGCCGATGGCGGGTGGATCGCATGTCTGAGGGCCGTGTGTCGAAGGTGGTCATCGTCGATTACGGCGTCGGGAACCTGTATAGTGTAAAAAACGCATGTCGGCAGGTTGGGCTGCCGGTGGATATTTCTGGCGCACCCGCCGTTGTGGCGTCGGCCGATGCGGCCGTGTTGCCCGGCATCGGCGCGTTTGGCGATGCCATGGCGACGTTACGGCGGCTGGATCTCGTCGGGCCGCTGCGCGACCTTGTCGCCGCGGGCCGGCCGGTGTTCGGTGTCTGCCTCGGTCTACAGCTGCTGATGAGCGAAAGCTACGAATTTGGCCTACATCGAGGTCTCGGGCTGATTGAGGGCACGGTCACGCACCTCGGTCGTCCACGCGCCGGCGGGGATGTGTTGAAAGTTCCTCACGTCGGCTGGACGCGAATTGATGCCGCCGACCGTGCGTGGACGGGCACAATGCTCGATGGGGTGGTCGACGGGTCGTACATGTATTTTGTCCATTCGTATCGCGTCGAACCCGCTGACCCGTCACTAGTGCTGAGCTATTCGACGTACGGCGACGTGCGGTTTTGTTCGTCGATCCAGTCCGGAAATCTGTTTGCGTGCCAGTTTCATCCGGAACGCAGCACCCACCTGGGACTCAGGTTGTACGCAAACTTCAAGCATGCTATCGAGCGTTCCAGGGGGGACGCTCCACTTGGGAGCCACAACACACGTGAAGATTGAATCCGCCTCGAATGACGTCGTTTCCAAATATGGGCTGCCGGTCGAGGTCAAGTACTGCACGCGCTGCGTGATCTCGAATCAACGGCCGCGCATCTCATTCAACGACGAGGGGGTATGCAGCGCGTGTCAGTACGCGTGGCGAAAACACCACGAGATTGACTGGGCCGCCCGTGAGCAGGAGCTGTTGCGGCTCTGCGATCAGCATCGCAGCCGCGACGGGTCACACGACGTCATCGTGCCGTGCAGCGGCGGCAAGGATAGCGCCATTACGGCGCACGAGCTGCGACACAAGTACGGCATGCACCCGCTGACGGTGACCTGGGCGCCGCATATCTACACGGATATCGGCTGGAAGAACCTGCAGGCGTTCATTCATTCCGGCTTCGACAACATTCTGGGCACGCCCGACGGGCAGGTGCACAGGCTGATGACCAAGCTGGCCTACGAGCACCTCGGCGATCCGTTCCAGCCGTTCATCTACGGCCAGAAGGCATTTCCGCTGACCATCGCGACGCGCTTCAAGATTCCCCTCGTCATGTACGGCGAGAACGGCGAAGTGGAGTACGGCGGCGACAGGAAGAACGAGAATTCGCCCAAGCATGACGTCGAAGACGACATGATGAAGCACTACTTTTCCGGTGTCGGCCCCCACGAGTGGATCAAGTACGGCGTGCCGGCCGACAAGGTGCGAACCTACATGCCGCCGCCGATCGCCGACATGAAGGCGGTCGGCGTCGAGCCGCATTTCTTCGGCTACTACCGCAAATGGACGCCGCAGGAAAATTACTACTACGCCGCGGAGCACACCGGTTTCCAGGCCAATCCTGATGGGCGGTCGGAGGGCACCTACTCGAAATATGCGAGCCTCGACGACCGCATCGACGGCTTCCACTATTGGATGGCCTTCATCAAGTTCGGGATCGGGCGTGCGACGTCGGATGCCGCCCACGAAATCCGCGACGGTCATCTCACGCGCGAGGAGGGTGTCGCGCTGGTGCGCCGCTTCGACGGCGAGTTTCCGGCCAAGCACTTCCAGGAGTTCCTCGAGTACACGCGGTTGACAGAGGCGGAATTCTGGGCGATTGCCGACAGCTACCGCTCGCCGCATCTGTGGGAGCGGGGCGCCGACGGATGGAGGCTGCGCTCTCAGGTCAGCTGAAGCGATGGATTGCAGCGGTATTCTCGTGCGGCCGAGCGACACGCTGCGGCACGTCATGGAGCGCATCGACCGCGCGGCTTCCGGAATCGCGCTGGTGGTGGACGATCAGGGGCGGTTGCTTTCGACGGTCACCGACGGCGACGTCAGGCGCGCGATTCTTCATGGGTTTCGACTCGACGTGACGCTCGCCGAATGGTCCGAGCAGCAGCCCGAACAAGGCAACCGGCGGCCGACCACCGCGAGCGTCGGCACGCCCGTGCCCGAACTGCTGCGCATCATGGAGCGCGAAGGCATCAATCACCTGCCGCTCGTGGACCAGTCCGGCAGGGTCACCGAGCTGGCCCGCCGCGCCGACTTCGTCGCCGATACCAGCGGGGTCACGGCGCTGTTGATGGCAGGCGGTGAAGGCAAACGGCTGCGCCCGCTGACCGGCGACACTCCGAAGCCGATGCTGAAGGTTGGCGACCGCCCCTTGATCGAGCACACCGTCGAGCGGCTGCGGGATGCCGGAATCACGCGCGTCAGCATTGCGACGCACTATCTCGCCAGCCACATCATGGAGCACTTCGGTAACGGCGGTCGCTTCGGCGTGGCGATCGATTACGTGAACGAGGATCGCCCGTTGGGCACCGCCGGCGCATTGTCGATGGCCGAGCCCTGGGAGTCGACGTTGCTGGTGATGAACGGCGACATTCACACGCATCTCGATCCGCGAATGATGCTGTCGTTTCATCGTGAGGCGGGCGCGACGATGACCGTCGCGGTGCGCCAGTACGACATGCAGGTGCCGTACGGCGTGGTCGAGACGGAGGGCGTCAAGATTCGCGCGCTCAGGGAAAAGCCGACGATCGAGCTGTTCGTCAACGCCGGGGTCTACCTGCTGGAGCCGGGCGTCCGACGGTTCCTCACGAGCGGCGAGGTGCTCGACATGACCACCCTGATCGATCGACTGCTCGCCGGCGGTGAACGCGTCGTCAGTTTTCCGATCAGCGAGTACTGGATCGACATCGGCCGTCACGACGACTATGCGCAGGCGCAGGCCGACCTGCGGGCAGATGGCGCGGCATCATGAGCTGGCGCGGACGTCGCGTCATGGTGACCGGGGCGGGCGGCTTCATTGGCAGTCACCTGACCGAACGGCTGCTGGCCGACGGCGCGACGGTCACGGCGATGGTGCACTACAACGCCCTCGGCACACGCGGCTGGTTGGAAGGCGTCGAGGAGTCGAGTTCCTGTCGCATTGTCGCCGGCGACATCACCGACCGCGACAGCGTTCGCGCCGCGATGGCGGATGCCGAAGTGGTCTTTCATCTTGCGGCGTTGATTGCGATTCCCTACTCCTACCGTGCGCCGGCGTCGTACGTGCGCAGCAACGTCGAGGGGACGCTGAACGTCTTGTTGGCGGCGCGCGAGCTGGGCGTTCAGCGCATCGTCCATACTTCGACGTCAGAGGTCTATGGAACCGCGCGATACGCGCCGATCGATGAAGAACATCCGCTGCAGGCGCAGTCCCCGTACGCGGCGACCAAGATCGGGGCCGACAAGCTGGTGGAGTCGTTCCGGCTGTCGTTCGATGTGCCGTCAGTGATCGTCCGGCCGTTCAACACCTTTGGCCCGCGTCAATCGGCGCGCGCGGTGATTCCGACGATCATTTCACAATGCCTGGCACGGCGTCCGGTTCGACTCGGCAACTTGCGGCCGACACGCGATCTCAATTACGTGGCCAATACGGTCGATGGCTTCCTCCTGGCCGGAGAAAAAGCGGAGGCGCTGGGTCGCACCATCAACCTCGGCACCGGCCGCGAGATCGCGATCGGCGATTTAGCGGCATTGATTGCCCGATTGATCGGAGTGCCTTCAGACATTCAGGTCGATCCGGAGCGGCTTCGCCGGGACGGCAGCGAAGTCGAACGGCTGATCGCCTCGTCCGCGGTCGCCGAGCAGGTGCTTGGCTGGCGGCCGGCGGTCACGCTCGAAGAGGGGTTGCGGCGGACGATTGACTGGGTTGCCGCCAACGAACAGCACTTCCGGCCGCACGAGCACGTGCTCTAGCACCCATGTCGACGCCGACGACGATCGTCCCGCTGAGCGTGCCGCAGCTTGGCGGCAATGACCGCAAGTATCTGCAGGAGTGCCTCGACTCGACTTTCGTGTCGTCAGTCGGGCCGTTCGTTGAGCGCTTCGAGCGTGAGCTCGCCGCCTATGTCGGCGCGCGATATGCGGTGGCAGTGTCCAGCGGCACCGCCGCGCTGCACGTAGCGTTGCTCGCGGCAGGTGTCGAGCCCGGAGACGGCGTGCTGATGCCCGCCCTGACCTTCATCGCGCCCGCCAACGCCGTTCGCTATATAGGCGCGCAGCCGATCTTCATGGATGTCGAGCCGGATTACTGGCAGATCGACGTTGAGAAGGTGGCGGACTTTCTGCGCAATGAATGCCGGCGGGACGCGAATGGGCTGCGGCATGTTGAGAGCGGACGCCGCGTGCGCGCGCTGTTACCGGTGCACCTGCTCGGTCATCCGTGCGACATGGGTCCGCTGATGGAGCTGGCGTCGGCCTACGATTTGGTGGTCGTCGAGGACGCCACGGAGAGTCTTGGCGCGCGTTACCGTGACCGGCATACCGGGACGTTCGGACGGGCCGGCTGCTTCAGTTTTAACGGCAACAAGATAATCACCAGCGGCGGCGGCGGCATGATCGTGACGGATGATGCGGCGGTAGCCCGCAGAGCGAAATACCTCAGCACCCAGGCCAAGGACGATCCCATCGAGTATGTCCATGACACGATCGGATTCAACTATCGGCTCACCAACGTCCAGGCGGCGCTGGGGTGTGCGCAGCTGGAGATGCTCGACGGATTCGTGGCGCACAAACAGGCGCTGGCGGCACGGTATCGGCGGGCACTCGACGGTGTCCCTGGAATCAACTACATGAGACAGGCGCCCTGGGCACAGGCCAGCTTCTGGCTGTCAACGGTGACGGTCGATGCCCCCGTGTTCGGAACCGACAGTCGAGGGTTGATGCGGATCCTCGCTACGCACGGAATCGAGTCACGTCCGTTATGGCGCACGCTGACGCGATTGCGCCCGTATCAGTCCGCACCGGCGTATCGAATCGAACACGCCGATCGGCTGCATCGAGACTGCCTGAGCCTGCCGTCCTCGACCGGGCTACCGCTCGACGAAGCCTCCAGGATAGCGGGGATGATCGCGGCGGCGGCGCACGCGCCCGAGAAGCAGACGTCGTGAGCACCTTCGACAGCGCCCGTGCGATTGCCAACAACCTGCTGCGGCGTCTGCGCTGGCAGTCGACCGCCGTCCGGCACGGCTCAGAGCCGCCACCGATCTTCGTGACGCATACACCGCACCGGCCGAAGGTGCACCTCGGCGCCGGCGACATCAACCTTCAGGGATGGATCAACGTCGACGCGCGGCCGATGTCGCACATTCACATCCGTACCGAATCGCTCGCGCTGAACGAATTCAGCGACGGCCACGTCGGCGCCGTCTACATCTGCCACGTGCTGGAACATCTCTCGTTTGCGGAGGCCTCGTCGGTGCTCACGGCGATCGCCCGCAAATTGGCCGTCGGCGGCGAGATTCTCGTGTCGGTACCAGACTTTGACGCGCTGATCGAACACTACGAGGCGTGCGGCCGCGACCTCGACGCCATCAAGCTTGCGCTGATGGGCGGGCAGGGCTACGAGTACAATTTCCACAAATCCGTTTACAACCGCTCGTCGCTGGAAGCGACGCTGCGTGCGTGCGGGTTTACCGACGCCCGCCCGTGGGATCCGCTCGAGGAATTCGGCCGTGACGTCGGCGATTGGTCGACCGCGCGATTCAAGGGTCGCAGCGGGACGATTCCGTTGAGCCTGAATCTGAAAGCCACGCGATCTGGTGGAGCGGTCTAGGCGCGCAACGGCGTTCGCCGGCTCGCTGCTGCCGGCGCGCTTTCTCGCGGACCGGGCGGCCGAACTCGGCATCGAACGCATCGTCGTCATTCACCGGATTCATGAGGAGTCGTACGCGTACGTTGCCGACCGCGTCGCCGGCCTGCAGATCACGCGGCTTCGAGGCGGCGCCGCGTCGCGCGCGGTGCAGGTCATCGCTCAGGTGTTGGCCGCGAAGCTGGCGCGCCGGCCGGTCATCTTCTTCCATGAATGCTGTTGGCCTGTGTT
>DASPNQ010000200.1:0-37039 GCA_035626435.1 Vicinamibacterales bacterium
CGCAACTTTTTGACCCAGGTGGCGTCTTATTTAGTACATGATTGGTACTCGATACGGTGCCCTAAAGGACTATTGATGTACTCAAAATGTGTCGAGAAATACTGCAGTGTGAGTACATATATTGGCGCGGATAGTGTATAAGGAAAGCGCAAGGGGAGGGTCGCAAATGCCTGTTGTTGAGAGAATCCCGATGATCGATCCATCGGTCAAACACATCGGGGTTAGTAAGCTACGGGGCCTCAACGCGGACAAACTGAGAGAAACCGAGGATACGTTCGTAATTCAAGAAAACGACAAGCCGCTAGCTGTGCTGCTAACCTACGACAAATTCCTTGCGATGCAAGACGAACTGGCTGCAGTCGCAAGAACGGTAGACCTGCTGCGGGACAATGTCGAGATGGCTGCACTCAGAGCAGCTGCCGCCGACGTTAAAGCTGGACGCATCAAGTCACTTGACCAGATTGATGCGGAGCTAAAGAGAGGCTGATGTTCGATGGGGAAGGGGCGCGGAAAAGGGAACCAGAAAGGGCCGTCAACCGCCCTACAGGTGTCGATTCCGCCGCCCCCAAAGCCCTACACTATTAGCCTGACGAAGTCCGCCGAGGACGCCTACCTCGCAATGAAGCAGCGCTCAGATGCCGCCATCGAAAAGGGCGATGATCAGAATCAGCACTGCAAGACGTTTCGCATCGTCGATGACGCAATTCGCAGAATCATTCCAGCCGATCCGACTAACCATAAGTACTCGCTCCATCAGCCGCTTGATGGATTTTTCCGAATCGCGAAAGGTCGGCTTCGCATCGCGTGGGCTGTGGAAACGGAACTGCGCGAAATCCTAATCCTGTACGTCTCCGATGAGCTTCGTAAGGACGGAGACGTTCGCGATCCGTACGTCGTACTGAATCAGATGGCCAAGACCGGTCTGTTACAGAAGCTAGTCGAGGACTGGAAGCTGGCTTTATATATCCCGCCCAACGCCCCTTTAAACTAGACGACGCTTACCTCTCAAGCGTCAGCCCACGATCGCGCTCTCGGCTCTCTGGAAGTCCGCGCCCATCGGTGCCAGCCGTGGTGCCAGCCGTGAAGCGAAAGTCTCGCGAATTCCGGTGAATTTCGTTGACTGATTTGGAGTAGGTCGGCTGGCACCGAAGGCGTCTAATCCGGCAGAAACTCGCGATTTACGGGCGGAAATTGGTTTGCGGTCGGCAGGATTCGAACCTGCGACCCTCAGCTTCGAAGGCTGATGCTCTATCCAACTGAGCTACGACCGCATGAACTGCCGTATTATGTCGCCTTTTTCAACCGGTCCGCGAAGGCCTTTTCCAGCTTCTTCACCTTCGGGACGGCGACCGCCGCGACATACGGCTGGGCGGGGTTGCGGGCCACGAAATTCTGATGGTACTCCTCGGCCTCGAAGAACTGCTCGAGCGGCTCGAGCGTGGTGACGATCGGCGCGGCGAAGACCCGCGCCGCCTCGAGCTGTTGGATGTACGCGGCCGCGACCCGGCGCTGATCGTCGTCGGTGTAAAAGATGGCCGATCGATACTGCCGGCCGATGTCGTTACCCTGACGATTGCGGTGCGTCGGATCGTGCGCCACGGCGAAGAACACCTTCAACAGCTGCCCGAAGGAGATTCGCTCGGAGTCATAGCGAACGCGAATCACCTCGGCGTGATCGGTCGTGCCGCTGCACACCGTCTTGTAGTCGGCGGTATCCGCCGTGCCGCCGGCGTAGCCGGAGACGACCGCGATCACGCCGTCGAGTTTGACGAACACGGCTTCGGTGCACCAGAAACAGCCGCCGCCGAGCACGACCGACTGCGGAGTGCCGGTGGGATCGGGCGGCAGATCGATGGCGGGGTCCGGAAAGCGATCGGCCGGGACGCCTGCATCACCGCCGAACAGTTCACTGAGCTTCATTGCTTGATTCTATCCGGTAGGGCGAAGCCCGGCCGCCGCGATTGCGAGTGGGGCAGCGGAGTTATCGAAGGAGAGTTACGAGCGGCGCGATCGAAGGACCGCCGACATACCGACCACGAACGCGGCGGACAACAGCGTCACCGACACGGGTCGGGTCAGGAACACCGACCAGTCGTACTGGCTGATGGCGAGAGCGCGGCGCAGGTGCTGCTCCGCGGACGGACCGAGAATCACGCCAATCATCACCGGTGCGACCGGTGCGCCGATGGCACGCAACAGGAAACCCGCGGCGCCAATCGCCGCCATCGCGACAAGATCGCCGACCGACCGGTGCACGCTGAACGCGCCGACGGATGCCAGCACGAGAATGCCGCCGTACAACCACGGCCGCGGAATCGCCAGCAGCTTTACCCACAGACCGACCAGCGGCAGGTTCAGCACGAGCAGCATGACGTTGCCGACATAGAGGCTGGCGATCACCGCCCACACGAGTCGAGGTTCGTGCTCGAACAGCAGTGGCCCGGGTTGCAAACCGAATTGCTGGAACGCGGCGAGCAACACCGCCGCTGTCGCCGACGTCGGCAATCCCAGCGTCAGCAGCGGCACCAGCGTCCCCGCGGCCGACGCGTTGTTGGCCGCCTCCGGACCGGCCACCGCCTCGATGGCGCCGCGGCCGAATTCCTGCGGATGTTTCGCAAGCCGTTTCTCGAGCGAGTAGGAGAGCAGCGTCGGCAGTTCGGCTCCGCCCGCCGGCAGCGCGCCCAGTGGAAAACCAATCGCGGCGCCGCGCAGCCATGGCCGCCACGATCGCGACCACTCCGCCCCGGTCATCCACAACGAGCCGCGGACCGGCAGCAGTTCTGCGGCGAGTGGACCGCGGCTGGCGATCCATAGCGTTTCGCCGACCGCAAACAAGCCGATGGCGACAATCACGGGATCGAGGCCGTCGAGCAAGTACGGGATGCCGAACGTGAATCGTGTCTGCCCGCTCAGGCCGTCGATACCGACAAATCCCATCGTCAGTCCCAGTGTCAGACTGAGCCACCCTCGGATGCGTGAGTCTCCGAGCATCGTGCTCACCATGACGAAGGCCAGCACCATCAGCGCGAAGTAGTCGGCCGATCCAAACGACAGCGCCAGCCGAACCATCAACGGCGCGATCAGACTCAGCGCGAGCGTCGCCAGCGTGCCGGCCATGAACGAGCCAATGGCCGCTGTCGCCAGTGCCGCACCGGCTCGCCCGTTGCGTGCCATCTGGTGCCCGTCGAGCGCCGTCACGATCGTGGCGCTCTCTCCTGGCGTGTTCAGCAGGATCGAGGTCGTCGAGCCGCCATACATCGCGCCGTAATAGATCCCGGCGAACATGATCAGCGCCGCGGTGGGATCGAGCCCGTAGGTGATCGGCAGCAGCAATGCCACCGTCAGAGCCGGTCCGATGCCCGGCAGTACGCCGACTGCGGTACCGAGCGTGGTGCCGGCAAATCCCCAGAGCAGGTTGTGCGGTGTGAGCGCCACCGACAGGCCGTTGGCGAGCTCGCCCATCAGAACACTCGCGGTCCGGGCAGCGTCACTCCGAGTACGCGCGTGAACAGCAGGAATACCGCCACCGCAACGGTAGTGGCCGCGACGACATCGGATACGGTGACGCCGCGCCGTCCTTCCCGCAGTGCGGTTGCGGTCAGAACGAACACGCCCGCGGCAGCGGCGATGAAACCCAACGTGCCCACGATCAAAGGAAGACTCAACAACCCGAGGCTGACGAGCGCGAGGGCGCGCGGGTCGATCGGTTCGATCCTCGGCCGCCGGAAGACGACAACCAGTGCGAGCCCGGAAAGCGCGGCGGCGGCGATGTACGGAACCGTCACCGGCGAAAGCCGCACGCCTGCGGGACGGCGATCGTTCGATGCCAGCCGGCGGAGCACGTCCTCGATGCGAGATTGTTCGGCCAACAGGAATTGCCGGAACGGCGCCCCGGCCAGGAAGAGATCCTCCCATCCGTTCTGTATCAGCACTTGCCGCCATTCCGCGCTTGCGCTCATTCGCGCGATCAACGTCGTCAGCGCCTCCTGCTCTGAAATCGACAGACCAGGCGGAGCGACGATGGCGCGCCAGTTGGCCAGATCGAGGTCGATGCCGGCATCCCGAAGTGTCGGAGCCTCGATACCGCGCACGCGCGACGGAGCAGAGACGGCCAGGACTCGCAACTGGCCTGCAGCGATCTGACCGGCAAATTCGGCATGGCCGCTGACCGCCGCCGATAACTGGCCGCCGAGCACCGCCGCAAGCGCCGCGCCGCCGCCCGCGAATGCGATGTAGTTGACGCGTGACGACGGCAAACCGACCTGTTCGGCAAGCAGCCGGACCAGCATGTCGTCGGTGCCGCCCGCCGAGCCGCCGCCCCACGAGATCGATCCCGGATCGGCGCGAAACGCCTCGACAAGATCGCGCATCGACTGAAAACGGCTCGCGGCCGGTACGACGATGACTTCGTATTCGCCGGTGAGCCGCGCGATTGGCGTGGTGTTGGCCAGCGAAACCGGCGAGCCGTTCATAATCGCGCCGCTGACCATCACCAATCCGGTCACCATCAACGCCTGCGGGTTGCCGCGCTCGCTTTGGATGAAGCGGGCCAGCCCGATCGTGCCCGCGGCGCCGGGAATATTATCGACCTGCACGTTCAGCGCGGGTTCGAGCGTCGTCAGCACGCGTTGCATGGCGCGCGCGGTCTGATCCCATCCACCGCCGGGCGCGGCCGGCGCGGTGATGACGAGCGGCTGGGAGGCGGCCAGCGTCGGCATCACGCACATCATCGCCGCGGCGAGAATCCGCACGCGGTGATTGTATCGCCCACGCCGAAGCTGGTATCGCTCCGCATGAAGCCACGCGCACCCACTACAATGCGGCGATGCGATACCTCCATTACGACGTGTTTACCGATCGCAAGTTCGAGGGCAACCAGCTCGCCGTGTTCGATGACGCGCGCGGGTTGTCGAAGGATCAGATGCAGGCCATCACCAGGGAGATGAACTTCTCGGAGAGCACGTTCGTCCTTCCGGCGGAGACCGCGGCGACGGATGTGCGCATGCGCATCTTTACCCCGGGCACCGAACTGCCGATGGCCGGCCACCCCGTCATCGGCAGCACGTTCGCGCTCGCCGACCTCGGCATGATCGCGCCGGGGCGCGACAGCTTCGTGTTCGGCCTTGGCATCGGGCCGACCCGAGTGGAATTGACATGGGAGGCGAACCGATTGTCGTTCGCGTGGATGGACCAGGCACTGCCGCAATTCCGCGAGCCCGTTTCGCCACGGCCCGAGATCATCAAGGCGGTCGGGCTCGATGCCACAGCCGTCGATCAGACCGGGTATCCCATCGAAGAAATTTCATGCGGCAATGCATTCCTGGTGGTGCCCGTGAAGACGCGCGCCGCCGTCGACGCCGCCGAAGCCGACCTTGCCGCCATGCGCCGCTTGAAGAGCGCGTTCCCCAGCGGCCACGTCGGCGTGCTGTTCTTCTCGATGGAGCCAATCGATCAGGATGTCGCGGCCTACAGCCGCATGTTCGCGCCGAGCGCGGGCGTCATCGAAGATCCGGCCACCGGCAGCGCGACGGGCCCGCTGGGATGCTATCTCGTGAAGCACGGCCTGGTGCGCCGCGATCAGATGACCGACATGGTCAGCCTGCAGGGCGTCGCGATGGGCCGGCCCAGCCGGCTGCACATGCGCATCACGCAGGACGCCAAAGGCGACATCACGCGCGTGCAGGTCGGAGGAACGTCGGTGAAAGTGGGTGAGGGAACGATCGAGTTGTAGCGCGATGGCGCCGCTAGGGCGCGAGCCGCGATCGCAGCCACGTTCCGTCCGGCTGCCGCACGTACAACAGCCGATCGTGCAGGCGGCTTTTCCGCCCCTGCCAGAATTCCACGCGTTCGGGTCTGACTCGATAACCGCCCCAGAATGCGGGCAACGGCACGTGGCCGTCGGCGTGTCTGGACAGCAGTTCGGCGTATTGCGTCTCGAGGTCGGCACGGCTCGCGACCGGGCGGCTTTGGGGTGACAGCGCCGCGCTCAGCCGGCTTTCAAACGGGCGTGATTGGAAGTACGCCTCGGATTCGGCGCGGGTGGTTTTGCTGACCGCACCGGTGATGCGGACCTGGCGTTCGAGTTCCGCCCAGAACAACAGCAGGGACGCGCGCGGATTCGCATCGAGCTCGCGTCCCTTGGCGCTCTGATAATTCGTGTAGAACACGAATCCCCCCTCGTCGACGCCCTTTAGCAGCACGATGCGCGCCGCTGGCTCGCCGCCGGGGGTCGCAGTCGCCAGTGTCATGGCGTTGACGTCGAGCAGCTCCGAGTTCATGGCCTCGGCGAACCAGACGCCGAACTGCTTGATCGGATCGCGATCGGCGGCCTCTTCGTTCAGTGCGCGGCTCGCATATTCGCGGCGCAAATCCGCAAGCGTCGTCATGGCGGTGGCGCGGCTCCTTTCCTCACTTCGACCCAGAAGCCCAGATAGCGGTGGTCGTTCGAGTTCGGGTCGACATCGCGCGGGCTGAAGCCGGTCGTCGCCGAGATGGTGACCGGAATGACGCCGGTCGCAAACGTCGGCAATTCGACGTCGACGGCCTCGCCGGGCTCCAGCGTGTACTCGCGCTCCCACCCGAACGTGCTGATCGTCGTTGTATTTTCCTTTGCGCCGGGATGGAGGCGAAGGACGACGGGTTCGCGCTGGCCGGGCGGTATGGCCACGGTGAAACGCGTATCCTCACCGCCGCCGGTCCAGAAACCTGCGGCTTCCGGATACGTCAACTCGTTGTGAAAGTAGAGATTCGCAGCCGGGTAGGCCGCCGCCGAGAGCACCGTCGGAATGTGCGGCCGTGCGCCCGCGTCGATCACACTGGACGGCGTGATGGTGAACGAGGCAATCGCCCGCTCGAGCTCGGGCGACCCGCGAAGACCGACGAAGCTGGCATCGACCGGCAGCCACAGCACGGTCTGCCATTGTTCGTGCGGTGCCGCTTGAATCGTCCAGGTCTGCATCGGCGGTCCGTTGCGTCCGATCTGCAACGACATCTGCTGCGGCGGAGTGACGCCGCGGTCGTTGAACTGCACGGCGATCGTGTAGGTGCCGGCCGGCAGCGAAAACCGCCCGTTGTGAATGACGCGCACCGGTTGCTTGTCGACGCGCTGCCCGGCCTTCACCCCGAGAACCAGTTGCGGCAGGACCTCGACCGCCGCTCCCTTGTGCAGCGGGTCATACACCACCGACGCGGGCCGTGCGCGCGAGTCGAATCCGTCGAGCGCGGCGAGACGGGCGCGTGCGCTGAGATCGATCGGTGGCTGCGGCGGTCCGGCGACCAGCGGCTGCGCGAGCATGATCACGAGCAATGCCGAGACCGTGGCCGATGCCGCGATTAACGCGGCGACGCCCGGGCGAGTCGTGCGGGTGCGGCTGAGGAGGACGGCGACGGCCGCCGCCACCGCCAGCCACCATGCGGCGTGCATCCACGATCGCCACCAACTGCCCGCGATGAACGTTGGCGCCAGCGTCGACAGTTCCCACCGCGGCGCCCAGTAGGCGAGCAACGCGGCGCTGCCATCGCGCTCGTTGTTGATCAGCAAGCCGTCCTGCGCGAACACCAGCGTGACCGCAATGCCGACGCCGAGCCACAGTAACAGGTGATGAGCGGCCCGCCGCGCCGACGCGACCGGCGCGGCGCGGAACGCGGCCGCGATCGGCAGCATCAACAACAACAGGCCGGAGGCGATGGGGCGGCTTGGCGACGAGGTGCCGCCCCACCAGATGCCAAACGCGCCGACCGCGGCAAGGAGCGCGCCGAAGATACAGGCGATCTCGATCGCAAGACGCCGCAACTCGCCGCCGGCTCGCCACATCTGCCACAGCCCCGTGGCCGCCAGGATGTAGACGGGGGCGAAGGCCAGCAACCCGTATTCCTGGTCGAACAACAAGCCCGGCCCGCCCTGTAACAGGTTAGCGGGCGTCGTTTGCGTCAGCGAGCCGTACGGCGCCGTCGGTGACACCGTTCCCCAATACGCATGGAAGAATGCGAACCACGCGGCCAGCGACACCGCATACAGGCCCGTCAATGCCCAGACTTTCGAATTTCGCCACAATGCCGCCGGCTCGTTCTTCCGGACGCGGAGAATCGCCACGACCCACAGCGCGGCCGACATCGGCGCGTACTTGGTGCTGAGCCATGGCAGCGTCGCGATCGCCAGAGCAGCGCCAAGCCATGGCAGGAGCCGAGATGGTGCCTGCCGCGTTCGCGTGGCGGTCGTGACTGCGACGATGACCGCGATGGCCGCGCCGATTTCGGGATAGATCGTGAACGTGTTGAGTAGGAACGGCGCCGAGAACGCGATCGCCGCCCATGCGAACGTCGCCGCGCCCGGCGCGTTCAGGACGGCCACGGTCCAGCGCCACGCGATCGCCGCGGCCACGCCGGCAATCAGGATCAACGTCCAGACCGTCGCGCTGTATCCGCCGGCGGCATAGACGGGCGCGAGCAGCGCGGCGATGCCGATCGGATGAATCGAGTAGATTTCGCCGTCGCGGCCGCGCGTCAGGTAATGCGGATCGAGATCGCTCGTGTAGTACTCGCGGTAATCGCCGCGGCGGTGATTGTTCTCGATCTTGAGATCGCCGTCACGCCACAGGCTTTGCGCGATCACGAGGTAATGAGGCTCGTCGCCGGCCGGGAACAACGCGGTCCCGGTGAGGCGAAGGGCGGCGACACTGGCGGCTCCGACGGTCGCCGCGAAGATCGCGACGGTGATCCATGTCAGCGTCCACCGTTCGATGGCGCGCGCCGTGAGCAGCCGCGATTGCCACAGCACCCAGATCTGCAACGCCGCGACCGCCAGCCAGACGATCGCGCCCAGTGGGCCCGCCAATGCCTGCAGTGCCGGCCAGCGATCGGGGACGATCGGCAGATACGGGAACAACAGCACGACGGACGCAATCAACGGCAGCACCAGCTCGCCGAGCCGCGGCCGTTTGAACGTGGTCGTGCCGCGCGGTGCATTGAGCTGATCGATGGCGACGAGCACCAGACCGGCGAGGCAAACGAAGCCGATCAAGGCCTGCCACGGCGGCAGCATCGCGAAACGCACCACGCCGTGAGGCGTGGCCGTCTGATCGAGCACGCCGCGAGTGGCATAGAGCGCGACGCCCGTGATCAGGCAGGCGACGGTCGGCCAGATCGACGTCTTGAAGGCGGAGTCGTGTTGCCGTGGCGTCAGCCCGCTCGACATCTGTCAGTGATTCTACATAGGATTCCGCATGCAGATTCGACGAGCGGCGATGATCGTGTCGGCGGTGTGCCTGTTGGCCGGATGCAATCGGTCGACCACAGCCGCGCAATCCGGCCCTGCGCCTTCGCGCGCCGATCAAACATTCGACGTCCTGATCACCAACGGCCGCGTCGTCGACGGCACAGGCGCGCCGTGGTTCCGCGGTGATGTCGGGATCGTTGGCGACCGCATCGCCGCGATTGGCAGCCTCGCCGGGCGGCAGGCGCGGCGTACCATCGATGCGTCCAATCTGGTGGTCGCACCAGGCTTCATCGACATGTTGGGGCAGTCGGAGTTCAACGTCCTCGTCGATCCGCGCGCGGCCAGCAAGATCACCCAAGGCATCACCACCGAGATTACCGGCGAGGGCGGATCGATCGCGCCGCTCAACGACGAGATGGCGCGCGCCGCGCAGCCGCAATACCAGCGCTTCAAGGTGACGCTCGATTTCCGCACGCTGCAGGACTACTTTGCGCGCCTCGAGCGGAATCGGCCGGCACTCAATCTCGGCACGTTTGTCGGCGCCGGCGGCATTCGCTCGTACGTGATGGGCAACGGCCAGAAAACCGCGACCCCGCAGGACATCGACGCGATGAAGAAGCTCGTCGAGCAGGCGATGCAGCACGGCGCGCTCGGGCTCAGCACGTCCCTGCAGTACGTGCCCGGTCGCTTTGCCACGACCGATGAAATCGTCGAGCTCGCCAAGGTTGCCAGGCAATACGGCGGCATTTACATCACGCATCAGCGCTCCGAGTCCGGACAGATCATCCCGTCGCTCGACGAAGCGTTCGCGGTCGCCGAGCGCGCCGCCATCCCGACCGAGGTGTGGCACCTCAAGACCGCCTACAAGGCGAACTGGGGACGCATGGGCGAAGTGTTGAAGCATTTCGACGCTGCGCGGGCGCGCGGTCTCGACGTCACCGCGAACATGTATCCCTACGATCGTGCGTCGAACGGGCTCGATGCGTGTCTGCCGCTGTGGGTGCGTGACGGCGGCGTCGACGCGATGATCGCCCGCTTGAAGGATCCCGCATTACGCGATCGCATCAAGCGCGACATGGACGACCCCAACGCCAAGGATTGGGAGAACCAGTGGTATGGCTCCGGGGGCGGCGAAGGCGTGATGGTGTCGACCGTGCTCGACCCGTCGCTGCGGCAATGGGAAGGCAAGAACCTGGTCGAGATCGGCAAGGCGATGGGCAAGGATCCGCGCGATGCGGCGATGGATCTGGTGATCGCCGATCGCGCCGAGACCTCGGTGATTATTTCGATCATGCGGGAGGACGACGTGCGGCTGGCGCTGGCGAACCCGATGATCTCGATCGGCACCGATTCCGGCGCGAGAGCGGAAGATGGCCCGTTGTCGGAATCGAAGTCGCATCCGCGCGCGTGGGGATCGTTCGCGCGCGTGCTCGGCAAGTACGTGCGCGACGAAAAGCTGATGTCGCTCGAGGAAGCGATCCGGCGGTTCACGTCCCGGCCTGCCGCCCGGGTCGGCCTTGCCGATCGCGGCATCCTGCGGCCGGGCATGAAAGCCGACATCACCATCTTCAATCCGGCCACCGTTCGCGACGTCTCGACCTTTATCGATCCGACGCACTACTCACAGGGCTTCGAGCATGTGCTGGTCAACGGCAAGGCGGTCGTGTCCGCCGGTCAGATCACCACCGAACGGCCGGGCGAAGTGATTCGCGGACCCGGGTATCGGCGATAGCGGCAGGCATGTCGCGGATCGCCCCATAATGCCTCGTGCGCATCGGCATCGATGTCGGTGGAACGAAAATCGAGGGCATCGCGCTTGGCGATGGCGGCAACGAACGTGAGCGCCGGCGCGTTGCCGCCCCGCGCGGCAGTTACGACGACACCGTTCGCGCGATCACCGCGCTGATCGGCGCCCTCGAGGCTGCCGCCGGCGAGGCCGGCACGATTGGTGTGGGCATTCCCGGGGCGGTGTCGCCAGCCACCGGCCTCATCAAGAACGCGAACTCGACGTGGCTGAACGGCAGGCCGCTGCGCGAAGATCTCTCGCGCGCGCTCGGTCGCGAGGTGCGGCTTGCCAACGACGCCAACTGCTTCGCGCTGTCTGAAGCGACGGACGGTGCCGCCGCGGGCGCGGCGGTGGTGTTCGGCGTCATCATCGGCACCGGTACTGGTGGTGCCGTCGTCGTCGACGGCGGCATCGTTGTCGGTGCCAATGCGATCGCGGGTGAATGGGGCCACAATCCGCTGCCGGCGCCCGAAGATGGGGAGCGGCCGGGCCCACCGTGTTACTGCGGACGCTCGGGCTGTATCGAGACCTTCCTGTCGGGACCGGGCCTCGCCCGCGATTACATCGCCGGCGGCGGAGATGATCTCTCAGCCATCGAGATTGTCTCCCGGGCAGAGGCCGGTGAGGCGCGAGCGGTCCGTTGCCTCGAACGCTACGAACGGCGGTTCGCGAAGGCCATTGCATCGATCATCAACGTGCTCGACCCGGACGTCGTCGTCCTCGGCGGCGGCCTTTCGAACATCACTCGGCTCTACGATCGGGTGCCGGCGCTTTGGTCTGCGTTTGTCTTTTCCGACCGCATCGACACGCGTCTGGCCCGGGCCACGCACGGCGACGCCAGCGGCGTGCGCGGCGCCGCGTGGTTGTGGCCGGGGTAGAACCGGCGGCGGGCCTGTTACAATCGATCTCATGAAGCTACGTGTTGTTTTCGGTGCATTGGCGGTGATCTGGGCGATCGGTGTGTCACACAACGCGGTCCAGGCGCGTCAGGCCAAATCAGTGTGGGACGGCGCGTTCACCAAAGAACAGGCCGAACGCGGCGCGGCCGCCTACAAGACCGCGTGCTCGGAATGCCACGGCAACGATCTCGCGGGCGACGGCTTTGCGCCGGCGTTGCAGGGCGCGGAATTCATGGGCAACTGGAACGATCTCTCGGTCGGTGATCTGTTTGAACGCATCCGCGTGTCGATGCCGCCCAGCGGACCAAGCTCGGTGCCGCCCGCTCAGAAGGCCGACATCGTCGCCTACATCCTGAACGCCAACAAGTTCCCCGAGGGCAAGGCGGAGCTCGAGGCGAAGACCGAAGCGCTGAAGACGATCAAGATCGAGCTGAAGAAGTAACTACGGGGTTTTCCGCCACCACGGTGTTCCGAGATTCGTGAACGGACCGCCGTCGACGGAAATCGTGCTGGCCACTCGATAGTTCAGCGGCGACAGCAAGTGCAGCGTGTTTCGGAGGCGCACCGTCTTGCCGTTCGCGACGAACGGTGCGCTTTCGAAGTGAATGTTGTAAATCCCGCCGAGGTCCCCGCCGATCGGCCCCGACTGCAGATAGGTGACGCCCCGCGAATCGGATACCAGCCGCGATACGGTACGGTGATCCTTCTGATACGCGATCACTTCGCGAATCTTGAACGCGCCTGACGGACCCTCACCCTCCGTGATCGCCTCGTAGAAGCGCTCGTCAACCTTCGAAACCAGCGTCGTGCCGGTGTACGGACCGGCAGGTCCGAGCGGGCTCTCGGGCATGTTCCACTCGAACGTCCACTTGCCCACGAAATAATCGAAGTCGAACAGCGGCACCTTGTCGCCGGTCTCCGTCGGGCGGCCCAGTGCCGGCATTTGCCCTTTCGGCACCTGCTGCGCCGCGCTTGGCGCACCGAATCCGCCCATCATCAAAACGGAAAGAACGATCGTCGTTGACAACCGAAGGCTGAAGGCTGATGACATCGGTGTTATTCTCTCGCGCGGAGCAGTATATGCGACGACCAATTCTCGTGACGATCGTGGCGTTGGCGATTGCGGCAATGTTCGCGACGTTGTCGGCGCAAGTCCCGGTGTCCGCGCCCACCGACGGCGGCTACCGGCTGGTCCCGAACTGGCCGACGCTGCCGCCGGGAGAGTTTTTCGGGTTGAAGAACCCGCCGCCGCCTCCAGCGGAGCGCGAAGCGCAGGCCGCGGCACGCCGCGCGATGGGACAAACCGGGAATGCGCCGCGGCCGGCCGGGCAGGGGCCGACCAATCAACCCGGCATTTCCGGTCTCGCGATCGATCAGCACGATCGCATCTACGTGTTCAACCGCGGCGCCAAGCCGGTCATGGTGTTCAACACCGACGGCAAGTTGATCGCGTGGGGCGGCGATCAGGAATTGAACGGGCGCAAGCTCGATCCCAACTTCCAGCACTCCGGCGCCGTCGACTGGGACGGCAACATCTACATGATCGAGCGTGACGCGCATCGCATCGTGAAGATGAACAACAAGATGGACAAGGTGCTGTTGCAGCTGGGCACGACGATGGAGAAAGGCAACGACGAGACGCACTTCGATCTGCCTTCCGGCGTCGCCGTACTCAAGAACGGCAACATCATCGTCACCGACGGCTATGGCAACGCGCGCGTCGTGATGTTCGACAAGACCGGCAAGTTCATCAAACAGGTGGCCAAGGGTGCCGGCGGCCCGGCCGACAAGGGCACGGGTCCCGGTGAATGGAATCTGCCGCACAAGCTGGCCGTCGACGCGCAGGAGAATCTCTACATCATCGACCGCGAGGGGCATCGCGTGCAGGTGTTCGATAAGAATCTGAACTATTTGCGTGAGATCAAAGTCGACGGCTGGTACCCGTGGGATATCGCCATTTCCCGCAAAGGCGATGATGGGTTCGCGTTTATCGCCGACCACGCCTTAGAGCGCGTGCACAAGCTCTCGCTGAAGGATGGCAAGCTGGTCGCGACCTGGGGCAAGCAGGGCCTCGGCCCCGGCGAATTCGACTGGGTGCACGGCATCGTCGTCGACTCGAAGGGCGCCGTTTACGCGGCCGACACGTACGGTCAGCGTATTCAGAAATTTGTGAAGCAGTAGGGAGCCGCGAGCCGGGAGCTCGTCGTCCGTTTGGCCGGCTCCGGGTCCCTGTTCCTGATTCCTAATTCCTAATTCCTACTTCCTACTCCCTACCCACCGATCCACCGAACCACTGTCCAGTACAGCCCGACAGCGGCGATTGCCAGCGAGACCGGAATCACAATTCGTCGCCGGTACCATTCACGCTTCGCGAAGGCGAACGTGGCGCACGCCGCGATCGCGATGACCGTCAGCTGACCGGCCTCGACGCCGAGGTTGAACATCAATAGCGCGGTGACGAACTGATCGCGCGGCAGTCCGAGTTCGCTGAGCACTCCCGCGAAGCCGAGGCCGTGCAGCAGTCCGAATAAAAAGACCAGCAGCAGCCGCCATGGCTTCAGTTTCTGCATGGCGACGTTTTCAATCGCGACGTAGGCGATCGACAGGGCGATCAGCGGTTCGACCAACCGTGACGGGAGCGCGATGATACCGAAGACGGATAATGCCAGCGTGATCGAGTGCGCAACGGTGAACGCCGTCACCTGGAGCAGCAGCGGCCGCACCCTCGGGCTGAGTAGAAAAATACCCAGCACGAAGAGGATGTGATCGACCCCTTTCGGCAGGATGTGCGTATAGCCCAGCCGCAGGTACTGGGTGATGATTTCGCGGCGCGTCGGTGGCGTGAATGCCTGCGAGAGATCGATGACCGAGCTCCAGTTGGTGCCGTCAATCCATTCGATCGTCGACGTTCCGTCAGGACGCCGAATCTCGAGCGGGTAGGAATCGGCGACCAATCCGTACAGCCACCGCAAGCGTGTCGCATCGCGAGGCATGACTCCGGTGAGGTGGTAGCTGGCCAGATCGTCGGTGTCCCTCGGTGGTACGTATCTGACCGCGGCGGCTCGTACTTCGTGCGCATCGACGAACAGCACGATGCGATCCGCAAACACCGACGTCAGTTGCGCCAGACGTTGATCGCGTTGTGCAGGGGTGAGGTCCGGCGGAATGGCGCCGCCCGCAAATGTTTCGAGGCGCAGCAACAACCAGAGCGGATCGTTCGCGACGGTGAGATCGAAACGTCCGTCGCTCGCCAGCGTCAGCGTCACCCGGGTCCGTTCGAGCTCGTGCGCGGCGGGTGCGGCCAAAAGGGCAAGCATCGCCGCCGTCACTGCGAGTACCAGCTGCCGCCGGAGGGTCATTCGTCGACCCGTGCGTATCCGGGAGCGGATCGAGGGGCGCTCAAAACGTCGGCTATGATACCCGCGTGTTGACGACCATCTTGCTCACCGGGTTGCTCCTCCAGGCACCGCCACCGAAGAAAGTCGACATCGTCAGTGTGACCGGCTGCCTGCGCGAACAGGGCACCAACTGGATGCTGGTCGCGGCGACCGACCCCACGCCGAGCATCGCGAACCAGGCGCAAGGCGCCGATATTCCGACGACGGCGCCGGATGGCAAGAACACGTTCCGTCTGATTGGGGTCAGCGAATTCAACTTTCCGCAGATGAAGGACCGCACCGTCGTGATCCGCGGCCTGTTTATCAAGGACAAAGTCAGCCGCATCAACGTGACCTCGGCCGTCGAAGCGGTTCCAACCTGCGCGGCCGGCGCGCCCAAGTAGGCTATTATTGGCGGGGCGTCCGGCTGCAGCGGTGCGGCCGAACGCTGACGGGATAAAGGAGTGACCATGAGGCGTTTCGCACTACTCGTCGTCGGTGTCGCGGCGGTCGCATCCTTCAACGTCGCCGCCCAATCGCCGGCGCCGGCCACGCATGCCGCGCCGACGTTTGCCAAAGACGTCGCGTCGATCATGTACAACAAATGCGCGACCTGCCACCGGCCCGGCGAGGTGGCGCCGATGTCGCTGCTGTCGTACGAAGACGCGCGGCCGTGGGCCAAGGCCATCAAGTCGAAAGTCGTGTCGCGCGAGATGCCGCCTTGGGGCGCGGACATGACGCAGACGCTGCCGATGCGCAACGACATCAGCCTCACGCAGAAAGAGATCGACACGATCGCGGCGTGGGTCGACGCCGGCGCGCAGCGCGGCAACGCCGCCGACATGCCGCCGCCTCCCAATTTCAAGACGGGTTGGTCCGCGGGCACCGAGCCCGACGTCGTGCTCGACATGCCGGTCGAATTCGAGATCCCCGCGGAAGGCGAGCTCGGCGTGCAGATGTTCTACTCGAAGGTGCCGTGGGACGAGGACCGCTTCGCGGAGATCGTCGAGCTCAAGCCAAGCAACCGCGCGGTGCTGCATCACGCCGGCATTTACTTCGTCGACATTCCTGAAGGCTCACGCCTCGTCGACGGCCGCATCGTCGATGCCGACGGCAAGGTGATTGGCGATCGCGGATCGCGCGGGCTGCCGTCGACGGACAGCGGCCTGCCGGGATCCAGCAAGCTGTTGTCGTGGGTCCCCGGACGCGGTCTCGATCATCACCGCCCGAACATCGGCAAGCGCATCCCCGGCGGCAAGTACATCAACTGGCAGTTGCACTACAACCCGACCGGCAAGCCGGAGAAGGATCGCACAAAGCTGGGCATCTGGTTCAACAAGGTGCCGGTGACGCACGAGGTGTTGATCCGCCAGGCCGGCGATCCGCTGGCGACGACCAAGGGCGGTTTGTCGATCTATCGCGCTGAAGGGCGCGAAGTCGAATACAAAGCGGATCCCGGCAGCACGCGTCGCAGCCGCTCTACGCCGAACATCCCGCCGTACGCGGAGAACTGGCGGCTCACCGGCATCACGCCCGTCACCGAAGACATCACGCTGTACGCGATGTCGCCGCACATGCACCTGCGCGGCAAGAGTTTGAAGTGGGTGATCGTCTATCCCGACGGCCGCGAGCAGACGATTCTCAACGTCCCGAAGTTCGACTTCAATTGGCAATTCAATTACGAGTTGAAGGAGCCTCTGAAGATTCCCGCGGGCAGCAAGATCCTTGGTCTCGGCGTGTACGACAATTCGATCCGCAACAAATGGAATCCGGCGCCGCACCTCGAGGTGTACTGGTCGGAGCAGAGCTGGGACGAGATGTATCAGCCGTTCACCGAGTACTCGGTGGACTCGCAGGATTTGACGGTGCTCAAACCCGTCGGATCACAGCAGCAGAAATAACCGCTCGTGAAGGGGCGAGCCGCGAGGTTCGCCCCTACTTCACAACCTTCCCGCCCTTTCGGTTATCCATCACGAACCGATCGCGCGCCGGCATCTTCACCGCCGGCAGCGTGGTGCGATCCATCACTGCGTTCTCCGGCACGATCTTGTTCAGGTGCAGGATGTACGCGACGACGGCGTAGGTCTCGTCGGCGCTCAGCGTGCCCGGCTGCATGAACGGCATTGCGCGATAGGTGTAGTCGTACAGCGTCGTCGCGTAGGGCCAGTAGTTGCCGACGGCGCGCGGCAGCTTCGGATTAATTGCGAAGTCGAAGTTCTTTCCGGAGTCTGTCGCGACCAATCGATCGAACGAGGCGCCTTCGCCGTTCTTGCCATGGCACGACGCGCACTTGGCCGCGTAGACCTTCGCGCCGTCAGCCACGCTACCGCGGCCTTCGGGCAGACCCTTGCCATCGGGGCGCACGTCGATATCAAGCTTCGCGATCTCCTCTGGCGTCGCCGCGCGTCCGATGCCAAGCGGTTGGTGGGGCGGCTTCGATTGCGCGAAGCTGCTGCTCTGAGCCGCCGCCGCTATGGCGATCAGGCAAAGCCAGTGTCTCGTGAGGCGCTGGTTGCCGGCCATCAGAGACTGCCTCCGAATTTCACGGTGCCGTCGGTCAGCACTCGCCACGCGCGAATGTGGTTGAAGTGGTACGCGGTCGCCGGCCCGCGCGCCGCGAGCAGGACGTCATAGGTCGGCTGCGTGTAGCCGGTGTCGTCGGTGGCGCGGCTGGCGATAATGGCTTCGCCGCCCTTCCATTCCCACGGCAATCGAAACCGTGTATGGCACTTCGGCAGTACCGGTTCGTCGAGCGTCGCCCGCTGCCAGGTCTTGCCGCCGTCGGCGCTGACGTCGACGCGGGCGATCTTGCCGCGACCGCTCCACGCGATACCGCGGATCTCCCACCATCCTGGCCCGGTCAACTTGTCGGGGAATGACGGCTCGGTGATCAGCGATTTGGCATCCATGTCGAGGCTGAAGATGCGCGCGGTGCCGTCGGGCAGCGGATCGGTGTACTTCGAGGTTTCCTCGCGCGTCATGAATGGTTGATCGCCGATTTCGATGCGGCGCAGCCACTTGACGCTGGCGTTGCCTTCGACGCCGGGCAGGAACAGCCGTACCGGATATCCCTGTTCCGGGCGCAGCGGCTCGCCGTTCTGGCCATACGCGATCAACGCATCGTCCCAGGCTTTGGCCATGGGAATGCTGCGCGTCATCACCGCCGCATCCATGCCCTCGGCGAGAAACCATGTCGCTTTCAGTGAGGCGCCGACTTCGCGGAGCAGCGTCGCCAGCCGCACGCCGGTCCATTCGCTGGTGCTGGTCAGGCCGTCGATCTGCTGCGGCGTCAGATCGGTTTGATTGCCTTCGCGACGATACACGCGGCCGCCGTTGCCGGAGCACTCCATCATGCGAATCATCGACGTGCCCGGAAAGCGCCGCAGGTCGGCGAGCGTGAAGACCATCGGCCGGTCGACCATGCCGTGGATCAGCAACGAGTAGTGTCGCGGGTCGATCGCGGGGACACCGCCGTGGTGGCGCTCGAAGTGCAGATCGCTCGGCGTGATGATGCCGTCGAGATCCTGCAGCGGTGAGAGGCTTGACGTGCGCCGTTCGTTGAGCGAGACGCGCTTGGGCTTCTCGAACGGCGATCGCCCGCCGACGTCGGTGGCCGGCGGGCCCTGGACCTTGGTTGGATCCGCAGGCACTTTGGGGCGCGCCGCCTGATCGGGGCTCTGTCCGGCGATCGGCAATGTGGCCCCGACAATTCCCGCCGTTCCGGCGGCGAGCATCCTGCGTCGACTGAGAGATTTCGGACGGTCCATGCGCCCTCCACGGCGATTTCGGCGGAGGGTATCACGCCGCGCCCCCGCCGCAATCGGCGGCAATGGTTGGTGCCTGACACCAACCGTGCCTCGATCTGGCTCGGCACGATTGGTGTCAGGCACCAACCGGGCGGGAGGCACGAGTGGTGTCAGGCACCAACTGGGCGCGGGCAAGAGTGGTGTCAGGCACCAAACGTGCCGGGGAGCCGGCCGTCGGGCGGAGAGTGAGCGTTTTTTGGCGCAAATTGGCGGAATTGCCTCGTTCAATAATTGAACGGAGTTTCGAGCGGACAGTGACAATCGCTGACACAGAAATCCCCCTAAATCGTTGATAATTCAAGTTGTTAGTGTTAACAACGGCCGTGCTGGAACGGCTCGCGCGAGTTGTTGGGCGGAAGATGAAAAAAGTTTCGTTCGTCGTGATTGCGGCCGCCGTTGCGGGGCTGAGTCTGCGTACTTTTGCGGAGCCGGCGCCGTCACGCGCGGAACAGAACGCGCCGAGCGCCGCGCGCGCTGCGGCGCGACCGGCTCAATCGGTGCCGCCGGCGGTCTCGCATGCACCGGTGTCGATCGCTGAATCGCAAAACGCGCTCGTCAAGCAGTACTGCGCCACGTGTCATAACGATCGCAACAAGAACAACGCCGGCGGCTTGTCGTTGCAGGCGTTCGACTCCGCGAAGGTCGGTCATGACGCAGACGTTGCCGAAGTCGCGGAGAAAATGATTCGCAAGCTGCGCGCCGGCATGATGCCGCCGGCCAACGCGCGCAAGCCAGAGCCTGGCGTGCTGGCGTCGTTTGCATCGTCGATGGAATCGCGCCTGGATCAGGCCGCGGCGCTCAACCCGAATCCCGGTCATCGTCCGTTCCAGCGCCTGAATCGCGCCGAGTACGCGCGGGCGATTCGCGCACTGCTGGCGCTCGATGTCGACGTCAACGCGTTTCTCCCACCTGACACGATCAGCGCCGGGTTCGACAACATCGCCGATGCGCAGGCGTTCTCGGCCACGCTGATGGACGGCTATTTGCGCGCCGCCAGCCGGATCAGCGCGCTGGCGATTGGCGATCCGAAGGCGAGCGCGTCCGAATACACCTACAAGGTGCCGCGCACCGCATCGCAGATGCAGCACGTCGAAGGCGCGCCGTTTGGCACGCGCGGCGGCATCGCGGTCATGCACACGTTCCCGGCGGACGGCGAGTACAGCTTCCGCATGCAGCTGCATTCGATCCCGACCGGCCAGCTGTTCGGCAGCACCGTCCGCGGCGAGCTCCTCGAAGTGTCGATTGATGGCGAGCGCGCCGCCGTCGTGGAGATCAATCCACGCATGAGCGAAGCCGATCCGAACGGCATGAACCTGACGACGCCGCGCATTCACATCAAGGCCGGCACGCATCGCCTCGCGGCGGCATTCGTTCAGCGGTTCGACGCCGTTCCCGACGACCTGATGCCGCCCATCGATCACACGCTGGCGGATTCGCAGATCGGCTCCGGTTTTGGGATCACCACGCTGCCGCATCTGCGGGAATTCGCGGTCAGCGGACCGTTTACGGTTACCGGCGTCTCGGACACGCCGAGCCGCCGCAAGATCTTCGCCTGCCGTCCGACCTCGTCCGCGGAGGAAACCGCCTGCGCGCAGGACATCATCAAGCGTCTTGCCACGCAGGCGTATCGCGGCCCGGTCACCGCGGCGGACATGGAAGGCCTGACCCGTTTTTACGCGCAAGGCCGCAAGGACGGCGGAGATTTCGAGAGTGGGATTCGGATGGCGCTGCAAGCCGTACTGGTGAGCCCGCGATTCCTGTTCCGTCTCGAAGAGGCGCCCTCGACCGCGCGTGCCGGGCAGAACTACCGCATCAGCGACTTGGATCTCGCATCGCGGCTGTCGTTCTTTGTCTGGGCCGCCGGGCCGGACGACGAGCTGTTGAAGATTGCGCAGCGGGGTACGTTGCGCGCACCGGGCGTGCTGAGCGCCCAGGTCAAGCGCATGTTGAAGGATCCGCAAGCAGAAGCGCTGTCGACGCGGTTCGGCGCTCAGTGGCTACGGTTGCAGGACCTCGAGAAGATTTACCCCGACGCCCTGCTGTTTCCCTACTACGACTTCAAGCTCGGTCAGGCACTGCGCCGCGAAACCGAACTGTTCTTCGACAGCATCGTCCGCGAAGATCGCAGCCTGCTCGATTTGATTACCGCCGACTACACGTTCGTCAACGAGCGTGTGGCGAAACACTACGGCATTCCAAACGTGAACGGCGATGACTTCCGCCGCGTGACGTTGGCCGATGAGAACCGCCGCGGCCTGCTCGGTCACGGCAGCATTCTCGCGTTGACGTCGGTTGCCGATCGCACCTCGCCGGTGTTACGCGGCAAATGGATCATGGAAGTGCTGCTGGCGTCACCGCCGCCCGCGCCGCCGCCAAACGTGCCGACGCTCGACGAGACGAAGGCGGAAGCCGGTGACGGCAACCTGCTGACGACGCGTCAGCGGATGGAACAGCACCGCTCGAACCCGCAGTGCAGTTCGTGCCACCGCGTCATCGATCCGCTCGGTCTCGCGCTGGAGAATTTCGACGTGACCGGACGATGGCGCATTCGCGACAACGGTAATCCGGTCGATCCGGTTGGCGATTTGTATGACGGCACGACGATGACGGGGCCGGCGGGGCTGCGCGCCGCGCTGCTGAAGCACCAGGACATGTTCTTCCTGAGCTTCACGGAAAGTCTGATGACCTACGCGCTCGGACGGCGCGTCGAATACTTCGACATGCCGGCGATTCGCAAGATCATCCGCGACGCCGCCAAAGACGACAACCGCTTCTCGGCGTATGTGCTGGGGGTGGTGAACAGCCGCGCGTTCCAGATGGCGCGCGCGACGGACGTGACGACGACAGACGACAAGAACCGGTAGCAGAACGCTGCCAGCTGCAGACGAAGGCAAAGAGGGAGACCGCGATGGAGTTCCTGACCAAGAAGCACATCTCACGACGCACGGTGTTGCGTGGCCTTGGCGTCACGATGGCGCTGCCGATGCTCGAGGCGATGGCGCCCTCCGGCGTGGCATTCGCCAGAACGGCTGCCGGCGCGAAGAAGGTGCGCATGTCGGCGATCGAGATGGTGCACGGCTCGGCCGGCGCCACGCAGTTCGGCCTGAGTAAGAATTTCTGGTCGCCGGCGCAAGTCGGCACGGCGTTCGATCTCAGCACCGGCTCGCTGGCGCCGCTGGAGCCCTTCCGCGAGTACGTGACGATCGTCAGCAACACCGACGTGCGCAACGCCGAGGCGTTCACGCTGCCGGAAATCGGCGCGGATCACTTCCGGTCGAGCGCCGTGTTCCTGACGCAGGCACATCCCAAGAAGACGCAGGGCTCGGACGTCTACGCCGGGACCTCGCTGGATCAGCTCTATGCCCAGCGGTTCGGCCAGGACACCGCGATCCCGTCGATGCAATTGAGCATCGAGACCGTCGATCAATCGGGCGGCTGCGCCTACGGCTACAGCTGCGCGTATACCGACACCATCAGCTGGGCGACGCCGGAGAAGCCGCTGCCGATGGTGCGCGACCCGCGTGCCGTGTTCGACGCGTTGTTCGGCGTCGGCGCGACTCCGGCCGAGCGCGCGCAGAGCCGCCGCGCCGACAAGAGCATCCTCGACTGGGTCAGCACCGAAGTCGCACGCCTGTCGAAAGAGCTCGGCGCATCCGATCGGCATCGCCTGAATCAGTATCTGACCGAAATCCGCGAGATCGAGCGCCGCATCCAGCGCATCGAAGCGCAGAACAGCAGCGGCGAAGTGCGCGAGTTGCCCGACGCGCCGGTCGGCGTGCCGGACGATTTCGCCGAACACGTCAAGCTGATGTTCGACCTTCAGGTCCTGGCGTTCGCGTCGGACACGACGCGGGTGTTCTCGTTCAAGATGGGCCGCGACGGTTCGGCGCGCGTCTATCCGGAGAGCGGTGTCCGCGCCGCGTTCCATCCGGCGTCACACCACGGCGAGCGCGAAGATCGCGTCACCGATTTCATGAAGATCAACCGCTACCACGTCAGCATGGTTCCGTACTTCCTGAAGAAGCTGAAGGAGACGCCGGACGGCGACGGCAACCTGCTCGACAACACGCTGGTGATTTACGGATCGCCGATGGGCAATTCGAACGTGCACAACCACAAGCGTTGCCCGCTGTTCCTGGCCGGGAAAGCCGGCGGCGCGCTGAAGGGCGGCATTCACTTCAAAGCCGCCGACGGCACGCCGATGGCGAACGTCTTCCTCGCCCTGATGCAGGACCTGGGCCTCGAAGACATGAAGTCGTTCGGCGACAGCACGGGGCGGTTCGAGTTGCGTTCGGCGCCGGAGAACACGGTCGTCGCGTTCTGACGGCGATGGCGCGAAGAGTCGGCGGCCCGCAGAGCGTTTGGCTGCGCAAACGGCGCGACCGACGATGCAGTTCGTAAACGTTCTTGGTGCCGGCGTGACGCACTCGGTTCGTGACAGCGAAGGTGTGACTATGCTCAGAGCAATTCGGAAATGTGCCACGGCGATCGTCGTCGCGTTGGCGTTAACGGCATGGCTGCAGGCGGCCGGTCCCGCGCCGGTGGCGGATGCGGCCCGCCTTCCCGACGGTAACGACCAATCCGTCGCTTCGGCGAGGCTCGCCGTAGCAACCGCGAAAGCACCGGTTGCGGAGGCGGCGATGGCGAAAGATCGCGAAGCGGTCAAGGCGTTGTTGAAGAGCGGCGCCGACGTCAACGCCGCACAGGGCGACGGCATGACCGCACTGCATTGGGCGGCGCGCAATGGTGATGCCGAGCTCGCGCAGATGCTGCTGTACGCGGGCGCGAACGTCAAGGCGACGACGCGCCTCGCCGGCTATACGCCGTTGTTGATGGCCGCCGATCACGGACACGCGAACGTCATCGCGCTGCTGCTGACCGGCGGCGCGGATCCGAAAGCCGCAAACGCGTTAGGCACGACGCCGCTGATGCTGGCGGCGGCGTCCGGGAATCCGCAGGCCGTCACCACGCTGGTTGAGAACGGTGCGGAGATCGAAGCGAGGGAAAAAACCTTCGGCCAGACCCCGTTGATGTTCGCAGCGTCGAACAATCGCGTCGAGGCGTTGAAAGCGCTGATCAAGGCCGGCGCCGATCTCAAGGCAACATCAAAGGTTAACAACGTCGGTAATCTGAGCGGCCAGGAGCAGGAATTCCTCGCGCAGGCGTCCGGCTCGGGTAACCAGGTGGGTGGCGACGGCACCGGCCGCAACGGTCAGGTCGTGCCTCCAGGCGCGACGGCGGCGCCTGCGCAACAGGCGCAGGGCCAGGGCGGTGGCGGACGCCGCGGCTTCGGCGCCGCGGGCATCGAGCGGCCGTACTTCTACAACGAACTGATCGACAAGCAGGGCGGCCACACCGCGTTGATTCTGGCCGCGCGCAGCGGCTACGCCGACGCGGCGAAGACGCTGGTGGCAGCGGGAGCCGATGTCAATCACGTCAGCGCCGGCGACCGGACCAGCCCGCTGCTGATCGCGACGATCAACGGGCACTTCGACCTCGCGAAGTGGCTGCTCGAACAGGGCGCCGATCCAAACGCGGCCGCCACCAACGGTGTGACGCCGCTGTATGCAGCGCTCAACGTGACGTGGGCGCCACGCGCGCTGTATCCCCAGCCGCGCGCCTTCAACCAGCAGCAGACGACCTATCTCGATTTCATGAAAGCGCTGCTCGAAAAAGGCGCCAACCCGAACGCGCGACTCACCAAGAAGGTGTGGTACTCGGAATACAACTTCGACCTGGCCGGCGTCGACGAGATTGGCGCCACGCCGTTCTGGCGCGCGGCGTTCGCCGGCGACGTCGCCGCGATGCAGCTGCTGTACGATCACGGCGCCGATCCCAACATCCCGACGATGCGGCCCGCCGGCCGGCGGCCGCTGGGTGATGTCGGCGCGGCGCGCGAAGCGCAGGATGTGTCGGGTCTGCCGCCGATTCCCGTCGGTGGCCCCGGTGTGCCGCCGCTGCAGGCGGCCGCGGGCGTGGGCTTCGGCGAAGGGTTCGCCGCCAACTCCCATATCCATTCGCCGGCGGGTTTTCTGCCCGGCATCAAGTTCCTGGTCGAAGTCGCCGGCGCCGACGTCAATGCCGTGGATCACGACGGCAACACGGCGCTGCATCACGCCGCCGCCCGGGGTGACGTCGAGAGCATCCTCTACCTCGTCTCGAAGGGCGCCGATGTCAAGAAGGTGAATCGCGAAGGTCAGACCGTCGCCGATATGGCGAATGGTCCGGTGCAACGCGTGCAGCCGTGGCCCGAAGCGTTGAAGCTCCTCGAAAAGCTTGGCTCCAAGAACAACAACAAGTGTGTGTCGTGTTGATCCGATGAAGCGTCTGTTTTGTGTCATTGCCGTAGTTGTCGCCGGGGCGGCCGCTTCACGCGCGTCCTTGGCGCCGCTGGATGCCCGTGGGGTTTCCGCGGCAGCCGTGTTCGCGCAAGGTGCGCCGATCGCGCCGCCCAAGGCGGTCGCCTCACATGCGCCTGCGCCGGCGATGATGCCGGTCAGCGAACAGACGGCGCTGGTCAAGCAGTACTGCGTCACTTGCCATAACGATCGGAACAAAGATCGCACCAGCGGCGTGTCGTTTCAGAATTTCGACGCCGCCGCACTGACCGAGCACCCGGAGATTGCCGAGCGCATGATCCGGCGCGTGCGCGCCGGCATGATGCCGCCCGCCGGTTCCCGTCGACCCGATGCCGCTACGACCCAGGCGTTCGTGACGGCGCTCGAGACCCGGCTGGATCGGGCAGCGGCGCTCAATCCGAATCCCGGTTGGCGTCCATCGCAGCGGCTGAACCGCGCCGAGTACGCGCGCGCGGTGAAAGACCTGCTCGCGCTCGATGTCGACGTCAACGCGTATCTGCCCGCCGATACGATCAGCGACGGCTTCGACAACATTGCCGACGCGCAGACGATTTCATCGACGCTGATGGAAGGCTACCTGCGTGCGGCCAGTCAGATCAGCCGCCTTGCGGTCGGCGATCGCCACGCGTCGGCAGGTTCGACGACCTGGAAGGTGCCGCGCACGGCCTCGCAGATGCGGCATGTGGAAGGCGCGCCGCTCGGCACGCGCGGCGGCTTGTCGGTGCTGCACGTGTTCCCCGCCGACGGCGAGTACCTGTTCAAGATCATGTTGCACATGGGTCCGACCGGCGACTTGTTCGGCGGCCCCTACCCGGGCGAGAAGATCGAAGTCTCGATTGACGGCGAGCGCGTGGCGCTGATGGACATCAACCCGCGCATGAACGAGCAGGACCCCAACGGCCTGACGATGGAGACACCGAAGGTGCACATCAAGGCGGGGCAGCACCGCGTCTCGGCGGCCTTCCTGCAGCGTTTTGACGGACCCGCCGACGACCTGATCATGCCGATCGAGCATACGCTTGCCGACACCAACATCGGCGAGGTCTTCGGCACCACCGCGCTGGTGCATCTGCGCGACTTCACCGTGATGGGACCGCTGAACGTCACGGGCGTTTCGGACACGGAAAGCCGCCGCAAGATTTTTGTCTGCCGGCCGACCAGCGCCAGCGAGGAGCCGGCGTGCGCCGCCGACATCATTCGCAAGCTCGCGACGCAGGCCTACCGCGGCACGCTGCCGCAGGAAGATCTCAAGGACTTGCTGGCGTTCTACGAACGCGGCCGCCGCCAGAGCGACTTCGAAGGTGGGATTCGCCTTGCCGTGCAGGCGATTCTGGCGAGCCCGAGGTTCCTGTTCAGAATCGAGCAGACGCCGTCGACGCTCAAAGCGGGCCAGACCTATCGCATCAGCGATCGCGATCTCGCATCGCGCCTGTCGTTCTTCATCTGGGGTTCGATGCCGGACGCGGAGCTGCTGAAGGCCGCCGCCAACGGCACGCTGCGAATGCCGGCCGTGTTCGACAAGCAGGTCAAGCGCTTACTGGCGGATCGCCGATCCGAAGCGCTGGCGACGAGATTCGCGTCGCAATGGCTGCGATTGCAGGATGTCGACAAGGTCCGTCCCGATCACCACTTCTATTCGTACTGGGACACGACGCTGTCGCAGGCGATGGTTCGCGAGACCGAGTTGTTCGTGGACAGCCTGATTCGCGAGGATCGGCCGATCACCGAGCTGCTGACCGCCGATCACACCTTCGTCAACGAGCGCCTGGCCAAGCACTACGGCATCCCGAATATCCTCGGCAACGAGTTCCGCCGGGTCACGATTTCGGATCCGAATCGCCGTGGCGTGCTGGGTCATGGCAGCATCCTGCTGCTGACGTCGATCGCCGATCGCACCTCGCCGGTGTTGCGCGGCAAGTGGGTGATGGAAGTGCTGCTCGGCACCCCGCCCCCGCCGCCGCCGCCCAACGTGCCGCTGCTCGAGGAGACGAAGGCGGTCGACGAAGGGCGCACGCTCTCGACGCGCGAGCGGATGGAGGTGCATCGCAAGAATCCCGCGTGCAGTTCGTGCCACCGCGTGATCGATCCGCTGGGATTGGCGCTCGAGAATTTCGACGTCACGGGCGTGTGGCGGATCCGCGACAACGGTGCGCCGGTCGATCCAGTGGGCGATCTCTACGATGGCACCAAGCTGGATGGGCCGGCCGCGCTGCGGGCGGCGCTGCTCAAGCATCAGGACGTGTTCATGCTCAGCTTCACGGAAAGCCTGATGACCTACGCGCTGGGCCGCCGCGTCGAATACTTCGACATGCCGGCGATCCGGCAGATCGTCAACAACGCGAAGGCGAAGAATTACCGGTTCTCGGCATTTATTTCCGGCGTCGCCAACAGCGCCGCCTTCCGCATGGGGCGCGTCGCTCCTGTGGAGACCACCACGGACGCAGCCAGGTAGAGGGAGACTTCGATGGAGTTTCTGACGAAGAAGCATTTGTCTCGACGCACGGTGTTGCGCGGTCTCGGCGTGACGATGGCACTGCCGATGCTCGAAGCGATGACACCTGCGCTGACGGCGCAAGGCCACACGCGCAAGGTGCGCCTCGCCGCGATCGAAATGGTCCACGGCTCGGCCGGCGCCACCAAGTTCGGCCTGCAGCAGCACCTGTGGTCGCCGGCGGCAGTCGGCAAGGCGTTCGATCTGTCGCCGACGAGCCTGGCCTCGCTCGAGCCATTTCGCGATTACCTGACCATCGTCAGCAACACCGACGTCCGCAACGCCGAGGCGTTCGAACTGCCGGAGATCGGCGGCGATCACTTCCGGTCGAGCGCCGTGTTCCTGACGCAGGCGCACCCGCGGCAGACGCAGGGCAGCGATGTCCGCGCCGGCATCTCGCTCGACCAGCTGTATGCGCAGAAATTCGGGCAGGAAACGCCGATCCCGTCGATGCAGCTCTGCATCGAAGCGGTCGACCAGGCGGGCGGCTGCTCGTACGGCTACTCGTGCGTCTACACCGACACGATCAGCTGGGCGGACAAGGATCAACCGCTGCCGATGATCCGCGATCCGCGGCTGGCGTTCGATCAACTGTTCGGGGTGGGCGCGACACCGGAAGAGCGCGCGCAGCGGCGCGCCGAAGACAAGAGCATTCTCGACCTGATCACCGCGCAGCTCAGCCGGCTGAACCGTGAGATCGGCGCCGCCGACCGCGTGCGCATCGCGAATTACCTTGATGAAGTGCGCGAGATCGAGCGCCGCATCCAGAAAGTCGAGGCTTACAACAAGAGCGGCGAGCCGCGCGAGATTCCGCTGGCGCCCGTCGGCGTGCCGGATTCGTTCGACGAGCACGTCAAGCTGATGTTCGATCTGCAGGCGGTGGCCTTTGCGTCGGACAGCACGCGCGTGTTCTCGTTCAAGATGGGCCGAGACGCGTCGAGCCGGGTATACCCGAACAGCGGCGTCACCACCGGGTTCCACCCGGCGTCGCACCACGGCGACCGCGAAGATCGCATCCTCGACTTTGCGAAGATCAACCGCTACCACGTCGGCATGCTGCCGTATTTCCTGAAGAAACTGCGGGAGACGCCGGACGGCGACGGCAACTTGCTCGACAACACGCTGGTGATCTACGGCTCGCCGATGGGCGATTCGAACATCCACAATCACAAACGCTGCCCGCTGTTTTTCGTCGGCAAGGCGGGCGGCGCACTCAAGGGCGGCGTGCACATCAAGGCCGCGGACGGGACACCGATGGCCAACGCGATGCTGGCGGCATTGCATGCGATCGGCCTCACCGGCGTGGAATCATTTGGCGACAGCACGCGCGCGATGGACTTGAACGAATTGCAGGCGACGACGGCGGCAGAATAGTAACGATTGACGTTGGTGACAGAAGGCAGACTATGCGTAGATCGTTGTCGATAATTGGCCTGGTGATCGCACTTAGCGTCGGCGCGCATGCCGGTTTCGCCGATTCGGCGATCGCCGACGCGGCTGCGCGCGGCGATCGCGAGAGCGTCACGGCGTTGTTGCGGCAGGGCGCCGACGTCAACGCGGCGCAGGGTGACGGCAGCACGGCGCTGCACTGGGCGGCGATCAAGGGCGACGCGGCGATGACGCAGATGCTGCTCGTGGCCGGTGCCAACGTGCGCGCGACGACGCGGCTGGGGGCGTATACGCCGCTGTATCTGGCGGCGCGCGGCGGTCACGCGGAGGTGGTCGCGCATCTGCTCGCCGCCGGCGCCGATCCGAAGGCAGTGACCGCCAATGGGGCGACGCCGCTGATGATTGCGGCGGCCGCGGGCGACACGCGATCGATCAACGCGCTCGTGGAAAACGGCGCCGAGATCAATGCCAAGGATACCGCCAAGGGTGAGACGCCGTTGATGTACGCGGCGGGGTTCAATCGCGTGGATGCGGTGAAGCTGTTGCTCGCCAAGGGTGCCGACCACACCGCGACGACCAAGGTGATGGATCTGTTCGCGCTGACCGCGCCCGAGGAAGAGAACATGGCGCGGCAGGGCGGCCGCGCCGGCGGCAACCGGCCGGCGGACATCGCCGGCGCGACGCGCGCCTACCGCTACAACGAATTGATCGGCTCGCAGGGCGGTCTGACCGCGCTGCTGTTTGCCGCCCGGCAGGGCTACATCGACGTCGTCAAGGCGCTGCTCGACGGCGGCGCGGACATCAATCAGCCGAATGCGGGCGACAAGACGACGCCGCTGCTGATGTCGATCATCAACGGGCACTTCGACCAGGCGATGCTGCTGATCGAGCGCGGCGCGAACGTGAATGCGGCCGCCTTCAACGGCGTGGCCCCGCTCTATGCGACGCTGAATATTCAGTGGGCGCCGAAGTCACTGTATCCGAGCCCGAAAGCGTATCAGCAGCAGCGCACGACCTACCTCGAGTTGATGCAGGCGCTGATTGACAAGGGCGCGGACGTCAACGCGCGCGTCAGCCGCAAGGTCTGGTATCAAGCCTACAACTCCGACTACGCCGGCTTCGACGAAGCCGGCGCGACGCCGTTCTTCCGCGCCGCCTATGCCAGCGACGTCGCGGCGATGAAACTGCTGGTCGCCAACGGCGCCGACCCGCACATCGGCACCTTCAAGCCGGCGGGCCGCCCGTTCACCGGCGAGGGCACGCGGCAGATTCAGGACGTCTCGGGGCTGCCGCCCATTCCGTACGGCGGTCCTGGCATCCTGCCGATTCATGCGGCAACCGGCGTCGGCTACGGGGAGGGCTTCGCGGCCAATTCGCATCGCTACGCGCCGACGGGCTTCATGCCGGCGATCAAGTACCTGGTGGAAGAGACCGGCGCGGATGTGAACGCCGCCGACCATGAAGGCAACACGCCGCTGCACCTGTGCGCGTCACGCGGTGACAACGACTGCATCAAGTATCTGGTGTCGAAGGGGGCCGACGTGATGCGGGTCAACCGCGAGGGCAACACCACCGTCGACATGGCCAACGGCCCCGTGCAGCGCACGCAGCCGTATCCCGAAACCATCAAGCTGCTCGAAGGACTGGGCGCGAAGAACAACCACCGGTGCATCACATGTTAAGAAGCGTTCTCAATCCCGCCGTCCTCGGCGTCGTGCTGGGGGTGTCGGCCTTCGCCGCTGGCGAACAAGACGCCGCGCCGGCGCGGCCGCGGGCGCTGAAGCCGGCCGCGGCGCACGCCGCCGGCGCGATGACGACCGCCGAGCAGACCGCGCTCGTCAAGCAGTACTGCGCGACGTGCCACAGCGATCGCGGCAAAGCGGGCAATCTGTCGCTGGCCTCGTTCGACGCCGCGAAAATCGAAGAAAACGGCGAGCTCACCGAGAAGATGATTCGCAAGCTCCGCGCCGGCATGATGCCGCCGGCCGGTGCCCGTCGTCCCGAACCGGCCGTGATTGAGGCGGTGGTCTCGTCATTCGAGGCACGGATGGATCGGCGTGCGGCGCTCAATCCGAATCCAGGGTCGCGACCGTTTCAGCGGTTGAATCGCGCCGAATACCAGGCGGCGGTCAAGGACCTGCTCAACGTCGACGTCGATGTTGCGGCGTACTTGCCGCCCGACACCATCAGCCATGGTTTCGACAACGTGGCGGATGCGCAGACGTTTTCGCCGACCCTGATGGACGGCTACCTGCGCGCCGCCAGCCAAATCAGCCGCCTGGCCGTCGGCGACCGCCACGCCTCGGCATCGTCGGTCACCTACAAGATTCCGCGCTCGGCGTCGCAGCATCGCCGCGTCGACGGCGCGCCGATGGGGACGCGCGGCGGGACGTCGGTCGTGCATACGTTTGCGGCCGACGGGCATTACGTGCTCAAGGCGTCGCTCCACTACGAGCCGCTTGGCGGTCTGGCCGGCCGCAACACCATGACCGCGTACGACCTCAAGGAGCAGGTCGAGTTCTCGGTCAACGGCGAGCGTGTGGCGATTTTCGAGCTCAATACGCGAATGAGCGAGACCGATCCGAAAAACGGCCTCGAGCTGGTGACGCCGCCCGTGCACATCAAGGCCGGACCGCAGCGCGTCACCGCCGCCTTCGTGCAGAAGCTCGACGGTCCGGTCGACGATCTGCTGATGCCGCTCGAAAACACCCTCGCCGATGTCAGCATCACCTGGGGCGTGACCATGCTGCCGCACTTGCGCGACTTCGTCGTCCAGGGGCCGCTCGAAGTCACCGGCGTGTCGGACACGCCGAGCCGGTTGAAGATTTTTTCCTGCCGGCCGACCACGAAAGGCGAAGAGGAATCCTGCGCCGCCGAGATCGTCAAGAAACTCACGACGCAGGCCTACCGCGGCGCGCCGACGGCGGCGGATCTGCAGGACGCGATGAAGTTCTACGAGCAGGGGCGCGCCAAGGGTGGATTCGAAAACGGCATCAGGATGGCGGTGCAATCGATCCTGATGAGCCCGCGTTTCCTGTTCCGGCTCGAGCACCAGCCGGCGGGCATTCGCAACGCGGCGTATCGCATCTCGGACGAGGATCTCGCGTCGCGGCTGTCGTTTTTCCTGTGGGGCACGGTGCCGGACGCGGAGTTGCTGCGTGCAGCCAGCACGGGCACGCTGCGTACCGCGGCCGGGCTCGACAAGCAGGTCCGGCGGATGCTGGCGGACCGCAAGTCGGAGGCGCTGTCGACGCGGTTTGCGGCGCAGTGGCTGCGCCTGCAGGACCTCGACAAGATCTTTCCGGATTACCTGCTTTACCCGCAGTACGACGACACGCTGGCCAAGGCCATGCGCAGGGAGACCGAGCTTTTCTTCGACTCGATCGTGCGCGAGGATCGCAGCATCAACGACCTGCTGACGGCCGACTACTCGTTCGTGAACGAGCGGCTGGCGATTCACTACAACATCCCGAACGTGACCGGCAGCCAGTTTCGACGCGTGACGCTGCCACCGTACCGTCGCGGGCTGCTCGGCCAGGGCAGCATCCTCACGTTGACGTCGGTCGCCGATCGCACCTCGCCGGTTCAGCGTGGCAAATGGGTGATGGAGGTGCTGCTGGCGTCACCGCCACCGCCGCCGCCGCCCAACGTGCCGGCACTGGATGATTCGGTGAAGGTCACCGAGGGCGGCAAGATGCTGTCGACGCGGGAACGCATGGAGCAGCACCGCGCCAACCCGGCCTGCACCTCATGCCATCGCGTCATCGATCCGCTGGGCCTGGCGCTGGAGAACTTCGACGTGACCGGCGCGTATCGCATCAAGGACAATGAGGTCCCGGTCGATGTGGTCGGCGACCTGTATGACGGGACGCGCATGGACGGGCCCGCCGGGTTGCGCGCCGCGCTGCTCAAGCATCAGGACATGTTCCAGACCAGCTTCACGGAGAGCCTGTTGACGTATGCGCTGGGACGGCGGCTCGAGTACACGGACATGCCGATGATCCGGGCGATTGTCCGCGACGCGAGCAGAAAGAATCACCGGCTGTCCGCGTACGTGCTGGCGGTCGTGAACAGCGCAGCCTTCAGGATGAACGCGGTGGATTCGGGCAGGAACGAGCGACGCGCGGCCGACGCCGCGCCTCACAGATAGGGAGCCGAGCATGTATCTGACTCAGAAGCATCTGTCCCGCCGCACCGTCCTCAAGGGCGTCGGCGTCACGATGGCCTTGCCGTTCCTTGAGGCAATGGTCCCGGCCAGGGCATCGGCGCAGGCGGCGCGGGGCAAGGTGCGTCTCGCGGCGATCGAGATGGTCCACGGCTCCGCCGGCAGCACGGCGTTCGGCATCAAGAAGAACATGTGGGCCCCGGCGGAAGTGGGCCGCGCGTTCGACCTGTCGCCGAGCAGCCTGGCGCCACTCGAGCCGTTCCGCGATCACATCACCATCATCAGCAACACCGACGTGCGCAACGCGGAGGCCTTCACCGCGCCTGAAATCGGCGGCGATCACTTCCGCTCGAGCGCGGTGTTCCTGACGCAGATGCATCCGAAACAGACGCAAGGTTCCGATGTCTACGTCGGCACCTCGCTCGATCAGTATTACGCGCAGCGCGCGGGTCAGAGCACCGCCATCCCGTCGATGCAGCTGTGCATCGAAAACGTCGACCAGGCCGGCGGCTGTTCCTACGGATATTCGTGCACCTACACCGATTCGATCAGCTGGTCGGCGCCGGATCAGCCGCTGCCGATGGTTCGCGATCCCCGCACCGTCTTCGATCTGCTGTTCGGCGTCGGCGCGACCCCGGGCGAACGCCGCGAGCGCCGCGCCGAGGACAAGAGCATCCTCGACTGGCTCGGTAGCGCGGTCAACCGCCTGAACAAGAACCTGGGTGCCGCCGACAAGGCGCGCCTGGCCGATTATCTCGAAGACGTCCGCGAAATCGAGCGGCGCATTCAGCAGGTCGAAGCCGCCAACAGCACCGGCGAGCCGCGCGAACTGCCGGGGGCGCCGATCGGCGTACCGGACGATTTCGCCGAACACGTCAAGCTGATGTTCGATCTGCAGGCGCTGGCGTTTGCCTCGGACACGACCCGCGTGTTTGCGTTCAAGATGGGCCGCGACGCCTCGAACCGCGTCTACCCGGAAAGCGGCTACAAGGCGGCGTTCCACTCGGCCTCACATCACCAGGATCGGGACGATCGCATCGCCGAGTTCGCGAAGATCAACCGGTATCACGTCAGCATGATTCCGTACTTCCTCAACAAGCTGAAGAACACGCCGGACGGCGATGCGACGCTGCTGGACAACACCTTGTTGATCTACGGATCACCGATGGGCAATTCGAACGTCCATAACCACAAACGCTGCCCGTTGTTCCTCGCCGGTCACGCCGGCGGCGCGCTCAAGGGCGGCTTGCACCTCAAGGCGGCCGACGGCACGCCGATGGCCAACGTGATGCTGTCGATTACGCACCTGCTCGGCATGAACGACTTCAAGGCGTTCGGCGACAGCACCGGCGCCTTTGATTTGAACGCAGCGCCGGCGACCACGGCGGCCGCGGAGTAACGATTTGCGTCCGCCACGAAGGACACGAAGCACACGAAGAATGGTTTTTACGGGTACTGGCCTTAGCGACAACTGGTTTTGAAAAGTTACTTCGTGTCCTTCGTGTCGTTCGTGGCGACTGTCGGTGACAGGTACTGACTATGCGTAGAGTAGTTTCGACTATTGGGCTCGTGATCGCACTGGCGGTCGGGTTGAACGCGTCGATCGCGGATTCGCCGATTGCGGATGCCGCGTCGCGCGGCGATCGCGAGGCGGTCAAGGCGCTGCTCAAGAATGCCGCCGACGTCAACGCCGCGCAGGGCGACGGCATGACGGCATTGCATTGGGCGGCGATGAATGGCGATACAGAGCTCGCGCAGCTGCTGATCGTTGCCGGCGCCAACATCAAGGCGACGACGCGCCTCGGGTCGTATACGCCGCTGTATCTCGCGAGCCGGCACGGCCACGGCCGGGTCATCCAGGCGCTGATCAAGGCGGGCGCTGACGTGAAGACCGGTACCACGAATGGCACCACGCCCTTGATGGTTGCCGCCGCGTCCGGCGACATCGACGCCGTGCGGGCGCTGATCGACGCCGGCGCCGATGTCAATGCGAAGGACGGCGTGCGCCTGCAGACGCCGTTGATGTACGCGGCTGCCGCGAACCGTGCCGCCGTGATCGAACTGCTGATATCGAAAGGCGCCGATATCAAGGCGACCAGCAAGGTCTCGGATCTGGCCAATCTGTCGCGCGAAAGCGCGGGCTTCGGCGGCAATCCACAGGTGCCGGGCAGCGAAGGGGGCCCTGGCGCCGCAGCGCGCCGTCCGCAGATGCCCGGCGTCGATCGCAACTACCAGCTCAATGAATTGATCGTCGCGCACGGCGGCTTGACGCCGCTGCTGTATGCGGTCCGCCAGGGCTACCACGAATCGGCGACGGCCCTGTTGAAGGCGGGCGCTGACGTCAATGGCGTGTCCGCCGGCGACAAGACCAGCCCGCTGCTGATGGCGATCATCAACGGTCATTTCGATCTCGCGAAGGTGCTGCTGGACAGCGGCGCGGATCCGAATCTGTCGAGCGCGCAGGGGATCAGCCCGCTCTACGGCGTGCTCAACCTGGAGTGGGCTCCGAAAGCGCTGTATCCGCAGCCGCAGGCGCACAAGCAGCAGAAGCTGGGTTACCTCGAGCTGATGCAGCTGCTCATCGACAAGGGTGCAGACGTCAACGCGCGCACCAGAATGAAGGTCTGGTACTCCGGATATAGCTTCGATTTGTCCGGCGTGGACGAAATTGGCGCCAGCGTGTTCTGGCGCGCCGCCTATGCGAGCGACATCGCCGCCATGAAACTGCTGGTCGCCGCCGGCGCGGATCCCAATGTGCCGACGATCAAGCCGGCCGGCCGCGCGCGGTTCGGGGACATGACGGAGACGCGCGAAGTGGTCGATCAGTCGGGATTGCCGCCGGTGCCGGTCGGCGGCCCTTCGGTGATGCCCATCCACGCCGCCGCCGGCGTCGGTTACGGTGAAGGCTTCGGCGCCAATTCACATCGCTATGCGCCGACCGGCATGCTCGCCGCCGTCAAGTACCTCGTCGAAGAACTCGGTGCCGACGTCAACGCCGCGGATCACGAAGGCAACACCGCGCTGCACCACGCCGCCGCGCGTGGCGACAATGAAATGATCCTTTATCTGGTGTCGAAAGGCGCCAACGTCAAAGCCGTCGACCGTGAGGGGAGGACGACGGTGGATATGGCCAACGGGCCCGTGCAGAGAATTCAACCGTTTCCCGAGACCATCGCCCTTCTCGAAAAGCTCGGAGCAAAGAATAACCATAAGTGCATTTCCTGCTAGCCGGTTTCGTCCTTTTCTTCTCAGCACACACCGCGTTCGCCCAGGCTTCTGACGCAGAGGCCCGGGCGGGCTCCGCGCCGGCGGTGGTGATTGATGGACCCGCGCCGTCGGATCAGCCCAACGTGATGGTGCGCGATCCAAAGACGCCGAAGTCCACCATTCGCGCCATCAAGCTGGCGGCGCCGCTGCGTTTCGACGGCCGTCTCGATGACGAAGTCTACGGTCAGTATGCCGGCTTCGAGGGCATGCTCCAGGTGTCGCCGCGCTACAACCAGCCCTCGACGGAGAAGACCGAGATCTGGGTGATGTTCGACGGCGAGAACAT
>DASPNQ010000201.1:0-61435 GCA_035626435.1 Vicinamibacterales bacterium
TGGGGGAGACCGATGGCTTCGTGAAGATCGTCAGCGAGAAAAAGTACGACGAGATTCTCGGCGTGCACATCATCGGCCCGCGCGCCACCGAGCTCATCGCGGAAGCGGTGATGGCGCTGCGGATGGAAGTGACGGTCGAGGAACTGATCAAGACCATCCACGCGCATCCGACGATGTCGGAGGCCGTGGGTGAGGCGGCGCACGCTGCCCACGGCGCGGCAATTCACATTTAGGGCTGAAGGCGGAAGGCCGAAGGCTGAAGGCTGGTTATGGCTACTCCCGTAGTAATGCCGCAGATGGGCGAATCGATTGCCGAGGGCACGATCGTCCGGTGGATCAAGAAGGTCGGCGACACCGTCGATCGCGACGAGCCGTTGTTCGAGATTTCCACGGACAAGGTCGACGCTGAAATCCCCTCGCCCGCTGCGGGCGTGTTGACCGCCATCAGCGTCAAGGAGGGCGAAACCGTTCCCGTGAACAGCGTCGTCGCTACCATTGGCGCCGCCGGCGAGGCCGCCCAGCCTGACGCGCCGTCGGGCGCCGGCAGCCGTGCGCAGTCGGCACAGGCGGATGGGACTCCGGGAGCAACGGTCGCGTCGCCGGCACCCCCGTCGACGACCCACCCGGGCGCGCCTCGCGCTGTCGAGGCGCCGCCGGCGTCCCAGGCCCCCGTCAGTCGTGACACCGCCCCCGATCGAGCGCCGCAGCCCGCCGGAGCGCGCGACGGTGCTGACGGCGAGCGCCATAAGTCCTCGCCGCTGGTCAGGCGAATCGCGAAAGAACACAACGTCGACATCTCGCGAGTGCCGGGCTCAGGAATCGGCGGACGTGTCACCAAGCACGACATCCTCGGATTCATCGAGGGTGGCGGGGCGTCAGCCGAGGCGCGGTCCGGGCGTGCGTCGAACGAATCGCTGCCGCAGGGAGCCGCTCTCCACGTGCGACCGGCAGCCGGCGACCAGATCGTGCCGATGTCGGTCATGCGCAGGAAGATCGCCGAGCACATGGTGCTGAGCAAGCGCACCTCGGCGCATGTCTATTCGGTCTTCGAGGTCAACTACTCGCGCGTCGATCAGATTCGCAAGGCCCGGAAGGACGAATACGAGCGCGCCGGCGTCAAGTTGACGTTCACGTCGTTCATTGCGAAGGTCGCCGTCGACTGCCTGCGCCGTCACCAGACAATCAACGCCTCGATTGATGGTGACAACGTCATCTATCGCGGCGAGATCAACCTCGGCATCGCGGTCGCTCTCGAGAACGGGCTGATTGTGCCTGTCGTCAAGGCCGCGAACGAGAAGAACACACTGGGGTTGTCGCGGGCGATCCAGGACATTGCCGACCGCGCGCGAGCCAAGAAACTCAACCCCGAAGAAGTCCAGAACGGCACCTTCACGATTACCAATCCCGGCAATTTCGGGGCGCAATTCGGACTGCCGATCATCAACCAGCCGCAGGTCGCGATTCTCGGTGTCGGCACCATCGAGAAGCGTCCCGTCGTCGTCGACGATGCGATTGGCATTCGGCTGATGGGCTACCTGACCCTCGGCTATGACCACAGGCTGGTGGACGGCGCGGTCGCCGATCAGTTCATGGCCGACGTGAAGAAGGGCATCGAGAATTTCGATCCGTCACAGGTCTGACGCGGCCGTGACATGAAGCCGTTAGCTGTACAGCGACTCGGGCTCGTGGCGTACGGCGATGCGCTGGAGTTGCAACGGCGACTCGTCGACGAGCGCAAAGCCGATCGCATCCCCGACACGCTGCTGCTGCTGCAGCATCCCCACGTCCTCACCGTCGGCGTCAAGAAAGATGGCCGCTCGCACATCCTGGCGACGCCGCAACGGCTGGCATCCCTTGGCGTCGAGGTATTCGACAGCGGTCGCGGCGGTGACGTGACGTATCACGGGCCGGGACAGCTGGTCGGGTATCCGATCGTCGATTTGAATCCGGATCGCCGTGATGTTCACAAATATGTTCGCGATCTCGAAGAAGTGATGATTGGCGTCTGCGCGGACTATGGTCTCGCAGCGCAGCGGGTCAAAGGCTTCAGCGGCGCCTGGATCGGCGACGAAAAGATCGGCGCGATCGGCGTCCGCATTTCGAGGTGGATTACCAGTCACGGTTTCGCCTTCAACGTGTCGACGGACATCGACTTCTTCAAGTTGATCGTGCCCTGCGGGATCAGCGATCGCGGTGTGACGTCGCTGGCGGCACGACTCGGGCGGACGCCGCCGATCGGCGAAGTCGAGGATCGCGTCGTCGATCACTTTGCGCGCGTGTTCGGCAGGGTTGCGACCCTGTCGGCAACGACCGGCTGACGGCGCGTCATCGGTTTCGGGGGCGGGCCGGGCGAATGTCGATCCGGCTCGGCAGGCTGCGTGACGGATGGCTGAGCAGATCGACGATCGCGTGCGCGACGTCTTCAGGCTGCAGCTTCCAGTCGTCGCCGCTGCCGGCGTCGCGGCCTGAGAATCCCGTGGCCACCGACCCCGGCAATACCACCGTGACCCGGATGTTGTCGTGGCGCAGCTCCTGCATCAACGCATCGCTGAACACGTTGACGCCTGCCTTCGACGCGCAATACGCCGCGCCGCCCGGAAAGGGGCCGGTCGACGACAAACTGGAGATGTTGACGATCCAGCCGGAGCCGGACGCACGCATCCGTGGAATTACGGCCTTGCAGCAGTTGAACACGCCGGTGAGATTGGTGTCGATGATGCGACGCCATTCGTCGTGCGAGAGCTCGGCGATCGGCGCGCCGGTGCCGACGCCGGCGCAGTTGACGAGCACGTCGATGCGGCCGAACGACGCGGCCACGTCCGCGATCGCGCGTTCGACGGCGTGCGCGTCGCGAACGTCGCACGTGACGCCGGTGACCCGTGGCATCGGATGCGCGTCGTCCGGCGTGGCTGTTGCGACGGCTGATTGGAGCCTGGACACGGCCGTGGCGACGCCGTCAGCGGTGGTACCCGCGATCGCGACGCTGTTGCCGGAGTGCAGCATCGCGCCGGCAATCGCATGACCAATGCCGCGCGTCCCACCGGTGATGAAGATCACTTTCGACATCGCTGTCTCGGCCCCCTGCCACAGGTAGAATACCCCCGTGGCCACGATCGCGATTCTCGGCGCCGGTGACATTGGCGGCGCGTTGGCGCGACAGCTCGCGGCGCTCGATGTGGTGTCGCGGATCGTGCTGGTCGATGATCTGGCAAACGTCGCCGCCGGCAAGGCGCTCGACGTTGCGCAGTCAGCTCCGGTCGACGGCTATCACACGACCCTGGCCGGCACGGCGGACGTGGCCGCCGTGGTGGGTGCGGCCGTGATCGTGATTGCCGATACCGCCGCGGCACCCGTCACCGAATGGAAAGACGACGCGGGGCTGGCGCTGCTGCGCCGTGTGGCGGGCCTCAATCAGCGCGCACTGATTGTGTGCGCTGGTCCAGCACAGGCCGCGCTCGTCGAGAAAGGCGTCAGCGAGCTGTCGCTGTCGCGGATGCGGCTGATCGGTTCCGCGCCCGAAGCGCTGCGTTCCGCCATTGTTGCGGTGACCGCGCTAGAGTCATCCGCCGCGCCCTCGGATGTCTCGCTGTCGGTGCTCGGCCTGCCGCGCAGCGTCATCGTCCCCTGGGACGAGGCGGCGATTGCCGGTAGAACCGCGACTCACGTGCTGAGCGCGGCGCAGCTGGCGCGCCTCGATGCGCGCATCGCGCGGTTGTGGCCACCTGGCCCCTACGCGCTTGCCGCCGCCGCCGCACGGCTAATCCAGTCCGCGCTGACCCGGTCGCCGCGCGTCCATTGCGCGCTGATTGCCGTCGATCGCGATCAGGGTATCCCCGGCCGCTCGGCGATGATGCCGGTTACGCTGCAGCCGGCTGGGGTCGCTTCGCTGGTGACGCCGGCGCTGTCCTCACGCGATCGCGTGCGGTTCGAGACCGCGATGCGCGCCTAGCTGATCGTAAACAGCCACTTCGGCAAATCGACGTTGCCCCCGGTGACGATGGCGATGGCCTTCTGCCCCGGCGCCGACGCCTTGCCGGCGATGATCGCGGCGATCGAGGCTGCGCCGGCGCCTTCGACGATTAACCGCTCTTCGGTCGCGAGTCCTTTCATCGCGCGCGCCAGATCCTCTTCGCTGACCGTCACGACCTCATCGACGAGTTGCTCGACCAGGGGGAAGGTGATCGATCCGGGTTCGAGATTGCCGATCAGTCCGTCGGCCAGCGAGGGCCTCGGTGTGATCTCGGTGATGCGGCCGGCTTCGAGGCTGAGGGTGAACGGCGACGAGGCCTCGACTTCGACGCCGACAACGGTCGCGTGCGGCGCGGCGGCCTTCACCGCGAGACCGACACCGCTCGCCAATCCGCCGCCCCCAAGCGGAACCACCACCACATCGAATGCCGGCATGGCCGCGACCAGCTCCAGGCCGATCGTCCCCGCTCCGGCGATGACGTCTGGATGGTTGTACGGCGAGATGTAGACGCCGCCTTCCGACTCCGCGAACTCCTTGGCCTGTTGCTCGGCCGCGTCGTAGTCGGCCGCGTCGGCATGCAGGGTGGCGCCGTGCCGGCGAATCGCCGCCTGCTTTGCCTCGGGCGCCGTCGACGGCGTGAACACGACGCAGGCGATACCCAGCGCTTCGGCCGCGAGCGCCAGCGCCCGCCCGTGGTTCCCCGCCGATGCGGTGACGATCACCGGCGGTGTATCGATGCCTTCAGTGAGCCGCAGCGCCGCATTCAACGCGCCGCGGATCTTGAACGAGTTGGTCAGGTTGACCGATTCGATTTTCAGATAGACGTCGCCATCGGCGATCGACGACAACCACGACGAGGGCAGCAGCGGCGTCGGCGTCAGTCGCGCCGCGAGCCGCCGTCGTGCGTGATAGACATCGCTGACCGTTGGCAGTGCCATGCAGTTATCCTAGACGAATGATCCTGCAAAGTGCGGCCGTCGGGCCGTTCTTCAAGAACGGCTACGTGGTCGGCTGTGAGCGCACCCGACAGGCGGTGTTCATCGATCCCGGCGACGAGGTCGAGCAGCTGCTCGCGTTCATTGCGGCGGAGCGCTTGCAGGTGTCGCACATCCTGCTGACGCACGCGCATGTCGACCACGTCTCTGGTGTCGCGGAGGCCAAGCGCGCGCTGTACGCGCCGATCTTTCTCCACAAGGACGATTTGTTTCTGTATCAGAACGCCGTGCGTACCGGGATGATGTTCGGCCTGACCGTCGAGGAGCCACCGCCGGTCGACACCTACTACGACGGCGAAGGGCCAATCGTTTTCGGCGACTACGAAGTGCGGGTCATCCATACACCCGGTCACTGCCCGGGCGGTGTGTGCCTGGCGCTGTCGCGCGCCGGCGATGCTGCGGCGCCACACCTGTTCGTCGGCGATACCCTGTTTGCAGGGTCGATCGGGCGGACCGACCTGCCCGGCGGAGATTACGACACGCTGATGAAGTCGATCACCGAACGCCTGTTGACGTTTCCCGATGACGCAATCGTCTATTCAGGGCATGGTCCGGAAACGACGATCGGCCAGGAGAAACGCACCAACCCGTTCGTCCTCGACTATCTGGCCAGGCGCCGTTAGTCGGCGGTGGTGACCTTCGGACTGTCGTGTGCCGCGGTCGCCTCAGCGTTGACGACAAACTTTACGCGGCCGACGGTCAATGTGTCGCCGTCGTTGAGCAGCGTGCGAGCCATGACCTTTCGGCCGTTGACGAATGTGCCGTTGGTGCTGCCGAGATCCTCGAGCGCAAGCTCGTTGGCGTCGCTCAACGTGAAGCGGCAATGGAGGCGCGAGACCAACGCGGCGTCGACCACGAAATCCGCCCGGGGCGCACGCCCCATGGTTTTCAGCGTTCCCGGCATCAGGCGAAACGACAAGCCGGCGTCGTCCGGTTCGATGGAGCGCAACATCCACATGCCTCGTCAGTGTAAACGCAACCGGCGAAGTTGTGCGCGGCGCGGTGTCTCGAGAACGAACGTCGACTATCGCGTGGGTGGGGTCGCGATTCTGAACGGGTAATAGCGCGTGATGTCGCCTGACGAGAGGATCAGGAAGAAGTACGACTTGTCGCCGCCTTCGGGAACCTTGACCGCTCGACGCAGCTCCGCGATCCGTTCCGGCTTCTCGAGATCGGCGGCCCTGGCGGCCACCGCCGACACGCCGACCGGGCGGATGAAGATTGGCAGCAGCCGCCGTTCCGCGTACTCGGACTTGAAAATTTCCTCTGACGCGACCAGCACGCCTTTCGGCGCCCATCCGGTGAGCGCGCAGCGGAAGTACCGGATATCGGAGAGTGTCGGGATCTGCCGCGGCGAGCCGAACGTGAGTTGCAGGAACCCCGCGCGCATTGGTTCGGCATACGCCGTCAACGGAATCTGTTCGGTGGCGGTGAAGGCGACGATCGGCGCAGCCTGTTGCGCGGTCGCCGAGCCCGTCCACGCCACGAAGACGGCGAGCAGCAGCGACAGCGGCCTAGTCAAGAGGCCTCTGGCCGTAGCCTGGGCGGTAATGGCGGTGACACGACGTGCACGACTCGAGCAAGCGCTCGTTGATCGCGGCGACGCCTGCAACGTCTCTGGCTTTGACCGCTTTCACTGCGGCGGCGCCGGCATCGAGCATCAAGGTTGCGTCGGCGATCCATTGTTTGCGATCTCGCGCGCGTCCCGGCAGCATCAGCAAGTTCGCCGACTCGGCGACCATCAAGGCCTGGCCCTCGAGGATCGTCCATTCGGTATCGGTGTTCGGGGTGCGCGATTCGATGTAAAACAACGCGTCCGAAGCCGGATAGATGATCTTGACCATCAGATCGCTCATCGATCCGACGTTGCGGGTCGGCGGCCGGTCGGACGCCGATTGCGCCAGCGACATGGCTACGGCAAACGAAACAGCGATCGCTTTCACTCACGCCGAGTCTATCGCAAGCGCCGCCCGTGCGGGCCCGCACGCCAGCGGCGCTGGGTTAGAATCCGGAAGCGAGCGCAAAGGAGGTCAGGTGCCCGGATCGTCACTCTTCGTCGTCGTCGCCGCGCTGCTGCTCGGCGGAGCGATCAGCGCCGAGGCCCAGGCGCCGGCGCCGACGCCGGCCGCGCCAACCGAATTCACTGCGAACGACTACACCGATCAGCATAACTGGCTGTGCCGTCCCGGACCTGTCGCGCCGAAGCCTAGCGAAGGCGGACCTGTCGCGCCGAAGCCTAGCGAAGGCGGACGGGCCGGCGATGCCTGCGACGTCGATCTGTCCGCGAGCGTCGTCGCTGCGGATGGCGCGGTAACCGTCGAGAAATGGTCGGCCGATCCAAAGGCCTCGATCGACTGTTTCTACGTCTACCCGACGGTGTCGACCGACAAGGCCACGAACAGCGATATGACGCCCGATCCGGCAGAACGCAACGTCATCCTCCAGCAGTTCGCGCGTCTTGGATCGAAATGCCGGCCATTTGCCCCGATGTACCGCCAGATCACGCTGCTCGGGTTGCGAGCCCGTCTGACCGGTGGTTCGGCGGCAGTGCCTTTCGAAAGCGGCGTGCAGTACAACGACGTGCGCGACGCCTTCATGACCTACCTGAAACACGATAATCAGGGCCGCGGGTTCGTGCTGATCGGCCACTCCCAGGGCGCCTACATCCTCCAGGAGCTGATCGCGCGGGAGATCGACGGCAAGCCGCTGCAGAAGCAGCTGGTCGGTGCGTACATCCTCGGTGCGACGTTCCTGACGCCGAAGGGCAAGAACGTGGGCGGCCGATTCAAGCAGATTCCGCTGTGCACGAAAGCCGGACAGCTTGGTTGTGTCGTCAACTTCTCGGCGTTTCGCTCGACGGTGCCGCCGCCGGCGGATTCATTGTTCGGCCGCAGTGCGGATGCTGCGATGTCGGCATCCTGCACGAATCCGGCCGCGCTTGGCAGCTCGGGCAACGCGCCACTGAAGGCGTATCTGGCCTCGACCGGCCGCACGATTACCGGCACCGTGACGCCCAAGCCGTGGGCGGCGGGTCAGTCTGTCGACACGCCCTTCGTCAGCGTGCCCGGTCTATTGTCCGCGCAATGCAAGACCAACGAATTCGCCACCTATCTCGAAGTCACGGTGAACGGAAACCCCGGGGATCCGCGCGTCGACGACATCACTGGCGATCTGGGCGCCGCCGGCAAGCCGATCGCGATGTGGGGCCTGCACTTGATCGACGTCAACCTGGTGATGGGCAACCTCCTCGATCTCGTCGAGCAGCAAGCGGCGGCCTACCGGGCGCGTCGATGAGCGGACGTAATTGGATCGCCGTCGTGTTGACGCTGATTTCGCTGGCGCTGATCGTGCCCGGCCTGCGCAGCGATGCGCTGACGATTACCGCAACCATCCCGTTGTTGAAAAAGCCGCTCTACGAAGAGACGCAGAGCATCCTGCGCGCGATCGAACGGCTCTACGAGGCGAAGAATTACTTCGTCGCAGGCTTGATCCTGCTGTTCAGCGTGATCGTGCCGTTCATCAAGGCGGCGCTGCTCGGCGTGATCCTGTGGATCAAGGATCCGGCGACGAAATATCGCCTCTATTTATTCGTGCGATCGATCAGCAAGTGGGCCATGGCAGACGTGTTCGCGGTCGGCATCTTCATCGCGTTCATGGCGGGTAACGCGATTGACAATCTCGATGCCAGGCTGCATCCAGGCTTCTACTACTTCATCGCCTACTGCCTGGTCTCGAACCTGTCGTTTCAGTTCCTGCACGTGCCGAATCCGTCGGCAAGCAGCCGGTAGCTACGTCTTCGGCTTCGGCTGGTAATACTGCTTGTAGCGGCCGTGGCGGAACAGGAAACCGCCCAGCGGACCGCCCCATTGCAGCACGTAGTGCATCGGTCCCAGATCCATCATCTCGATCAGGTTGCCGTCGCAGTCCCTGACGAAGAAAAACCACTGCCCACCGTTCGGTGACTGCGCGGGTTCGGAGACGATCGTCACTCCTTTGCCCGCGAGATAATCGTGCCATTTCCGCACGTTGCGCACGTTGAGGCTGAAGTGCGTCAGGCCGACGCGATTCCATGGCCCCTCGACGAACGGTTGTTGCGGCTGGAACTCGAAGATCTCCAGCACGGCGCCTCCCGGCACGCGGATCCATCCGATCTTGCACGATGGCATCGGCCCGTCGACGCCAAAGAACGTCCGGACGCGCTCGGTCGGCGTGTCGGAGACGCCGACCAGCGGACAACCGAACACGTCCCAGTAAAACCGCACGAACTCGTTGAAGTCCCGGACGGTGATGCCGACGTGGCTGAATGAACGCGCCTTCATTTCGACAATACTAGTGGCACGCGCGGCAGCAGCCAACGCCGTTGTCGCACCACGTCGCATCCTGGAGCGTCCATGAGATTCCTCACCGCGATGATCTGCACGCTGGCGGTAGTCGCCGGTTCGTCACAGGCCTTCGGCCAGGCTCCGGCACTCAAAGGCGTGCCGCAATTCGCCGCCGATCCGCGCTGGCCGATTTTGCCGGACGGGTTCACCTGGGGGCAGGTGATCGGCATCTTCGCCGATGCGAAGGGCCACGTCTGGACGTCGAGTCGCGGCCGCATCTCCGAGTGGGATGCGCAGGGCCGGCAGCTGCAGTCGTGGGACGCCCGAGGGCCGGAAGCCAAGTGGAGCACGATCCACGGGTTGTTCGTCGATCACAACGGTTTCGTCTGGACCAACGCGCGCGAAAGCAATTTGACGGTCAAGTTCACGCGCACCGGCGAGGTCGCGCTGGTGATCGGGAAGTTCGATGAGACCGGCGGCAGCAACGATACGACCTTGATGGGGCGGCCGTCCGAAGTCTGGGTGGATCCAGCAGACAACGAAGTGTTTGTCGCGGACGGCTACGGCAATCGGCGCGTCATCGTCTTTGACGGCGGCACCGGAAAATACCTGCGTCACTGGGGCGCCTATGGCAAGCCCCCTGTCGATCCGCCCAAGCCCGCCGGTCCGCCCGCCCAACAGAGCGAGGCTGTGCCGGCAGCGCCGCCGTCGCAACTCCGAGTCCCCCACGGCATTGTCGGCTCGCGCGACGGATTGATCTACGTCGCGGACCGCGCGAACAACCGTATTCAGGTGTTCCGCCAGAATGGCGAGTTCGTGGCCGAGAAGATCCTGCGGCCGCGTTGCGGCGCGGAGGAGAAAGCGGCGTGGGCGCCGAAGCGGCCGTGCGGCAATGAAGCGACGTTCTCGCTCGCGTTCTCGCACGACGCACCGCAGACCTACCTCTACAGCGCCGATGGCGGTTCGCACCTGATCACCGTGCTGCGCCGGAGCGATCTCGAGGTCGTGCATGAATTCGGCGGTGCGGGCGTTGGCGTCGGCGAACTCGGCCGGCCGCACAACATCACCGTCGACCCGGACGGCAACATCTACGTCGCCGAGGCGCAGGGGCCGCAGGTGAAGAACGCCGCCGGCGCGACCCTCGAAGCGGGGTTCCGGGCGCAGAAGTTCACGTTTACCGGGGTGCGCTGAGTCCCCCGGTCGTCGTGCGAGCGCATCAATACCGCTACAACCGCGTGGTCTTGATGTGGTCGGCGACGCGAATCGCTTGCGCCACGATCGTCAACCCGGGATTCACCGCCGCCGACGACGGGAAGAACGAGGCGTCGACGACGAACAGGTTGTCGACATCGTGGGTGCGGCAGTAGGTATCGAGGACGGATTGGCGCGGGTCGGTGCCGAACACCAGCGTGCCGCACTGATGCGTGGTGTTCTTCGACTTGTGGGAGTGCGTGACCACGATCCAGAAGCCAAGCTCCTGCAGAATTCGTTTCGTCTCCTCGACGAGCTCGCGATGCGCGATCAGGTTGTTCGGCTGGTAACGAAGCTGAATCTGTCCGCTCGGCGTGATGGTGACCCTGTTCTCGACGCGCGGCAGATCCTCGGTCATCGCCAGCCAGTCGACGCCCCGGGCGACCCAGGCTTCATACGCCCATAACGGCACCTGCGGCACGACCGTTTGCGCCATCACGCCGTGCGTGCGTCCCTGCGACTGAATCTGGCCGAGCGGGTAACGCACCCGCCGCCCCTTCAAGTAAAAGTCGTTGATCGCGACGGTTTTCTGGAAGACGGTGTCGTTGACCCGAAACGGATGAAACCCCTGCATCATCGTCGCCAGATGCGCCATGTAGCGCTTGCCGACCAGACCCGAGGAGTTCGCCAGGCCATCCGGATGCCGGCCGCTCGCGGAACGAAGCAGCAGCGCCGCTGAATTGACGGCTCCGCAGGACACGATCGTCAACGGCGCGGACACGGTTTCGACGGTTCCGGCCCGCTCGATTTCCACCGCCTCGACCTTCGTCCCGCTGGCGTTGGTGATCAAGCGTCGCGCGCACGCGTGCGTCCACAGAGTGACGTTGGGGTGAGCGACCGCCGGCATCACCGCGCACACTTCGGCGTCGCTTTTTGCGTGAATCTTGCACGGGAACGAATTGCAGGTATTGCAGAAGACGCAGTTGTCGAGCAAGCCAAGGGGCAGTGGCGAGGGGTGCAGCCCTTGCGCCCTCAGTTGCTCGACGATCGATCCGACAACCTTCGAGTGGGGCACCGGCGCGAACGGATATGGTGGTCGCGGACCCTCTGTCGGATCGATGCCGGCTTCGCCGTGAACGGCGTAGACCGCCTCGGCGCGGTCGTAATACGGTGACAGTGTGTCGTAGTCGATCGGCCATGCCGGCGAAATGCCGTCGACGTGCTGCATCTCCTTGAAGTCCTCTGGGCGCAGACGGTACATCACCGTGCCCCAGAACTTCGTATTGCCGCCGACGCAGTAATGCGTGTACGGGCGGAACGGCGCGCCGGTTTCGTCGAGCCACGTTTCCGTCGTCCGGTAGCGCAGCTCCTTCCACACCGCCGCTGGATTCCAATTGTGGTCTTCCTGCGGGATGTGGTCGCCGCGCTCGACGATCAGTATCCGCGCGCCGGTCGGCGCGAGCTCGCGCGCCATCGTGCCGCCACCAGCGCCGCTGCCGACGATGATGATGTCAAAGGCGTTCATTCGGACGATCGAGCGAGGCGTAGACCTGATCCATCAAGCGCTGGTCTTCGAGCGCGCGTTCCAGGCTCATTTCCGGCGCGCGCCCGGCGCGGATCGCATCTCGAAAATCGCGGTACATCGCCTGGTAGCCGCGAATATCGCGGAACCCGGGAAACATCAGCCGCGGCAGTCCCTGCCCGCGCACCAGCGCCGCCACGCCATTCGATTCGAACGTGATGACGCCCTTGCGGCCCATCAACTTCGACAGCCGCAAGCCTTTCAACAGGGACGGGATCTCGCGCGAGTAGTACAGCGAGCCGACCGCACCGTTGTCGTACGTGAACGACACCAGCATGCTCTTCGCGCGCGTGTCGGGACCTTCGCGAGACGGCGCGGGGCGGAAGCCGGAAATACTCGTGATTTTTGGACCGAGACTGGCCGCGAGGTGCAACCAGTGAATCCCCTCTTCGAAGAACGCGTCGCCGCCCGCCATCGACTCGTCGTTGCGCCAGTCCTCGGCCGATTTCAGCCGGCGGACGATGCTGCTGAAATGTCCGAAGACCATTTCGCCGATCACGCCGTCGGCGAGCAGCCGCCGCAGCATCACGGCGAGTGGCTTGTAATGATCGTTTTCGCCGACCAGCACCACCTTGCCGGCGTGGTCGCGCGCCTGCATGACGGCGACGTAGTCGCCCGTCGTCGGATAGGCTGGCTTCTCGACGAGCACGTGTTTGCCGGCGGCGAGGGCCTGCAGTGTCAGGTTGAGGTGAAACTTCGGCGGGACCGCGATGACCACGGCTTCCACCGCCGGATCGTTGATCGCGTCGGCGTAGTCCGAGTAGCTGCCGCTGCCGCGGAACTCCCCGCAGAATGCCGACGCCTTCGCCTTGTCGCGGCTGGCATACCCGCACACGATCTGGCTGTCGAACCGGCGCAGGTTGCGGCTGTGCACCCGCGTGATGAAGCCGCAGCCGAGAAAGGCTATCCGCAGGGGGGATGGCATCGGACAGAACCATCATACCGTCGCTGAGCGCGTCGCACGATGATGGTGCGGTACGCCCGCGATGAACCGCGCGGTTTGCGCGTACACTGCGGCGGTGTCGATCACCCGGCGCTGGACTGACTGGACGGCTTCGGTAGAGTAATTCGTTGGCAGCCACGAACGTCTGGTCGATGTTTGCCGCTACCGTTGCGCGCTTCGGCGGGCGAACAGCCGTCGAGGTCCTCCGTGGCGATCGCGTCGAGACCTTTACCTACCAGCAACTGCATGACATGGCGGCCGCGTGGGCAGCATGGCTGGCGGCGCAGGGAATCGGTGCCGGCGATCGCTGCGCCCTGCTCGCGCACAACGATGCTCACTGGTGTGCGGCCTACCTGGGCACCCTGAAACGCGGCGCCGTCGCCGTTCCTCTCGATACGAACTACTCTGCCGCACAGGTCGCGACGATCGTCGCCGACTCCGGCGCGAGGCTGGTGTTCGTCAGCGATGTGCTGAAGGACAGCGTGCCGCGCGCGGGCATTGCCGTAGCAAACCTGCATCAAGTGCCCGGGCTCGAGCCGGCAGTGACTGATCCGGCCACAGACTCCCGCACGCCGGCGGTGATTCTCTACACGTCCGGCACTACGTCTGATCCGAAAGGCGTCGTGCTGACCCATGGCAATTTGATGGCCGAACGCAATGCCGCTTTTGCCGTCGTCGACGTCAGCGACAAGGATGCCGTGCTCGGCGTTTTGCCGCTGTCCCATTCCCTGGCACAGCTGGCGAATCTGTTGCTGCCGTTCGCGGTCGGCGCGCGGGTCGTCTATCTCGAAACATTGAACTCGGCGGATCTCATCAGCGCGCTGGCCCGGCGCCGCATCACCATCTTCGCGTCCGTGCCGCCGTTCTTTTACCTGATTCACCAGCGTGTGACCGCGCAGGTCGCCAAATCAGGGCCGGTGGCGCGCATCGCATTCAAAGTGATGCTCGCCTTGAACTTCCGGCTGCGCCGCATCGGCATCAATGCCGGCCGAGTGTTCTTCGGCAAAGTCCATGACGCGCTCGGCCGCGACATGCGCCTGTTCGTCACGGGCGGTTCGAAATTCGATCACACAATCGGGCGCGATTTGTACTCGCTGGGTTTCACCATCCTGCAGGCCTACGGCCTGACGGAGACCAGCGCCGCTGCCACGATTACCACAGCGGACGATGCGCATCTCGATACCGTCGGCAGGCCGTTACCGGGCGTCGAGGTGAAGCTGGTGGACGGCGAAATCGCCATTCGCGGTCCGATTGTGATGCGCGAGTACCACAATCGTCCCGACGCGACGGCCGAGGCGATCCGGGACGGCTGGTTCTTCACCGGCGATCTCGGCCGGCTCGACGACGCCGGGCGCATCACCATTACCGGCCGCAAGAAAGACACGATCGTGCTCGCATCGGGCAAGAACATCTATCCCGAGGAAATCGAGGCGCACTATCGACAGTCCGCGTTCATCAAAGAAGTGTGCGTGCTCGGCCTCGCCGAGCCGGACCGCTTGTCGTCGGAGCGACTGTTCGCGGTCGTCGTACCCGACATGGAACGGCTGCGCGAAAAACAGATCGTCAACGCCGGAGACCTGATTCGCTTCGAGATGGAAGGTCTCGCGGTGGGTCTGCCATCGCACAAGCGCGTCCTCCGCTACGAGATCTGGTTCAAGCCTTTGCCGCGGACGACGACGCAGAAGATCAAACGGCATGAGGTGGAGCGCATAGTGCGCGAGCGCCATTTGGCCACTGCCAGCTCGGAGCCGGCCCTCGATCGAGCCGAGCTCGACTGGTCTGAGCGGGTCGAGGTTGCGCCGGTGCTGGCGGCCATCGCGGCACGCGCAAAGGTCGGCGCCCGTCTGCGTCCTGACGCCAACCTCGAGCTCGACCTAGGTTTTGATTCGATGCAGCGCGTCGAGCTGTTGACCGAGCTCGAACAGACGTTCGGCATCAAAGTGCCTGGCGCCGTTACCCGAGAGATCTTTACCGTTCGCCAGCTGGTTGACGCGGTGCGCGCCGAGCGGCGTTCGGCGCCGGCCAGCGGATCGCCAGGACTCGCCCCGTGGCCGGCGATATTCAAAAATCTGCCGCTGCCCAACGATCCCGTATTGCGCGGCATCCTCGCCGATCGGCCCATTGCCGCGCCGTTGATATTCAGCATCGGACGATTGGCGCACTGGCTGGTGATGCCGCGAACTGTCGTACATGGATTGAAGCATCTTCCAGCCAGTGGTCCCTATTTGATCTGCCCGAACCACCAAAGCTTTCTCGACCCCATCTTCGTCTGCAACATTCTGCCGTTCCGCATTTATCGGCAATTGTTCTTCGTCGGCGCGGTCGAGTACTTCGAGACGGCATTCACGCGGTGGGTTGCCGCCAAGATCAACCTGGTACCCGTCGATCCGGACTCGAACCTGATCCCGGCGATGCAGGCCGGCGCCTGCGGACTGTCTCACGGCAAGATCCTCGTGCTGTTTCCCGAAGGCGAGCGGGCCATCGACGGCACGGTGCGGAACTTCAAGAAAGGCGCGCCGATTCTCGCGCAGCATCTGCACGTGCCGATCGTGCCGTGCGCGCTCAAGGGTGTGTTCGAAGTGTGGCCGCGCAACCGGCCATTGGACTGGAAGGCGTTCTTGCCATTCAGCGGCCATCGCGTGCGCATCGCGTTCGGGCCGCCGATGCTCTTCGACGAGGACGCCAACTACGCGGCGTCCGCGGCACGATTGCGCGGTGCCGTGGACGAATTGTGGCAGCAGCTCTAGTTACTCCGTCGAGATGCCGAAGTGCCGGATTAGATATTCGGGATGATGCTCGTGCAGTGTCACGAACATCTCGTTGACGATGTTGAGCGCCTTGCTCACCGCATAGTCGTGATTGGCGCCTCGGATATCAACCGTCATCGAGAAGTCGCCTTTGCGAGCGGCGGCGGTGATGCGACAGCGCCGCGCGTCGACGCGCCTGTGTTCGGGTTGGCCGCGTTCGAACCGTGCGCCACTGATCGCCTTCATGTCTGCCGCGATCTCATGATCGACCTGCGGTAGCAGCGACGGAAACGTCAGGCGCGCCGCGCGCGTATCGAAGACCGCCGACATCGGCTGCTTCGTCAGCCAGAGAAAGCGATATTCGATGCGTCCACGTGCAGCCGGCTCGGCTCGAAAACCCCGAAACACGCCGCGATCGGCGTAGCGTTGCAGCGCCGCGGTAAGCGGATCCTGAACCGCCGATTGCGGAACCCGCCGCCGACCGGCCGGCTGCTGCTTCGCGGTTGGCGGACGCCGCGTCAATGGTAGTACGACATCACGCCGGGTTCGACCTTGCCGATCATGCCGGGCGGGTACGCGGTCCGGTTCCAGAACTCTTTTTTGCCTTGCACGTTGATCACCGACGGCCGGCCTTCGCGGACGGCGATCTGATAGGCGCGCTCGAGCGCCGGCCGGAAGTCCCCGGCCCTCGTCACGTATTCGCCGTAGCCGCCGAGTGCCTCGGCCAGCTTGTCGTAGCGCAGGTTCTCCTGGAACAGGTGAATCGGCATCGCTTTGGGGTCCTGCGTCGCGCCGGTCCACGTGCCCCAGGCGTTGTTGTTGTACACGATGGTGATGACCGGGAGCTTGTACTTCGCCATCGTGTCGATCTCCATTGCCGTGTAGCCAAAACCGGCATCGCCGGTGACGCAGATGATCGGGTGTCCCCGATGCGCAGCTTGCGGTCCGGCGCCGAGCTGCACGGCCGCCGCGACGCCGACGGCGTAGCCAAGGTCCGGACCGATGGCGCCGTACTGATACGCGCCGTTCATCACCTGACCGGGCCGGAACCCGCGTAGCTCCCGGCGAACAAACCGCGCGATGCCGTAGCCGCCTGATGCGACCGTGGTCTGTTCCCTGGGCAATGTGCCCCGGTAGAGGAAATCTCCGAGATGCTTCGCGATCACCGCCGGATGCACCGCGTCCATATAGCCGAGGCCGATCTTGTAGTACTCCGCGTTCTGGTCCTCGAACTTACGGCGAGCCGCCGCGATTTCCGCCAGCCAGCTGTCGTGCGTGAGGCGCGGCACCGCATCGGCGAGCGCTTCGAGCGCCGCGAGCTCGCAGCTGACGATGCCGAGATCGATCGGCAGGTTGCGGCCGATATCCTCTGCCGCCTGGTCGATGCGGATGTATTTCGCATCAGGGCCGAACGCGAATTCACCCACCGTCGGCATGCAATGCTGGCCGACCAGGATCACGAGGTCGGCACTCGGCAGCGCACCAGGTGCGGTGTTTGCCGACAGCGGGCTGGCATCGGAGAATTGCCCCTTCATCGCGCCCGACTCGACCACCGGAATTTGCGCGCGCTCCGCGAAGCGCTTCAGGGCATCCCACGCCTTCGCGTAAAACACGCCGTTGCTCGACACGATGATCGGCCGCTCCGCCTTGCGGATCATGTCGACTGCGGCGGTGATCGCCTTCGGCGATGGATGCGGCCGCGACTCGGTGCGGTAGCGCGTCTTGTCATGGAAGAACTCGAGCTCGGTGGCGTCCTTGAACCGCGCCGAGGCGACTTCTGCAGGGAAGTCCAGGTGCACAGGCTTCGGCACGCCGCTGCGCAATTGCCGGAACGCATAACCGGCGTACTCATGCACGCGGCGCGGAATGATCAACCGCTTCCCGTACTTCTTGAGACCTTCCGTGGTCGGCTGCTGATACCCGAGCTGAATGCCCCCTTCAGTGTCTTCGGCACCGATCGACATGTTGCTGGCGACGATCAGTAAGGGTGTCCGCGCGGCGTTGGCGCAGGCAATCGCGCAGATCATGTCGGTAAAGCCGGGACCTTCGGTGCCGGAGGCCACGGCGATCTCGCCGGTGACGCGGATGAACGCGTCGGCCGCATGGGCCATCGAGCCTTCATGGCGTCCGCCATACGCCGGAATGCCGCTCGAGGCCATCGCATGGATGATCGGGTAGTTGCCTGGACAGGCGAACAACGCGGCGACGCCTTCTTCCTTGCAGGCGCGCGCAAACACCTGCGCGCCGGTCATGGGAAATGCAAATTCGACCGGCGCGGCCGACGTGGCGGCGCTGAACTCCGCGGGAATGCGTATCGGCGCGGCGTCGCCGCCGGCCGCGGTGTTCTGCGACCCTTGCTGTGCGCCGACCCCGTGCGCGGTAATCGCGGCGGCAGTCGCGCCTGCGCCGGCCACGGCTTTTCTGAGGAACGCTCGTCGCTTCATGACCGCGCAGAATATCACCGGACGACGGTCGTGGGAGCGGACGGCTGACCTATCTAGCCGACATCCCGATCGCGCACGCCGATGAGATAGAGGATGCCGTCGAGGCCCATCGCGGTAATTGATTGGCCGGCGTTCGACCGCACGAGCGGCTTGGCGCGGAAGGCGATGCCTAACCCCGCGAGCCGCAGCATCGGCAGATCGTTGGCGCCGTCGCCGACCGCGATGCACTGTTCGAGGCTGAGTCCTTCGCGACCCGCGATTTCCGCCAACAGCTGCGCTTTCATGGCCCCATCGACGATTGGCGCGACGACCTCGCCCGTGGCGACACCGTCGCGCACGTCGAGCGTGTTGGCGTGGAGGTAATCGATGCCGAGCCGCTCCTGCAACACCCGACCGAAGAACGTGAAGCCACCCGACAAGATCGCCGTCTTGTAGCCGAGGCGGCGCAGCGTCGCGACCAGGCGCTCGGCGCCGTCGCTGAGCGGGATGCGCTCGACGACCTGCTGCAGCGCGGCCTCCGGCAATCCTTTGAGGAGCGAGACGCGGCTCCGGAACGACTGTTTGAAGTCGAGCTCGCCGCGCATCGTCCGCTCGGTGATCGCCGCGACCTGATCCCCGACGCCGGCGTGCCGCGCGAGCTCGTCGATGACTTCCCCTTGAATCAGCGTCGAATCCATGTCGAACGCCACCAGCCGCCGGTTGCGACGGAAGATCGAGTCGTGCTGAAAGGCCAATGTCGACATCGCCGGCGTCGGTGAGGTGCGCAAGCTCGGTCCGAACCTGATCCTCGTTGACCGCCGAGGGGTTCTGGGATGTCGCCGTCAGCTCCACGCAGAAGCGTTGTTGCGCTTCGGCGGTCAGCGGCAGGCGTGATGACAGACGCTCGATGCGGTCGATGTTGAGCCCGGCGCGCGCCACGATGCCGGAGACGCGGGCGAGGTGCGCCGCCGTTATTGCCGGGCCCAGCAACGTGATGATGAAACGCTGGCGCGATTGCGCCGCAACCCAGGCTTCGTATTCCGCCGATGTCGAGGCATCGAAATGCACTTCGACCCCGAGCCGATGCGACTCGAGCAGCACGTCGGTGAGCAGCGCCGACGACCGCAATGATCCCGGCAGCTCGATCAGAATGCCAAGCGCGAGTCCGTCATGGATGACGGCTTGCCCGATGTCGAGCACGCGAACGTTGTAGCGCGCCAGGATTGCCGTCAGCGCGTGCGTCAGACCGGGCCGGTCGTGCCCGGTGATGCGAATCAGGAGGGCAGAGCTCAATCCAGCATGGCCTTCGACAGAAACTGCGCGATCGCTTTCGTCACGTCTGCCGAGACCTGTGCATCCGTTCCAAGACTGCCGTACTCGGACACGTCGCCCGATTTTGCGGGCACCAGCAGGTGGTTGATGCCCGGCACCTTGATCACTTCGACGGCCGCCTTGGTGCCGCGCCGCCCGCGCGCCAATTCCGCGAGCTTGTCCGCATGATGCGCCGGGACCTGGCGATCCAGCTCGCCCTGCACGATCAACACCGGCTGGCGTGTCTCGCTGATCGCCTTGGCGGGGTCGAAGGTCAGAAAGCTGTAGAACCACGGCGTGTCGGCGACTCGGCGCGCCGCCTCCGGCAAGTCCGACCAGCCAGTGCCTTTGATCACCGCGGTGTTGATCTTCTCCTGCAGCGCGATCCGCTCCGCACGCTGTGCGTCGTCGATCGGCATCTTCGACAGCATGTACTTCTGCTGTTCGAGCACGACCTCCGCGCCGCTGGTTGCCGGCGCCGCAATCAGTACCAGCGCCGCGACTTTGTCGCGCTCGCGGCCCGCGGCGAGCATGCCGGCCAGCGCGCCTTCGCTGTGCCCGACGATCGCGATGCGTTCCTTGTCGACATCCTGCCGCTTTTCGAGCCACAACAGAACCTGTCGCGCGTCTTCGGCGTAATCCGCAATGGTCGCCGATTCGGCGCGCCCGCCGCTCTGGCCGACGCCGCGCTTGTCGTACCGCACCACGAAGAAACCTGCCGCAACCAAATCACGCGCGATGTGGCCGAACACCGGGATGCCGGCGACGGTCTCGTCGCGGTCGACAGGGCCGGAGCCGCCGATGAGGATCACGGCGGGTAACCGATCCTTCGATGCGGGCTTGTTGACCGTGGCGGCAAGGCTGAAGCCGATGCTGGGGATGGTCACGCTTTCATCACCGGGCAGCGAAAACGCCGTGGTCCGCGACGCGGCGGACGCGATGTCTTCGCGAGCCATCTCGATGGCCTGCGACGGAATATTCATCCGGAGGAGGCCGCCGTCGGCGTCCGTCCACATGTTGACGAGCAGATCGCCGGCAGGCGGCGGATTGTTGAACGTCATCGCGAAGCGCGTTGCCTGAATCACGCCCTTCGGGGTTTCGATGCGCTCCGGCGTCGCCGCCATAATGCGGATCGTCACCTCCGCTTGCGGCGCAATGTAGCCGCGCAGCTCGCTCCCAGCGGTCTTACCCTGAAGGCGCCGCGCCAGCACCGCATATGAGCCGAGAAACGTATTGGGCAGCACCACCGGATCGGCGGATACCGCATCGACTTTGGTCTGCGTCTTGCCTTGGATCGCGAACTCGTTCGAGGCCGACTTGCCGTCGAACGATGTCTTGAGCAACATGTCCTGGCCGCGTACCACACTGTCCACGAGGATCGATCGCGGCCGCCACTCGGCGTCGTACTGGACCTCCGCGGTGCGCGAGGTGATGTCGATTGGCGGACCCAGCCGGCTCGAGCCGCGCACCGTCCAGCCATCCGCGAGCTTGAGGACGATCGCCTCCTCGCGCCCGACCGGCTGCGAGCGGAAAAACACCAGGAACTGTGTGCCGTTATCGGCAGCCGCCGGCGCAGACGAAGTCTGCGCGGATGCCGAAGGCGCGCCGCACAGCAGGCCGGCCAGGCATGAGACCAGCGCGGACCGGATTAATTGGGTCACAATTCAGCTTAGACCATGTTTTCACTGGAGAGCTACCAGGCGGTTCAGGCCGGCGGCGGCGTGGTGCGCCGCGCCGACCGCGGCGTCCTGAGCGTGGCCGGCGCCGATCGCGCGTCATGGCTGCAAGGATTGCTGACCAACGACGTCGCCGCGCTCGCTGACGGCGAGCGCCGGTATGCGGCGTATCTGACCCCGCAGGGCAGAATGATCAGCGACATGAACGTGATCGCCCGCGGCGACCGAATGTTGCTGGACGTGCCGAGACCGCTCGCGCAGCCGCTCCGCGATCGCCTCGACGGTTTGATCTTCTCCGAGGACGTCAGCGTCGCCGATCTCAGCGACACGTGGGCGGTGTGGACGATTATCCGACCCGAGGACTTCCTCACCATCATCGACGAGACCCTGCCGAGCGAATATCAGGCGTTGCCTGCGATCGACATGGATACGTTCGAAGTGATTCGGATCGAGCGCGGTGAGCCGCGGTTTCTCGCCGACATGACGGAGGACACCATCCCGCTCGAGGCGGGCATCGAGGATCGGGCGATCTCGTTCACCAAGGGCTGTTACGTCGGCCAGGAGATCATCGTCCGCGTGACGCATCGCGGCGGCGGCCGTGTCGCCAGGAAGCTCGTGCAATGGGTCGGGGACGAGGGAGCCGCGGTCGTGCCGATGCCCGAATCGAAGATCTATGCCTTCGACAAGGAAATCGGCCGGGTGACGAGCTCAGCGTTCTCGCCGCGTTTCGGCAGGGTCGTCGGACTTGGCTACGTGCATCGCGACTTCACCTCCAGTGGCACATCGGTCACCATTGTCTGGAAGGACACGCGCGTGAAAGCGTCGGTCAAGTGACGCCGGTCGTGGTTGTCGCCGCCGTCATCGAACGCGACGACGCGTTTCTGTTGACGCTGCGGCCCGATGGCACCCACCTCGCGGGCCACTGGGAGTTCCCCGGCGGCAAGGTGCATCACAGCGAAACGCACGTCGAAGCGCTGCGGCGCGAGATCTTCGAGGAGCTCGATGCGGTGGCGGAAGTGGGTGAGATGCTGCACACCGTCACCCACGCCTACCCGGAGAAGACCGTCGAGTTGTATTTCTATCGATGCGACCTGCTCGGCGACGCGAAGCCGATGATGGGTCAGGCGATGCGCTGGGTGCCGCGGGCCGAGCTGGCGGCGTTGCCGTTTCCGGACGCGGATCGCGACCTCATCGCGCGGCTGATCGGCAAAACCCGCGCATAGAGCAGGTGTCGCATTTCGGCTTGCGGGCGCTGCAGTGCGTCGCGCCGAAGTCCATCAGCGCCTGGTTGAAGTCGAAGACGTGCTTATGCGGCAGCACCGCGGCCGACACCGCCCACAAGTGCTTCTTCATCGCGTGGCTCTTCGGATCGCCCTTGCCGACGAAAATGCGGAACAGCACGCGCGCGACATTGGTGTCGAGAATCGCCGCGCGCTCGCGGAACGCGAAACTGCGAATGGCGCCGGCGGTGTATTCGCCGATGCCCTTGAAGGACAGCAGGGTGTCGCGATCGCTGGGCAGCTTGCCGTCGTACTTATCGACGGCTTGCTGTGCGATCGACTGGAGGCGTTTGGGACGGATGTTGTAGCCAAGCGGCCGCCACGTGCGGCTGACATCGTCGGGCGGCGCTTCGGCGAGTACCAGCAGCGACGGATACTTCGACAACCACTCGTGATACTTCGGCAGCACGCGATCGACTTGCGTCTGCTGCAGCATGATTTCCGAGACGAGAATGTGGTAGGGATCGTCGGTCTGCCGCCACGGCAGATCGCGGCCGTGCTTTCGGTACCACGCCAACAGGTTCTTCCGGAAACGCTGCCGCAGGTTCGGTGCGGGCAGCCGTGTTGCGCGAGGGTTCGTCACGTCGATCGTCGGAGGTGGGTCGCCGGACCCGCCTATAATCCTACCAGTGAAGATCTATACGAAGACCGGCGATTCAGGCGAGACCAGCCTGTTCGACGGCACGCGCGTCCGCAAGACCGATCTGCGCGTCGTCGCATACGGCGACGTCGACGAGATCCAGGCGTCGATCGGTGTCGCCCGTGCCGCGGGGATGCCCGCGGATCTCGACGAGATGTGCGTGTCGGTTCAGCGCGATCTATTTGCGCTCGGCGCGCGCCTGGCGGATCCGGCCCACAAGATCGCGAAGCGCGTCGAGAAGATTGTCGTCAACGACGCGAGCGTCGCCAAGCTGGAAGGATGGATTGACGCGCTCGACGCCGAGATTCCGCCGCTGCGCCACTTCGTCCTGTCGGACGGGTGTCCCGCGGGCGCGGCATTGCATCTGGCGCGGACGGTCTGCAGGCGCGCGGAACGCGCGGTCCTGCAGATCGGTGCCGAGTCGGTCGAGCCGGTGGTGATCATCTACCTGAACCGGCTGTCGGATCTGTTGTTCACGATGGCGCGCGCCGTGAATCATCGGGCCGGCGCCGCCGAAACGCCGTGGTGACGCCGCCGCGCCGTGGATCGACGTCAGCCTTTTCGCGCCGCTTCGATCGTCGCCACATCGATCTTGGTCATCGGCATCATCGCCTCGAAAGCGCGCCTGGCTTGATCGCCTCCGGCGGCGAGCGCATCGGTGAGCACGCGCGGAATAATCTGCCACGAGACACCCCAGCGATCCTTGCACCAGCCGCACGCGCTTTCGCGGCCGCCGTTCTGCACAATTGCGTTCCAATAGCGATCGGTTTCTTCCTGGCTGTCAGTCGCGATCTGAAAAGAGAAAGCCTCGGTATGGGGGAACTCGGGCCCGCCGTTGAGACCGAGGCACGGTAGACCGAGAAGCGTGAACTCGACCATCAAGTCCTCGCCGGCCTTGCCGCCCGGATAATCCGACGGCGCCTTGTGAACCGCGGTCACCGTGCTGTCCGGAAACGTCGCCGCATAGAAACGTGCCGCGTCTTGGGCATCCTTGTTGAACCAGAGACAGATCGTGTTCTTGTGCTTCACCGCATCGGCTCCTTTCCCCGTCAGCCTATCGCGCCCGCCCGCCGCACGGATCGAACAACGTAAGCCCGGCCACTCGCCAATGCTACAGTCAGGCCATTGACCGCGCTCGAGGACGCCTATGATGCGTGCGTGCGGCTCGCGCAATCGCACTACGAGAATTTTCCAGTCGCATCGAGGCTGCTGCCGCAGCGTTTGCGACGGCACGTCGCCGCCATCTATGCATTCGCGCGAACCGCGGATGACTTTGCCGACGAGCCCGGTCGATCGACCGAGGAGCGATTACGGCTGCTCGCCGAATGGCGCGCTCATCTTCGTCGGCCCGACGATGCGCCGAAGGCGTTCCTCGCGCTGGACGACACGATCCGGCGGTTCGACCTGCCGCTGCAGCTTTTTGACGATCTGCTCAGCGCATTCGCACAGGATGTGACCACCACGCGGTACCGCGCCTGGACGGAGGTGTTCGACTACTGTCGGCGCTCTGCCAATCCGGTGGGCCGCCTGGTCCTGCGCCTGAGCGGATACCGTGACGACCGGCTCGATGCCGCGTCGGATGCGCTCTGTACCGCCCTGCAGTTGACCAATTTCTGGCAGGACCTCGCTGTCGACTGGTCGCGCGGGCGTCTGTATGTTCCGGAAGAGACGTGGGCAGCGCACCACGCCGATCCGTTGACCTTGAATTCGGGCGCGATGACACCGCAGTGGCGCGCGGCATTGAGGGATTGCGGTGAGCGCACGCAACGGCGTTTCGACGAAGGTCGCGCGGTGTGCGATGGAGTCCAAGGCCGCCTGCGCTACGAGCTGCGCGCCACGTGGCTCGGTGGCTCTCGGATCCTTCGCCATCTCGAGCGCTGCGATTTCGACGTGTTTACGTCGCGTCCGTCGCTCGGCCCGGCGGACGCATTAGTGATAGCGTGTGGAACGCTGCTGTGGCGAGAGACACGTCCTTCTCGTACTCGTTCTTAGTGCTGCCCGCGGAGCAGCGCCGCGCGATCGGCCTCGTCTGGGACTTTTGTCGAGCCGTCGATGATGCCGTGGATGAAGCGGGCGCTCCGGAGATCGCGGCCACCGAAGTTGCCGCCTGGCGCGCCGAAGTCGGACGGCTGTTCGGCACCGAGGATCCGCTGACGCCGCAGGGGCGGCAGCTCAAGCCGGTCGTGCGCGCCCTCTCGCTGTCGCGCCAGCCGTTCGACGATCTGGTCGACGGCGTCGAGATGGATCTGCGGCAGTCGCGTTATCACACCTTCGAGGAGCTGGCCGGCTACTGCCGGCGGGTGGCATCCGCGGTGGGCGTGATGTGCGTCGAAATCTTCGGCTGCCGCGATGCGCGCTCGCGCGACTACGCCTTTAACCTGGGGTTGGCACTGCAGCTGACGAACATCATCCGCGATGTCAAAATCGATTTGGCCAAGGGCCGCGTCTACCTGCCGCAGGAAGATCTCCGGCGTTGTGGCGTCACCGAAGAGGATCTGCGTGCCGGGGTGGTGACGGAGCCGATTCGATTGCTGCTCGCGCATCAAGCGCACCGGGCGCGGCAGTTCTTTGCCGCGGCGGCGCAGGCCCTCCCGCACAGCGAGGCGCGCAAGCTGGTCGCCGCGGAGATCATGAGCGGCATCTACTTCGAGATCCTCCAGCGCATCGAGCGGCGGCGCTATGACGTGTTCAGCGAGGTGATCCGCGTTCCTAAATTCGTGCGTGCCCGCATCGCTCTGCAGACCTGGGCGGTGTCGCGACTGTCTGCGATCGGCCTGACCCGCTCAGCACGCGCATGAACGTCCCGGCACGCCGACGGCAGGACGGCGCCGGCCGATTCGATGCAATCGTGGTCGGCGCCGGCTGTGCGGGCTTTGCCGCCGCGACCGCGCTCGTCGCTGATGGCGCCCGCGTGCTGGTGCTGGAAGCGCGGCCAGGGCTTGGCGGACGCGCGACAACCTTCCGCGATCCGCACACCGGCGAGCGTGTCGACAACGGTCAGCACATCCTGATGGGCTGCTATACCGAGACGCTTGCCTTGCTGCGCCGCATCGATGCCGCCGATCGCGTTCGCTGGCAAAGCGGCCTGCGCGTGGCGATGATCGATCGCGCCGGCCATCACAGCGAGCTGACACTTCCTGCCGCACCCTCACCGCTCCATTTCCTCGGCGGCGTCCTGGCATGGGACGCCTTGACGTGGGGGGAAAAACTGTCGGTCCTGCGGATCGGCAGGCGACTCGTTCCATCCGCGACCTCGGCGGCGCCGCTCGAACGCGGCTGCCGCGGGATGTCGGTGCGCAGCTGGCTGACCGAGCATCATCAGGCGCCGCGTCTATGCGAACTGTTCTGGGAGCCGCTGGCACTGGCGGCGCTCAATCAGTCGATCGATCACGCCGATGCATCGCATTTCCTTGGCGTCCTCGAGCGGATCTTCGCGCCCGATCCGATGGCGGCGGTGCTGGTGCTGCCGGCCGTGCCGCTCGACGATCTGTACACCGAACCGGCGCGTCACTGGCTCGAGCAGCGCGGCAGCGAGGTGAGGACACAGGCCCCGGCGCGCGTCGTCATCGACGGCGATGGTTTACGAGGCGTGCGCGTGCGCGACGAATTGATCGAGGCGCCCGTCGTGATCTCCACCGTCCCGTGGTTCGGCTTCAGCCAGCTGTTCGATCCGCCTCCTCCGGCGCTGCGACAGACAATTGACGATGCGTCACGGATGGCGAGCGTGCCGATCGTCACCGTGAACCTGTGGTTCGACGAGGCAGTCATGCAGGAGCCGTTGGTCGGGCTGCCCGGCCGCGAGTTTCAATGGGTGTTCGACCGGCGCGCGCTGGTCGGCGGCGAGACCTCGCATCTGTCGATGATCTCCAGCGGCGCCGAGGCGATCGTCAGCAGGACCAACGACGAGTTGACGGCGATCGCGGTGGACGAAATTCGCGAGGCGCTGCCTGCCGCACGGCGTGCGCGGCTGCGCCAGTCCGTCGCGGTTCGGGAGAAGCGATCGACGTTCTCGCTGGCGGCTGACGCACCGCCCCGGCCGGGCACAGAAACCCCGATTCGCGGGCTGCTGTTGGCAGGGGACTGGATCGAAACCGGACTTCCGGCGACGATTGAATCTGCCGTGCTTTCGGGTCATGTGGCCGCTCGCCACATCACACCGCCACCACCTCGCCAGATCAGCGAATGACCTCGGTTCTCGTGCACTACTCGGAAGTCGCCCTGAAGGGGAAGAACCGCTCCTGGTTCATCGGGCGTCTGGTGCGCAATCTGCACGGCGCCCTCGCCGGCCTGCGCGTCAAGGAAGTACGCACGCCGATTGGCCGCATCGAAATCGTCCTCAACGACGCGGCGACGATGCCCGAGGTGCTGGAGCGATTGTCGCGGGTGTTTGGCGTTGCGAATTATTCGGAGGCGGTGCACGTGCCGCGTGATTTCGAGGGCATGGCCAGCGCGATCGTCGCGCAACTGCCGCCTAGGGAGTCGGTGGCGAGCTTCCGCGTGCTGGTGCGGCGCGCCGACCAGAAATTCACGACGCCGTCGCCCGAACTGGCGAAGGAGCTCGGCTCGCGCGTCTGGCAGGCGCGCGGGTGGAAGGTCGATCTCGATCATGCCGATCTGGTGATTCGCGTCGAAATCATCCCCGGTGGTGCCTATTGCCACATGGGCCGTCGCCAGGGTCCGGGCGGATTGCCGTCTGGCACGGGCGGCCGGCTGGTGGCGTTGCTGTCAGGCGGCATCGATTCACCGGTCGCGGCCTGGCGCATGATGCGGCGCGGCTGCAACGTCACGCTGGTGCACTTTCACAGCGCGCCGTTTCTGTCGAACACCTCGCAGGAAAAAGCCCGCCGCCTTGCCGAAGTGCTCACGATGTATCAGCTGCGGACGCGGTTGTATCTCGTGCCGTTTGGCGAGCTGCAGCGCCAGGTCACGATGAGCGTGCCCGGCGACTTGCGGGTGATCGTCTACCGGCGGATGATGCTGCGGATCGCGCAACGGATTGCACGCGATGTCCGGGCCAAGGCGCTGATTACGGGTGACGTCATCGGCCAGGTGGCCTCGCAGACGCTCGACAACATGACGACGATCGATCGCGCCAGCCAGCTGACGATCCTGCGGCCACTGGTCGGCATGGATAAAGAGGAGATCATCGCGACGGCGCAGCGGCTCGGCACCTACGAGATCTCGATCGTGCCCGACCAGGACTCCTGCACGCTGTTCACACCGCGGCATCCCGAGACGCACGCCCGGCGGCACACCATCGACGACGTCGAACGAACGCTGCCGGTCGACGAGATGATTGCCACCGCCGTGCGTGACGCGGCCGTGGAGCAGCTGTCGTACCCGGTGATAAAGTAAAAAGGCTATGCCAACCGTTGAAGAGATCCTCGGAGCCGACGCCGCCGGACTGCTGCAGCATCAATGCAAGACGATTGCGAAGGAGTCGCTGCACCTGCCCGGCCCCGACTTCGTCGACCGCGTGCATCTGCAGTCGAACCGCCCGGTCGCGGTCCTCGGCCGCCTGCAGTCGCTGTTCGATCACGGCCGCCTCGGCGGCACCGGTTACGTCTCGATTCTGCCGGTCGATCAAGGGATCGAGCACTCCGCGGGCGCGTCGTTCGCGCCGAACCCGGCGTACTTCGATCCCGAGAATATCGTCAAGCTGGGTCTTGAAGGCGGCTGCAACGCCGTGGCGTCGACGCTGGGCGTGCTCGGCATGTGCGCGCGCAAGTACGCGCACAAGATTCCGTTCATCCTCAAGTTCAACCACAACGAGTTCATCTCGTATCCGAACACCTACGATCAGATCCGCTTTGCGAACATGAAGCAGGCGTTCGACATGGGCGCCGCCGGCGTTGGGGCGACGATTTACTTCGGGTCGGAAGAATCCAAGCGGCAGCTGCAGGAAGTGACGGAACTGTTCCAGCAGGCGCACGACCTCGGCATGTTCACGGTGCTGTGGTGCTATCTCCGCAATTCAGCGTTCAAGACCAAGGACGCCGACTATCATCTCGCCGCCGACCTGACCGGGCAGGCCAATCACCTCGGCGTGACGATCGAAGCCGACATCATCAAGCAGAAGCTGCCCGAGTCCAACGGCGGTTACAACGCAATCAACTTCGGCAAGACACATAAGAAGGTCTACGCCGAGCTGTCCAGCGATCACCCGATCGATCTGACGCGATATCAGCTCGCCAATTGCTATATGGGGCGGGCCGGACTGATCAATTCGGGCGGCGCGTCGGCGGGCGAGAGCGATCTGAAAGAAGCCGTGAAGACGTCGGTCATCAACAAGCGCGCCGGTGGGATGGGATTGATCTCGGGCCGCAAGGCGTTCCAACGCCCGATGAAAGAAGGCGTCGCGCTCTTGAACGCCATTCAAGACGTCTACCTGGATCCCAAGATTACGGTCGCGTGAGGCCAGGGTACACACCCGACGAAGAATTCACCGTTTACGCTGTGCGCGGCATCGCCGAGCACGGCCTTCCCCTCCTTCCCTCCGGTCTCCTTTACGATCGCGGCATTCTGTATTCGTACGCGGGCTGGATCGCGCACGCCCTCACCGGATCCGAGCTGCCCGTGTACCGCGCGTTGAGCCTGGCGGCGGCGGCGATGGCCCTGTGGCTCACCTACAAGCTGATGTCCCGGATCCGTCATCCGGCGGCCGGCGTGCTGGCGATGGCGCTGGTCGGCACATCGGTGCCGTTCGTCGCCACCGCGACGACGGCGCGGTTCTATGCGCCGTTTCTGGCGTTGTATCTGGCCGCGCTGTTGATGCTGCGCCGGAACGTCGCCGGGCTCGCGCTGGTCGTGGCGTTGTGCCGCCTGACGCACGAGCTCGCCTTCACGCTGGCAGCGATCCCGGTCATGTGTTGGCTCGTCGATCGCGGCCGGCGGCGCGAGTGGTTCCGCGCGGCGATTGCCGTCGGCGTCGGGTTGATTGCGAGCCAGCTGTTGTTGTTCGCCCTGCATGCGGCCGCGCCTTCGAGCGGCGAGACCATGGTGCGGCGGTTCTTCGTGTGGCAGGTGCTGAACCTGTTCGAGCGTCCCGGCGATCGGCAGTTCGCGATCCCCCTGGTGGTGATGGTGGTGTCGTGGCTGATCGCACCAAGGCATGCGTGGATCATGACCGTGTCTTCGCTGTCGGTCGCAACGATGATCGTTGCGTTCTCGATCGCGCAGGCGTCCAACGCCGCTCCGATATCGCTGGCGCTTGCCGCCAACGTGCTCAGCGAGGGATCGCGCTACCCGTTGGACATGTTCTGGCACGTCGCGCGCACCACGCCCTTGACGTTGGCGGTTGCCGTGCTGGCAATGCTCCAGCGTCTGCACCGGGCCCCGCACCTGGAGTGGTCACCAGCGGAGCGGGCCGTTCATGGGTTGTGGGTGGGGTGGCTCTTGTGGTTCGGCGTCATCGACTCGGGCATCACGACCAACTACCTGCTGCTGCCGGTGGCGTTCATGTTGATGGCCATCGCGGTCGACGCCCACGCGATGCTGACTTCCGGCGTGGCGCCTGCGCGCGGGTTCACGCGGTCGCGGCCGGCCGTCGTCGCGTTAATCATCGGTCTTGTCGCGATGGTGATCGTCGATCAATGGCGGGCGACGACGCTCGACGTTGCGCGTCCGACGATCGTCGCGGACGGCATCGCGGACATTCGTAACGAACTGCAGCCGAACGATCGGGTCGCCTGCACCGACGAACTCGGCTGCCTGATGCTGATCGGACGGATCGATCGCTGGCTCGCGCTCGATGAATTCGTGCGCGAGCGGTTTGTGGTGCGGCGCGGCGCCGACGCGATCACCGGTGTCTACACCGGCGTACCCGCCGTCTTCCGTCCAGTCGATCTGCTGTCGCCGAACCCTGACTTCACGTTGCCCGATCGCGTCATCATCGTCGACATTTTCAAAGACTACCCAATCGGCAATTCGCGCAGCTGGCTGCCGATGGCCATCGAACGGGATGGGCTGCAGGTGCGTCCGCTTCTCGAGACGCCACAGCTGCGCATCCTCGAAATCTCGCCCCAGGAACGCGTGGCCCGCTTTCGTTAGAGCCGCGGCGCCAAGGCGCAAAGACGGCCTCTACACGGGCGCGGCGATGTGACCGTTGAGATAGTCGCGCAGCGCCTCGTTGGTGCTGCGGAAGGCCAGGTCGTCCCACGGAATTTCGTCGACCGTGAACTCGCGCGCTTCGGAGCTCTCGTCGTCTACGGCCAGTTCGCCGGAGAGCATGGTCGCCGCGTAGACGACGATCACCGGGGCGCGGCCGGCGTAGGAGTAGACGTTGACCAGGTGATCGAGCCGAATATCGAGGCCGGCTTCTTCGCGCGCCTCGCGGATCGCCGCGACGGTGATCTCCTCGCCGCGATCGACGAAGCCGCCGGGAAACACCCATTTGCCGTAGCCGGGCTCGATCGCCCGCTTCACCAGGACGATGCGCTCGCTGCTGCCGACACGAATGATCGTTCCAACCGCGATCTTCGGATCGAGATAGAAGATGAAGCCGCAGGCGGCACTGGTGCAGACCAGCCGCTTCGGCTCGGTGATCTTCAACACGCGCGGCTCCAGCGCGCTGCCGCACACCGGACAAAACTTATACGGCGGGGTTTCGTCGTGTGAGTGCATATCAGCCGGGCTCGAGCCCCGGGCCGTCAGGCCCAAGCCTCAAGTATAGAATTTGATCATGCCGATTCTGAAAGTGGCCCGCATGGGTCATCCGGTCCTCCGGGCCAAGGCGCGCACGGTGGACAAGAGTGAAATCAAGAATGCGGCCGTGCAGCAGTTCATCGACAGCATGATCGATACCATGTACGAATACTCCGGCGTCGGCCTCGCGGCGCCGCAGGTCCACGAAAGCCTGCGCATCTTCGTCGCCATGCTCGACGCCGACGGGCGCGGCGAAGGGGACGCGCTCGCCTTCATCAACCCCGAAATCACCATCGTCGGCAGCGAGACTGTGGAAGGGTGGGAAGGCTGCCTGAGCATTCCGGATATCCGCGGCCGCGTGCCGCGCGCGCAATACATCAAGGTCAGCGCGTTCGACCGCACCGCGAAACGGTTCGAGCTGGACCTGAAGGATTTTCCGGCTCGTGTGGTTCAGCACGAAACCGACCACCTCGATGGCGTGCTGTTTTTCGACCGGATGAAACGCTTCGAATCGCTGACCTATCTCGAAGAATACTCCCGCTATCACACGCGGCAGGACGATGACGACGGTGAGTAGGACCGTCGTGGTGACCGGCGCCGGCCGAGGCATCGGCCGCGCGATCGCGCTCGCCTTCGCCGAGCCCGGCGCGCAGATCGTGATTACTGCGAGGACCGAATCGCAACTCCACGACACCGCCGGCGAAATCGCGCGTAGAGGTGCGCACGCCATCCCCATCCGTATGGATGTCAGTGACGAAGACAGCGTCGCGCATGGTTTCGGAACCCTGCACGGCCGCGTGACCAAAGTGGACGTCCTGGTGAACAACGCCGGCGTCGGCGGCGGCGAAGTCGTGCAAGGTTCGGATGTGAAGCGATGGCGCCAAACCATCGACACGAACCTGACCGGCATGTACCTGGTGACGCGTCAGGTGCTGCCGCTGATGGCCGACCACGGACGCATCGTCAACATGTCATCCGTGCTCGGGCGTTTTGGCGTTCCTGGCTACACCGCGTATTGCGCGTCCAAGCACGGCGTGATCGGATTTACACGCGCCCTGTCGCTGGAGCTGCTCAAGCGAAAGATCACCGCCAACACGATCGCGCCGGGATGGGTTGATACCGACATGGCCGCGCAGGGGATGGCCCAGGGCGCGACTCACGCCAGGACCACATTCGATGAGTTCAAGAAGCGCGCGCTCGATGCGGTGCCGATCAAACGGATCATCGATCCGGCGGAAGTGTCGGCGCTGGTGAGGTTCCTGTGCAGCGCGGAGGCCGCCGCCATTACCGGGCAGACGTACAACATCTGCGGCGGTCAGGTGATGAGTTAAATCGTGCCAGGGGTGCCAAGCTGCCAAGGTTACCGTCGGCTCAATATGGCCGTGCTGATGTCGACAGCAATCCGTTGTCCGATCCCGCGGACGTCGTCGCGGGCGCCGCGGTAATCCGCGGACCAGATGTTCCGCTCGGTGGCCGCGTCGACGATTCGCGCGACCACCAGGATTTCACTGGCCTCGTCGTCAATCGAGACTGCGACGATGTAGGACGATTTCAGGACGGCGGCGACTTCAGCGATAGGGCGGCGCTGACCTTCGAATTGCATGGCGTCGGAGTACGAGGCCACGCTAATCGTGCCCAGCCGGGCGAGCTCGCTGGTGAGTGCCTCGGTGAATAGCGCGGAATAGTTGCTGTTGTCGCCGCCGATCATGTTGGCTTCGACCGGCAGGACCGCTGCCGCCGGCCGGCGGGCGGCGGGCGGCGTGCGATCGCGCGCGGTCAACACGTAGATCAGCGCCGCGGTTGCGACGACCAGCGCGGCGGCGAGCGCCAGGATCAGGATCGGCGCCCGGCCAGGCTTCGCGGGCGAGGAAGTCATGGCGGCACCGGGCGCTGCGCGGAACGCTTGACGCTTACTTCTTCGTGCCGGTGCCGTTCATCGTGAACATCCCGCTGTTCACGTCGAAGACGACCTTGACCTTGTCTGTGCCATCGGGCGTCATCGTGATCACGGCATCGAACGGGTTGCCCTGGAAGTTGCCCGAGAACTTGAGCACCAGGTCTGCGCCGGTCTTGGTGATGTCGGTCACCTTTTGTGCGTCGGGCTGCATCTGGTTCGAGAGTTCCGCAACGACCTTGCCGGCTTCGTCCTTGAACACGACATTCTGTTCGAACGGGCCCTGCGGACTGTCGAGCGTCAGCGTCCAGTTGCCGATGTAGCCGGCGGCGTCGCCCGGCGCGAGCTGGGCTTCGGCAACTGTGGCGAACGGCAGTAACACCAACGCAAGAGCGAGCGTCCTGAGCATGCGGGTCATGAATTCTTCCTTTGTTGTGGATGGCCGCTGCGACGGCGGCATCGGATAGTAGCACCGATCGGTAGCGCGGCGGCGGGAGCTGACGGCCGCAGACGCGTCACTGGTGTTTCAAACAGGATTGCGTTGGAGCACGTAGAACACCGGTTCGTCGGCCGGCTCCGGCGCACGCATCACTTCCGTGAATTGGCCGGATCGTGCGGCTTCCAGTAACGACTTGTCCTCGGTCGACGCAAAGACGAACGCCCCGGGCGGGATAGTGCTGACGACGTCGCTCTTCGACGAATCGAAGTAGTGCGTGCGCGTCAACAGGTCTTTTCGATTGTGGATGGTCAGCGCCAGATGCCAGAACGAGTCGACATAGCCGGGATGCCGTGCGGTCGCCGACACATAGACATCGCGCGGGTTATCGCGCGGATTCCGCTCGATGATGGCCGCCATGGCGTCTTCGTGATTCCACTCGAACTGCGCCGCGGCATAACCGTGATAGGCGCCGAAATAGTGGTGCAGGAAGAACGCGAAGTGCAGCGGCAGGCACACCAGCACGGCGACGGCCACCACCCTGCCGGCGCCGCGCCATTGCATCATGCGCTGCATCCCGTATACGGCAATCAGCACGCCGAACACCAGGATGGAGGTCTGTCGCGAGCTGGCGTACCAGTCCTGGACGGCGAGCACCGCCGTCAGCGGAGCGGCCAGGAAACCCAGGGCGATCGCGACACTGAGCCGGGTTCGGACCGCGGCGACCATCTGAATCAGCCCCAGTGGAATCAGCAACAGCAGCGGCGCCAGGAACACGCCAACGACGCGGGTCGACGCGGTCAGATGCGTGAAGCCACCAATCAAGAACAGGAACGCGGGGTTGAAGAACGACCAGTACTGGGTCACGCGATCGGCGATCGAGGAAAAGCGGAATGGCGCGGTATCCGTTCCGATGATCGAATACCGATAGAGCAGGCCGTCGATGAACGTCGGCTCGGAGAGGAGCCATGGAATCAACGGCAGCAGCGGCCATGCGAACCCGGCGGCAGCTACGGCCAGCGTGCGGCGATCCAAGGTCGGCCACAGCACGTAGAGGGTCAGCGCAAAGTACAGCGGCATCATCGCGATCGATGAGATGTAGCTGTAGAACCCGAGTCCGAGGAGCATCGCCGCACAGAACAGGTACCGGAGCCGCTGGCGATCACGATACAGTAACAGCGCCCAGAGCCAGCCGAGGATGAACGGCAGCGGATAGATGAAGTCGAAGGCGACGCGGCCCAACATGAAGTGCGTCGGCGTCGCTGCGAGCAGCGCCGCCGCCGTCATTGCCCAGCGGTTCGAGCCGAACAGCCGCCGCGCGACTAAAAACATCAAGGCGACATTTAGCGTGGCGATCGCGGCGGTGGGGAACCGGTACGTGGCGGTACCGGCAGGCAGCACCGCCAGAAACGGCGCCATGACATAGATGATGACCGGCTGGTACCACACGCGATCGCCCAGTAGCGGCATGCGAAAGTACAGCGGCAGGACGCGGCCGTCACTGTCCCGCGCGGTGGTCGCGATGCTGTGCGCTTGAAGGGCGATCACCACCTCGTCGTGGTGCATGTGCGGCGGCGTGTGGTCGAGCGCGGACGCGTAGAGCGCCAACACCGCGGCGAGCAACGCGACACGCAGGTAGCGACCCATCGAAGGTGACCGGATGCTAACACACGCGCTTGCGTCAACCGTGCGACCATACGCCATGACGTGGTCACGGCACGGCGGTGCCGCGATGTGGGTTGCGATTGGCGGCGTGCTGCGCTTCTGGAACCTTGACGTTATGGAATTCAAGGGCGACGAACGCGAAGCGCTCAATCTTGCGCGCGACCTGCTGTCGCGCGCGCCGTTCACGGCCGGCTGGCCGCCGGCGCACGGCATGATCAGCTCGAACTACGTGCACAACGCTCCGTTGTTCACATGGATCATCGCGCTGTTCTGGGCGATGGTGCCGAACCCGGAGTTCGTCGCCTCGTGCATCGCCGCGCTCAACACCGCGTGCCTCGTCCCGCTCTGGACGTGGGCCCGGCGCACGCTCGACGACCGCCGCGCACTGCTGATCGTCGCGGCCGCCGCGGCCTCGCCATTCGCCGTGCTTTTCAGTCGAAAAATCTGGGCACAGGATCTGCTGTTTCCTGCGCTCGTGACATTGCTCTGGGCGGTCTACTGGCTGCGCAACGGCCGCCTGTGGATCGGCATCGCTCTCGGCGGAGTCGGCGGCCTCGCGGTCGGCCAGCTTCACCAATCCGGCATGATCGCGCTGCCCTTGCTCGCAGTGGTGGTCTGCGTCCAGCTGCTGCGCGATCATCGGCGTGGGCAGCGCGTCCTGGAGCCGGGCGCCTCACGCCTCGCCATCGCCGCGGCAATCGTCGTCGTCCTGATCAATGCCTTCTTTTGGTTTCCATACCTGCGTTACCTGCTGACCTTGTCATCGCAGTCGGTGCTGCAGGCGCGGCCCGTCGAGGATTCCTACGCACCGGTGCTGCTGACAAAGCTGGTCCTTCAGCTGGTGCCGGTGGACCTGCAGAGCTTCTTTCTTTTCGATCGTGGCGAGTTTCAAAGCACGTTTCTGCGATGGGGCGTGTTTCGCCTGTCGTGGCTCCTCGGATTGCCGGTCTGCGCCTACGGCGTGTGGCGCTGGCTTCGTGCGCCGGGTCGCATTGCCGTGTTCGGCTACTGGTGGTGGGTCGTCGTCGGCGCGTTTGCCGTGCTTCGGATCAAGACGCAGTTTTTCTATACGTTGATTCTGGCGCCGCTGCCCTATGTGCTGGTCGGCGGCGGCTTCGATCCCCCGCGGCACCGGCTGTCGGGCTGGCTGCACGCGGTCAGGTGGATCTACGTGTGCAACCTGGCGCTGCTCGCGGCCGTGACGATCGGGTGGCTCAGCGACCGCGGCGGTGCCGCAGGCGACTACGGCGTGAGTTATCGCGTCAGGAAGCAACAGGCTGAAGCCATCGTGGCTGCCGCCAGCGGAGCGACGCTGGCCGACCACGCACCGCTCCCCGCGGCGCTGCGTTGCGGCGAGCCGGGGCCGGACGTGATGTGGCTCGTGGAGTGGCTCGACCCGCGGGCGGTGCCGGGCGCGGCCGCGTTGTCGCTTTGCGATGACTGGACGCCCGTTGACGACGATCTCCGCTACCAGTGGCGGCTGCAGAAATCGGCCGGGCCGCGCCGGTAGCTTTTGCGTGGGCGGACGTATAATTGCTCGCTGATGCCCACGGCTGCACTGGCGACAGCTCCGCCGAAGATTACGCTGCGCTCGTCGCCGGCGGTGCCCTACGACGGCGCGATTGCCGCGGCGCGCACGTGTTATTCGCCGCGGGTGATCGAGCGCACTGAAGTCACCGACAAGCAGCGCGACTCGATTGGTCCGCTGACCTTCGAAGGCGGCCACCACACCGTCTTTCAGCACGCGCATTTCGAGTTCGGCCTCGAAAACATTTCGCGCCAGCTGGTCTGGAGCGTGCTGCATTCATACCCGTTCTACAACTCGGAGCAATCGAGTCAGCGCTACGTCAAGCTGAACGAGCCGCGTGCTTTCGTGCCGCCGATTCAAGGCGAAGCCCTCGACGTCTACGAACAGGCGGTGCTGCGGGCCTGGGACTCATACGCGCGGCTGTCGGCGCTGCTCAAAGACGATGCCTGGGCGATTCTGAAAGAGCTGCGCTACGTGCGCGCCACCAACACGCCGGCGCGGCTCAAGACCGTCGAGCGCGAAGCGGAGAAAAAGGCGATCGAAACGGCGCGTTACGTGATTCCGATTGGCGCCTTCACGTCGATGGTGCACACGGTGTCGGGCATCGTGCTGCATCGTCTCAACCGCATGCTCAACGCCGGCGACGTGCCCTACGAAGCGGCGATGGTGATCGGCGCGATGGTCGACCTCGTCAAGGAGGTCGATCCGATGTTCTTCGAGAAAATCGGCTTCAGCACCTTCGAGCGCGATGCGCTGCCGGAAATGGATTTCCCGAAGACGCGGTCCTCCGGTGATGCGTTCGCCGTCGAATTCGATCGGCGGCTCGGCGGCAGGGTGTCACGGCTGCGCGACTGGTCGGCCGGCGCCGAGCGCGTCGTCGCTGACGCGCTGCGCGCCACCTTCGGCATCAGCACCGCGGAAATGAGCGACGCCGACGCGATTGCGCGCGTCATGGATCCCGCGAAGAACCCGTACCGCGTCGACATGCTCGACGTCGCGTATCACTCGCCGATGATGCGCGCGTTGAATCACGCCAGCTACGTGTTCGAGAAGAAGTTGAGCCATACCGCGGACTCACAGGACCAGCGCCACCGCATGGTGCCGGCGTCGCGGCCGATGATGACGCTCGCCGACACCACCGCGCCGGATTACGTGACGCCGCGGCTGATTCGGCAGAACCCGGCGGCTCTCGCCGTCTACGAGCAGGCAATGGCCGAGGCGTGGGCCGCCAAGAACAGGCTGCTGGCCCTCGGGGTGCCGCTGGAGCACGCTCTCTACGTCCTGCCCAATGCCAAGGCGCTGCGGCTGGTGGAATCCGGTTCGTTCATCGCGCTCCAGCACAAGTGGACGCTGCGCACCTGCTTCAATGCGCAGGAAGAAATTTACCTGGCGTCGATGGACGAGATCACGCAGGTCAAGTCGATTCACCCGTTGCTCGGCCGGTTTCTCGGGCCGCCCTGCGTGCTGCGCAACCGGATCGTGTCGCCGCGCTGCACCGAGGGCTCTCATTTCTGCGGCGTGCCGGTGTGGAACTCGTTCCCCAACGCCGAGCGCCGGCTCTAAGCGGACCGGTGAGCGCCGAGGTGTCGCTGCCGCCGGCGTTGACAGGCCCCGCCCGATGCGGGGTCGCGCGATACCGCCGATGACCGAGGCGAATCCATCGCAGCCGCCTGGCGCCGCCGCGCGAATCCTGCCGTGGCTGGCGCATCTCTACACCTCCACCGGCGTCATCATCGCGCTGTTCGCGACCGCGATGACCTTCGCGCACAATTTCCGCGCTGCGTTCCTGTGGCTCGTTCTGGCGACGATCGTCGATGCCACCGACGGCGTGCTCGCACGCGCCTTCAAGGTCAAGCAGCGCCTGCCGCAGTTCGACGGCGCGCTGCTCGACAACTTGATCGACTACCTGACCTACGTCTTCGTGCCGGCGCTGATCGTGTGGCAGGCCGATCTCGTCGCGTCGCCGTTCCCCGTCTGTGCCGCGATGCTGGTGGCGAGCCTGTACGGCTTTGCGCACACGCAGGCCAAGGTCGAAGGGCCTGAGTACTTCTTCACCGGTTTCCCGTCGTACTGGAACATCGTCGTCGCGTATCTCTACATGATGGGGCTGTCGCAGCGCGCCAACGCGATCGTGCTGGTAGCCCTGGCCGTGCTGGTGTTCGTGCCGATCCGCTACATCTATCCGTCGCGCACCATTGTTCTGCGCGTGCCGACGCTGGTGCTGGGTACAATGTGGGCCGCGTTGTTTGCGTGGATGGTCTGGCGGCTGCCGGCCGTGGATGGTCCGTGGGCGCTGGTGTCGCTGATCTTTCCGGCCTATTACGTCGCATTGTCTTTGTGGCTTCAGTTTCGCCGCTCGTAATCATCTTCGTCACCGTTTTCATCGATCTGCTCGGTTTCGGCATCATCATTCCGCTGCTGCCGTTCTATGCGGAGTCGTTCGGCGCATCCGCACTGACGATCGGCTTGCTGGGCACCAGCTTCTCGCTGATGCAGTTTCTGTTTTCGCCGATCTGGGGACGTTGGTCCGATAAGGTGGGGCGTAAGCCGATCATCCTGGTCGGCCTGATGGGCTCCTGCCTGTCGTATCTCGGGCTCGCGCTCGCCGGCTCGCTGCCGATCCTGTTCCTGGCGCGCATCGTCGGCGGCATCGCCGGCGCGAACATCCCGACGGCGCAGGCCTACATCGCCGACGTCACCACACCCGAGAACCGCGCCAGGGGGATGGGCATGGTCGGCGCGGCGTTCGGCCTCGGCTTCATTTTCGGGCCGGCATTGGGCGGCCTGCTCAGTCGAGTGAGCCCAGAAACGCCGATGTGGTGTGCCGCGGCGTTGTGCCTCGCCAATTTCATCGCCGCGTGCTTTCTGCTGCCCGAATCGCGGCCGGCCAACGCCGTGTCGAGGACGCTCGGCCGAATGGAGGCATTCCGCCATGCCATGACGAAGCCGACCTTGATGCTGATCCTCGGGTTGTATTTCCTGGTGACGATGGCGTTTTCGGGCTTCGAGGCGACGTTCGCGTTGTTCAGCGAATCGACGTTCGGCTTTACCGCCGCGACGATCGGTCTGGTCTTCACGTTCATCGGCGTGATCCTCGCCGTCGTCCAGGGCGTCCTGGTCGGCCGCGCCGTCAGGATTGTCGGCGAGCGGCGACTGATACCGTTTGCCATCCTGGCGATAGCGATCGGCATCGGGCTGATCCCGTTTGTCTGGAGCGTACCGACGTTGCTGGGCGCGCTCGGCATCCTGGCCGTAGGAATGGGATTCAACAATCCGGCACTGTCGTCGATGGTGTCGCGTTTGACCAACGCCGATGATCAGGGAGGCGTCCTCGGCCTGGCGTCGTCGGTCGCCAGCCTCGGCCGGGTGGTCGGCCCGGCATGGGGTGGCCTGCTCTACGACGTCTACGGCATGCGCACGCCCTACCTTGTCGCGGCGACGGTGATGTTCGCGGCGTTCGTCATCGCGCTCGCCGGCCTGCGATCGCGCGAGGCGCATGCGGGCGGCGATCCGCGGCCGGCATGAACCCGGTATTTCTGCACGCCGCCAATCCGGGTCCGATGACCGGTGACGGCAACTGGACCTACCTGATTGGAGCCCGACACCCGGTGCTTATTGACGCCGGGGTCGGCACGCCGTCGCATCTCGACGCGATTGACGCGCGGAGCGCGGGCGGACCGGCCTTGGTGATCGTCACGCATGGCCATCGCGATCACGTCTCCGGCGCACCGGCCATTCACGAGCGCTGGCCCGCCGCGCGCTTCGCGAAGTATCCCTGGGCCGAGCGCGATCCGGCCGTGCCATGGTCGGCGCTGCATGACGGCCAGATTGTCCCGACCGACGAAGGCGATCTTCAGGTGCTTCATACGCCGGGCCATTCGCCGGATCACGTGACGCTCTGGCATGCCGCATCCCGCACCATGTTCACCGGCGACCTGCTGGTGCTCGGAAGCACGGTAGTCATCCCGGCATCGCATGGCGGCAGTCTTGCTCAATACTTGTCGTCGCTCGAACGCCTGCGCGCATTGAAGCCGGCGCGCGCGTTGCCCGCCCACGGAGTGGTCATCGACGACCCGCTCGCGCTGATTGATCGCTATGTCCGGCATCGCGCGGAGCGCGAAGCGCAGATCCTCGCGGCGCTCTCCGAAGGATTCGACACCGTCGAGCGGATCGCCGCGCGCATCTACCCGGCGGTAGGGCCGGCGCTACTGCCGATGGCTCGAGAAAGCGTGCTCGCGCACCTGCAGAAACTCGAGCACGAAGGCCGTGCGCAGCGCGCCAACCTACAGTGGTCGTCCACCGGTTTACGCTGAGCTGAAGGTTATACTTACCCCTCACATGTTGCGGCAGGTCGGTATCGCCGGAGCGGCATTGCTGCTTCTTGCGGCTGCGTCGATGGCGACGAGCGGCGGCGATGGTGCGTTGGCGGACGTTGCGCAACTGCTGCCGGCGCTCGGGTACGCGGGCTTGACGTTGTGGCTGGCGCGCCGCTGCCGCGGACAGGTGCAACTGTTCTGGAATCTGAACGCGACCTACGCGCTGCTGTGGGCGGCGTCCCACGTCACGTGGACGTACTACGATCGGTTCGTCCCTGGCGGCGTGCCGATTATCTCCCCGACCGATCCGCTGTTTTTCGTGGCCGGCATCCCGCTGGCGGCGGCTCTTTATGGGCGGCCGGAGCACGATCGCCCGCGCTGGCTGTTCGACATCATCCTGCTCGACTTCGTCCTGATCGCGTTGTTCGCGGCGTTCGTCTACATCTACTTCGTCGTCACGATTGCCGTGACGGATCGGCGCGAAGAACTGTATGACAGCAACCTGCGGCAATTGTTCAACGCGCGCAACCTGCTGCTGTTCGGGTGGGGAGTCTGGGTCTGGCGCACAGCGGCGTCACCAGAGTGGCGGCGGGTTCTCGGCATGTTTGCTGCGGGTCTGGCTCTGATTTTCGCCGGCGGCGTGCTTGACGGCGCCGCAGCGTATGCGGTGGCGTCGGACGTGGCCGTCATCGCGTCGTTCGTGGTGCTGGCGCTCGCCGCGGCGATGGCGTTTGACGCGAAGCTGTTCGAGCCGCAGGAAACGGCGCCGTTGTTGTCGAAGGCGCCGATGGTGTCGCTGGTGGCGATCACCTTGCTGATTGTCGTGCCCGTCATCGACGAAGTGGCGCGGCGCGTGCTGACGGTCTCCATCGCCACTGAAACGCTTCGGACCCGCGTCGCGCTCGCCATGATGATCCCCTTCGGCATTGTCATCGTAATGCGCGAGTTCCTGTCGAGGCGGGCGTTGAATAACGCCGGTTATCAGCTGGCCACGACGCGACAGCAGCTGCTGCAACGCGAGAAGTTGGCGGCGGTAGGCCAGTTGGTCTCGGGTGTCGCCCATGAACTCAATAACCCGCTGCAGGGTGTGCTCGGCTATGCCGAGCTGATGCTGGCGACCAGGCCGCAGGCGTCCGAGACGGAGGAGCTGCGCGCGATCCGCGACAACGCCAACCGCGCCGCCGGCATCGTCCGCAACCTCCTGGCGTTTGCGGGGCGGACCACATCGGCACGCGGCTGGCAGCAGATCAATCGAATCGTCCGCGATGCGATTGCGAAGCGCGATTCGCAGCTGCACACCAGCGAGATCGACCTGACCTTCGACGCGGCGGACCGTCTGCCGCTGGTCTACGTCGATCAGACGCGCCTGGAAGACGTCATCGTCAATCTGATCCAGAACGCGGAAGCGGCGATCGCCGCACGACGCGACGGGCGGGCGCTGACGCGCGGCGTCGCGCAGAAGGCGCGCGGAGAAATCAACGTCGCAACGCGCATGGAGCGCGATCCCGATCGGATTTACGTCGAGATCGCCGACAACGGCAGCGGCTTGCGGGACCAGGATCTGCTGCGCGTGTTCGATCCGTTCTTCACGACGCGCGAGGTCGGGGGGGGCACCGGACTCGGCCTGTCGGTGTGCTACGGCATTGTCCGCGAGCATGGCGGCCAAATCACCGCCAGGAACCGCGCCGCCGGCGGAGCGCTGTTCACGATCGAGCTGCCGGTGATGGCCGAATCGATCATGGCTGCTCCGGTCACGGCAGCACCGGCCTCGCCGCCGCCGTTCGATCCGCGCGCCGCTGCGCCGCCGCCCGCCTACACGGTCGTGCCGCCGCAGCCGCACGACGCCGACGCGACGGCGCGCCGCCGCAAGGCGCTCGTCGTCGATGACGAAGAATCGAATGCGGCATTGGTGCGCCGCGTCCTCGCCGCGGCCGGCTACGACGTCGAAAGCACCACGCTGTCCCGGCGCGCGCTGGTCATGATCGAGCGCAGCGCCTATGATGCGGTGATTGCCGACGTCAAAATGCCCGAGCTGAGCGGCCAGGAACTCTACGGCCGAGCCTGCCAGATTCGCCCGGAGATGGCACGCCGGTTTATTTTCATTACCGGCGACATCGATGGTGAAGACACCCGCGAGTTCCTGGAGCAGTCGCGGTGCAGCTATTTCATGAAGCCATTCAACCTCGAGCGCTTGACCGCGGCCGTAGATCTGCTGACCGGGTCGCGATCTCCAGATACCATTGGGTAGCCAGGCGGTCAGCCTGCCAGTCGCGCGCCGCAGGCGCCACACCACATCAACATGGAAAAAGTCGTCGACTTCATCAACGTCAACCGCGATCGCTACATCGAGGAATTGAAGCGATATCTCGCGATTCCCAGCATCAGCGCGTTGGCTGAGCACAAACAGGACGTCCGCGCCTGCGCCGAGTGGACGCGAGACGAGATGCAGCGCATCGGTCTGCAGAACTGCCGGATCGAGGACACCCCGGGCCACCCGGTGGTCTACGGCGAGTGGCTCGGCGCGCCGGGCGCGCCGACCATCCTGTTCTACGGCCATTACGACGTGCAGCCGGTCGACCCGGTTCACCTCTGGACGTCCCCGCCCTTCGAAGCAACGATCCGCGACGGCGAGATTTACGCGCGCGGCTCTGCGGACGACAAGGGCCAGGTGTTCATGCACTTCAAGGCCGTTGAAGCCCACCTGAAGCAGCACGGCAACCTGCCGGTCAACATGAAGTTTTTGATCGAAGGCGAAGAGGAAGTTGGCAGCGCGAACCTCGATGCCTACATCAAGTCGCACAAAGCGCAGTTGACCGCCGACGTCGTCGTCATTTCGGACTCGCCGATGTTCGACCGCGGCATTCCGTCGATCTGCTACGGCCTGCGCGGCCTGACCTACTTCCAGATCGACCTTCGCGGCAGCAAGAGCGATTTGCATTCAGGATCGTTCGGCGGGGCGGTGGCGAACCCGGCAATGGTCCTGGCGCAGGTGCTCGCGCAGATGAAGGACAAGAGCGGACGCATCAAGATCGACGGCTTTTACGACGATGTCGTGGAGTTGAGGCCCGAAGAGCGCGCGGAATGGGAAAAGCTGCCCTTCAACGAAAAGAAGTACAGGCAGGAGCTTGGCGCTCCGAAACTGTTTGGCGAAACCGGCTATACGACCCTCGAGCGCGTGTGGGCGCGGCCGACCTTCGAGGTCAACGGCCTGCTGTCTGGCTTCACCGGCGAAGGCGCGAAAACGGTGCTGCCGGCGGTGGCGATGGCAAAGGTCAGCATGCGGCTGGTGCCGAATCAGGACCCGCAGAAAATCGGCGATCTGTTCGAAGCCTACGTCCAGAAAGTGACGCCGAAAACAGTCGAATTGAAAATCACCCGCATGCACGGCGGCAAGCCGTGGATGACCGCCTTCGACAACCCCTTCGTGCAGGCGGCGGGCCGGGCCATTGAGCAGGGCTTCGGCCAGCGCCCGGTGTTCAACCGCGAAGGCGGTTCGATCCCCGTCGTATCGACATTCCAGGAGGAGCTCGGCGTGCCGTGCGTGTTGTTCGGCGTCGGCCTGCCCGATGAAAACGCGCACGCGCCGGACGAGAAGCTCGATCTCGGCAACTTCCACAACGGCGTGATCGCATCGGCGTATCTCTATAAGGAGATCGGCGCGCTCAGCGTCTAGACGCGGGGACGAGCGGCATGGCGTCAGCCAGCAGCGGCACGAGCGCGCGCATCGTCGATTAGCGGGCGGCGACCCCGGCCTTCAGAAACGCCACCAGCGGCGGCAGCGTCCTGGCCGCGTCTTCCAGATGCGGCACATGGCCGAGCCCCGCGATCAGGTGGAGCGTGCCGTTGCCTTTTGGGATCGTGTCCGCCAGGGTCTTCATGCGCTCCTGAAACAACTTTGCCGACCCCGGCAGGACGTCCTCGGCGCCGCCGAAGGCGAGCGTCGGCATCTTGATATGCGGCCAGTCGTACACCACGGGATCGGCATAAATCAGGTTGCTAATCAGCGTCTGCACTCTCGCTAGGCGCGGCCAATCCGCGCTCAGCGTCCACGCAAATCGCACTCTGGCATATTGCTCGAACTCCGGTGTCCACGCCGCCGGGTTGTGCGCGACGTATCGCATCAGTCCGGCGCGGATGCTGTCGAATGTCGACCCCAGCGCGTTCTTGTACTGCTCGTCGAGGTTCGCCGCAGGGCGATCGAAGCGCGTATCGGTCAGGCCGATCGGGTTGTAGATCACCAGGCGCTCGGTTACCGTTGGATACTGCGTGGCGAATCGCGTCGCGAGCATGCCGCCCATCGAATGCCCGACTACCATTGCCTTCTCGATCTTCAGGCTCTGCAGAATGGCGCGCGAGTTGCGCGCCATGTCGTTGAGACTGTAAGGAATGATTGGCTTGGACGAGCGCCCGTAACCGATCTGATCAGGCACGATGACGCGAAACCCCTCCTTGCGGAGCGCTTCGATGACGTTGCCAAAGTAAAAACCGGCGAAGTTGTTGCCGTGAAAAATCATCACGGTGTGGCCGTTGGCGGCGGCCGACGGCGCGACGTCCATGTAAGCGATGCGAACGTCCTGACCGTACAGCGTCAGCGGCAGATACGAGGATGGAAACGGATACGCGACATCCTCAGCGGTTATGCTTCCCGGCCTGACGTCAGCTGGAGCCGTCGCCTTCGTCTGCGCCCCCGCAGGCGTGCCCAATAGCGATATACCGATAGCAAATAGACCGATGCGATTGACTCTCATGCTCCCCATAATCTGTGTCTAAGCCGTGTCTAATCTGTGTCTAATCTGTGTTTAATCTGTGGCCTAGTTGAGCTGCGCGACCCGGCGCCGCAGCGTCTTGACGTGCTCCCACACCTGCTCGGTTTCCTTTTTCTGGTCCTCGTCCTGCTCCGACAGCCGCGCCACTTTCAGGTACTCCTCGAGATCACGCAGGGCCTGCGAGAAGTGGTTCATGTGATAGGCGAGCAGACCCCGATCGCGCAGATCGGCAAGCGACGCAGGCTGCAGCGCCAATAGCGCGTCGGTCGCCGCGCGCGCCTGCGGAAACGAATGCATCTTCACGTAGAGTTTCTTGAGGTTGAGCAGCATGCGCGCGAGGATCTGGCGCCGCGTCGCGCGCGCGAGCAGCAACGGGTTGAACGCCGCGTCTTCCATGTGCGGCTTCAGCAGCTGGCGGCATTCAGCCTCGTTGAGGATGGCGCCTTCGTGAAAGGGATCGACAATCAACCCGTCATCGGCGTCGTCGGCATGTGTGTCCTGAAGGCAACGCACCAGGAAGTGGCCGGGAAAGTTGACGCCTTCGGCGCGCAGGCCGGCACGGCGCGCCACTTCGATGTAGATCACGGCCATCGTGATCGGGATGCCTTTTCTGCGATCGATGACTTCGTTGAGGCAGCTGTTGCGCGGGTCGTCGAACTGTTCGCGGTTGCCGGTGAAGCCGAGCTCTCCGAACAGATAACGGTTGATCGCGTCGATACGCGCCGCCAGCGGCGCGTCATGGCCAGGATCCTGCGCGAGCACGCGGGCGGCGGCTTCGCCCATCGCGTCGAGGCGATCGAGATACGGCGCCGCGTCGAGGCGTGGATACTCGATGCGGGCGATCAGCAGCGCCGCCGCGGCGAGATCCGGTCCGGGCCGATCGGCGGCCTCGGCGATCTGCTCTGCCAACGTCTTGGACATCACGTTCGAAGAAACTAACACGGTTCGAGCGGCCACATCGATCGCCGGCTCACGCGGCGCATAACCGGTCGAGCGCGTCGAGCGTCAGCGTGTTGAGTCCGTCGACGACGAGCTCAGCATCCGAGCGCAGTTCTTCGGCGTTGTAGGTGTTGGTGACGGCGACGCAGCGCAGGCCCGCGGCGCGCGCGGACACCAGTCCCCACCGTGAGTCTTCGATGGCCACCGAGCGGGTGGCCAGCAGGTCCCGTCCGGAGTGGCTGCGTAGACGCGCGAATGCCGTCTGGTATGGATCGGGATGCGGCTTGCTGTGCGCGGTTTGATCGGCGCCAACAATCACGGGAAAGAGCGGCAGCAGCTCGGCGCGGTGAAGGACGTCCTCGATCTCGTGCGTGAGCGCGCCGGAGGCGATTGCGATCGGAATACCGGCGGCCGCCGCCGATCGAACGAATTCGGCCGCGCCGGGGAACAGCATCTCGCCGGCCGCCGCCAGCGACTCGTAGCGCGCCCCCTTGCGCGCGATCAACTCGGTAATGCGGTCGTCGTCGATGTGCAGGCCGTAGTCGCGTGCGACGGCCTTGAACACGCCGACATCGTCGTAGCCCAGATAGCGGTCGAGGTACTGCTCCGTCGAGATCGCCACGCCTTCCGGAGCCAGCACCTCCTGGTACGCCCGCAAATGCAGCCGCTCACTGTCCGCGATCACGCCGTCGAAGTCGAAGACGATCGCGTGCAGCGATCTCAAGGACGGCCCGGACCCGCCGGGTGAATGCGCTCGCCCGCGAGAATCGGCACGGCCAGCCGGTTCTCTTTCGGCGGATACGGGCAGTCGTATTCGGGACTGTAGTAGCAGTACGGATTGTAGGCGACGTTGAAGTCGACGACGTAGATGCCGGTCGGCGTCGGATCGAGCTCCATGTAGCGGCCGGCCGCATACGTCTCCTTGCCGCTGGTCTCGTCGGCGAAGGGCACGAACAACCGGTTGGCCTGGGGCTGGTCGACTTCGATGAAGGCGGTCAGTTGCATCGGCTGGCCCTTGAGTGAGAACTTCAGCGTGCCGACGCGTTCGATGTCGCGAATCTTGCCCGTGGACGTCGGCACCTGGATGCGCGTGCGGTCCGCGGCCGGGATCAGCGATGCCGGCACCGCGTAGCTTTCGTCGATCGGATAGTAAACGAGCGGCAGCAGCGACGCCTTCTTGTCAGCGGGCACCGGCGAATCCTTGTCGTTCTTGAAGCTCTCGTCCTTGGCCGCACGAATCGCCGCGATCTTCGCCGGATAGTCTTCTTCCACCGGCTGAGAGCCGCAGGCGGCCAACGTGAGGAGCACGGCAATTGCCGCCGTTTGACGGGTCACGTGTCCAATATAGCGTGCGGGAGGGGCCGGCTAGAACACCGTCTGGACGAAGATGAAGACAGCGGCCGCAGCCGCCAGCTGCAATGCCAGCGCCACGCGATCGCGCAGGAACAGCACGCCGAGCGCGAGGAAGATCCCGGCGGCGAGCAGGAAGTTCCAATACAGATCCTTCGTGCCTTCCTGGACCCCGGTGGTGCCGGCGCGGCGGCGCGTCTGATCGATGATCGCGTTCGCGATCTCGCGATCGGTCTCGCGATCGAGCTCGTAATAGCGTCCGCCGCCTGCCGTGGCAATGCGCGTTAACTCGGCGCGATTCAATACCGACCGGACCAGCGGCTGGTTCGGCTCGCGCTTCGGATCCGGGATGATGCCGCCGGCGGTGGTGCCGACCCCGACGACGCTGAGCGGAATGCCGCGGCCCTGTGCGAGGGCGAGTGATTTGGCGACTTCGCCGCTCCACGACTGGCCATCGGAAATCAGTACGAACGCACGCGAATTGTTCGCGTCCGGCAGCGTGGCGGTGACACCGGCAGTCTTGCGCAGCTCTTCGTCCTTCTCGATCAGGCGCAGCCCCCAGTAGATGCCGCGCTCGATGTTGGTGTCCCACGTTCCGTCGTCTTCAAGGCGGAACGGCGAGCGGTCCTCGAGGTGATCGAGGAAGAAGAAATAGGTGTTGGGATCCTTGGTCAGCCGGATCTGCGGCGTCGCCATGTGCGCGAACAGCGCCATCGCAACGCGATCGTTTTCCCATCGCAGCGACTCGCCCAGGGTGCGCAGAAACCGCATCGACCGCTGCCAGCGGTTGCCGCGGACATCGGTCACATGCATCGAGGCCGAGCCGTCCTGCAGGATCACCAGATCGACGCCGGCGGTGCGCACCAGCGAGGTCACGGCTTGTGGGCGCGCCAGCGCCAGAATCGCGGCGCCCGCTGCCAGGACCAGGAAAAACCAGAACAGCAACTCGCCGAAAAACGGGATCTTCTCGTTGACCGGGACGTGCCGCTTGCGCAGGAACGCGCGCGCATCGGCGCGGCGCCGCCACAGCTGCCAGAACCACAGCAGCAGCAGTCCCGCGGGGATGGCGAGCAGCGGCAGGTAGCCAGGAGCGCCGAAACGCATATGCGGCTTGAGGCGTGGGACGTCGGGCGTGGCCTGCGCCTACACCTAGCCTTTTCGCACCTTGGTGGCGCCCTTGCCGGCTTTCTCCGCTTCGAGCCGCTCGTCCGGGCGCATCGGCACGATCATCTTGAACTTCTTCATGTCGCTTTGCTCCGGCGGCGCACCCTCGAGTCCATGAATGGTCAGGCCGGTGGCGGTAATGTCGGCGGGCGGAATTGCCTGCTTCCGCTGCGCCAGCGCCGCGCGCAGGCGGACGACGTACTCGTAGTTGTAAGCGGCTTCAGCGTTCGACGGATCCTCGCGCAGTATTTCCGCGTAATCCTTCACCAGCGCATCGAGGCGCCCGACCACCGCCTGCCACGAGCCGCCGGCCTGGCGGATCTTGCGATAGGTGGCATTGGCCGCCAGGAGCTTGGCGTCTGGATTCTCGATCGCGCGGTCGTAGTCGCCCTGCCAGTAGCCGGCCATCGACGTGAGCGTCTTGGCGTCCGAGTTTGCGCGCGATGCCGGCATCAGATCGGCTAGACGGCCGGCGGGTTGCGACGCCGCGACCGCGGCGTCGGCGTACTTCAGCGTGACCAGGTCACGCTCCGCGGCGGCCAGCCGCCGCTCGTGCTCCGACGATCGCCATAAGATGGCGCCGGCGGCGACCAGGAGAATGGCGATGAGGGCCTGTCCGAACCAGGTTGAAGATTTCATAGCGGTTGCCTTAAGGGAACGTTTGAAAAGTCGGAACCGTAAAACGCAGCGCCAGCGCCGCGCACCAGAACATTGCCGCGATCATCGCGAACGGCTGGTAACGCGGCCGCTCGGTGCTGTATTGCTTCATTTCGATTCGGCCGGTCTCGCGGCGATCGATGGCGTGAATCGCCGCCATGATCGTGTTCTCGTCGCCGCCCGAGAAAAACTCGCCGCCGGTTCTTCTGACGGCGCCGATCCAGAGTTCATCGGCGACACTGCGTTTGGTCTGGATGTTGCCGCCGATCTTGATCAGGTAGACCGGGATTTTCGCCTTCTGCGCCTCCGCGAGCACGTCGTCGACCGTCTTGCCGTTTTCGAGGACGTCGGCATCGGCGCCGTCGGTGAAGATCACCATCAGATTGCCGGCGGCATCGAGATAATCGAACGCCTGGAACAGGCCGACCGCCTGCTCGACCGCTCTCGCCACAACGGTGCCCTGATCGGGGAACGCCATGAACTCGTTCCAGTCACCGATCAACGCCGTGCTGAGCAGGATGTTCTCGTAGTCGGTCGTGAATGGCGTGATGACATAGGCGTCGTCGCCGAATTCGATCAACCCCATCAAGTCGCGGTATTTCCCTGCCATCCGCTGCTCGATGAAGTAGCGCGCCGCGCCGACGGTGGTAAAGAACGCCGCGTTGTTCGGCGCGCCCTTCGCCAGCTTGTTCGATGGCAGGGCCGACAACATGCTCGAGGACGCGTCGATCAGCAGCGCGATGCGTCTGCCCGGGAAAGTGGTTTCCGACCGCGTCAGCGACGTCCGCGGATCGGCGAGCGCGATCACGAAGAACGGCAGGCCGGCCAACGCGAGCATCAGCGCGCCGTGCCGCGACAGCGACGCGCGCGACCATCCCGACGTCTTGACGATCGCGGGCAGCGCCATGCGATGGTGGCCGGGATTGCGATTGCCGAACGCGCGGATGATCATGAAGATCGCCGCGAGCCCCATCAGCGCGATCAGCACTTGCCGGGCGGCCGCCGATTCCGAATAGAGCAGGCGCTCCAGACGCAGCTCGCTCCACTCGGCCCAGGTGGACTCGACCAGCGCGCGCACGTCGGTAATCAGTCGCATCGTCGGATAGGCCGGGTGCTTACGACCAGACTTTCTTGCGCAGGTCGATCGCGTTGGCCTTGAACGTGGCCAGCCACTCTTTCACGAGCGAGTGTGCCGACCGTTGCTCCCTGGTGACACGGATCGCCGTCTGCAAGGCATCGTCGCACGTGGAATCGAATTGTTCAGCGCGGCCGTAGCGCGCGACGGTCAGCGCGCGGAGGGCGTCCGACAGCCCGGGTACTCGCGAAGTCGTTTCAGGCGTCGCGGCGCCTGATACGTAAACCTCGCCGCGGCCAAACGCGCGCACCCTAAGCACACCATCAACCGCGCTTTCGCCGGGCTTGGCAGGCCGCTGCCCGATGGCGCGGCCCGTGGCATATGCGCCGGCGATCCGCGCCGCGGCCAGAGCGCGGCCGGCAAGCTCCGCAGACCAGCCGCCGCGGCTGGCACGCTGGACCTCGTCGAGCTCTTTCGCGGCCGCTGCGAGAATGGTTCGTGGCGGCAGGTGCGCGTGGGCGGTCGTGGCCACCGGCTTCTTGCGCCGCAGCATGCCGACCAGCATCACCACTGCGACGACCGCCGCGAGACCGAACAACACCGTCGCGATCGTCTGCAGCAGATTGGCGCGCGAATCGCGGTTCTCGATCGCGGTGAACTGCGTCGCCGCCGCTTCGCGAATATCCGTCGCGTCGTCGGGAACCACCGACAGCACGCGCACCGTCGCGCGCGGCATCGCGTACGACTGCTCCATGCCCTGCGCGGTGCCGCCGCCCGCGACCGTGCTCTCGATCCGGTACGACACCTCCAGCGGCGGAATCGGCACGTCCGCGCCAAACGCGTCCTCGGCGATCAGCCGCAGGCGGTAGTCGTACTGGAAAAACCGCCGGCCGGGGACGACGATGTCGCCGGCGTGGGTACCGCCGAGCACCTCGAACGGCGGCAACTGCACGACGGTCGGATCGAGCTTCGAGAAATCCGCGACGACCTTGTTGGTGTCGGTTTCGACCACGGCGCACGTGAGAGTCAGCCCGAACGATTCCGCCATGCGGACGGCGCTGGTCGAGGTGCGCCACCAGCACTTGATCGGCTCCACTTCGACCATGTCGACCGCCGGCTGGGGCCGTGCGGCCGGCGCCTGAGCGAATGCCGGCGTCCCGCTCATCACCATCAACGCGATTACGAATGCTGTCTTCATAAATGTGTTTTTACTTGCGGCGGCGTAAGCGCCGCTCCGCGACCCACTCCACGAGAGCGACGTCGAACTTCACTTGATCGACCGACAGGCGCACGACATCGAGGTCGTTGTCCTTGGCCTGGCGCGCCACTTCGTCCTGCCAGGCGCGCACCCGCTCGCTTTGTCTGGCCAGCTCGCGCCTGGACATCATGCGGGTCCGGCCGGTCTCGACGTCGTAGACCTCGATCCAGCCCGCCGAGACCCGCGGCAGCTCGAAGGCGAAGGTCGCGTCGACGATCATGACGAACACGTCATGGACGTTGTTGACCTGCCGCAGATCGCGCAGCAGGTCCGGCGCCTCATCGAACAGAAAATCCGAGATCACCGGCATCATGGCGGTCTTCCGGGAGAATCCGGTCAGCGTGGCGCTGAGGCTGCCGACGTTGCGGATGTCCTGCAGGCCATGGCCGTGCTGATACGCGTCCAGGCAATGGATCACCTGGCCCTTGCCGATCCGCGGACGGACCGCGCCAAGGTGCCGCAGTCCCTCGTCGAACGTGATCATGCCGATCGAATCCTGGAAGAACACCGCCGACATGCCGATGGTGGCGACGGCGCGCGCGATCAGCGTGGCGATTTGCAGCCCGCGATTGTCCTTGCCGGTGTTGGCGCCGCAGCGAGTCGACGCCGATCGATCGACCACCATGATCACGCTCGACGTCGTCGGCTGCTCGAACTCGCGCACGACCAGCGGGCTGAAGTTGGTCAGCGAGGACTGCGGCCAGTCGATGTGTTCGAAGCGATCCCCGGCCTGCCAGTCGCGCAGCCCGACGAAGTCGAAACCCGTGCCGTGAAACATGCTCGAGTGTTCGCCGATCGTGAACTCCCGCATCCTCTTGAGAATCAGCAGCTCGACCTCGGAAATCTCCGACAGGTTGATGAGCGGCTCGACTTCTTGTTCGCGTGTCCTCACGCGAACCCACCTGACCGTTCGACAGCCCCGGGGTCATCCTGAGCGACGCCGAAGGATGAGCGAGTGTGCGGCCGGCCAAGCCGGTCGACGAGTCGACGGGCGTTCATGGTGCTCACGGAATCGGCGTCTTGTCGATGACGTCCTTGACCACGGCGTCGGTCGTCAGGCCATGGCTGGCCGCATGCGGTCCGAGCCACAGCCGGTGCCCGAGCACGTACTGCGCGAGGTCCTGAATGTCTTCGGGATAGACCTCGTCGCGGCGGCGGACCAGCAGCGCCCAGACTTTGGCCAGCCGGCCCCACACGATGATCGCGCGCGGCGACGCGCCGAGATCGACGCCGGTTTCGACGAGCTCCGACGGCGAGTGCCGCAGCCAATCGGTGTCCGGATTGTAGGGCCGCGTATTGGCGACGAGCCGCTGCACGTAGTCGCCAAGCCGCTCGTGCAGGAACACGTGCTCGGTGATCGCGGCGCGCAGCTGGATGATGCGCTCCTTCTTCATCAGGTTGCCGAGGCGCACCTGCTTGAAGTCGAAGTTCACCAGCTTGCGCTCTTCTTCCGGCGGCAGGTAGCCGATGTTCACCATGATCGCGAAGCGATCGGTCGCCGCTTCGGACAGCGGGAACGTGCCCTGGCCGAGCTCGACGGGATTCATCGTGGCGATCGCGAAATTGAACGCGGGCAGCTCGTAGGTGGTTTTGCCGACGGTAACGGTGCGGTCCTGCAGGCCTTCGAGGAAGGCGCTCTGCGATTTCAGCGGGATGCGGTTGATCTCGTCGAGCAGGATCACTTCGGCTTCGGCGAGCGGACCGATCTCGGTGGTCAGCTCGCCGGTGGCCGGATTGATCATCTGGAAGCCGACCACTTCGGTCGGCTGCAGATCGGCGCGGCCCTGGATGCGGGCGAACTTGGCATCGCTGATCGCCGCGAGGATGACGCCGAAGAAGGTCTTGCCGACGCCCGGGACGCCGCGCAGCAGCAGGTTTCCGGAGTTGACCTGCCGCTGTTCCTTCTTGTCGTAGGTCGTCGGAATCTCCGACAACAGCACGAGATTGGCGAGGATCTTCGGCTGCTGGTAACCGACGAGCGCCTTGGCGCCTTCCGCGAGAATGGCTTCGTGAAAATCGATCGCTTCTTGGAGGTCAGGATGCACGGGTCCGCCTTCGGTCCCAACGGCAACGTCCGCACGCCGGGGGCCGCGAAAACGGTAATCGTATCCCGACTGAGCCGCGCCGCGGGCGGCAAAAGCGGCCGCTGCGCTAGAATCCGCTCAAAATCCCGAAGGATGGGGTCGGGCACGCCGGTGGGACGTAAGGCGGGATGGAGGTTTCGATGCTGGAACTGTTGCTTGCGGCACTGCTTGGTCAACCACCGGCGCAGCCATCGGCGACGCCGGTCCTCGATTACGAGTTCTACAAGGCCCGCGTCGAACCGCTGTTCCTCGAAAAACGCGACGGGCGAGCTCGCTGTGTGACCTGCCACGCCGGCAGCGCGACATTGCGGTTGCAGCGTCTGCCCGAGGGCGCCACGACGTGGACGGAGGAGCAGTCGCGCCAGAATTTCGAAGCAGCGAAGTCGAAGGTCGTCCCGGGCAGCCCCGCCGCCAGTCCGTTGCTGCGCCACCCGTTGGCTCGCGCCGCGGGCGGGGACGTGTTCCATGGCGGCGGCCAGCACTGGCTGACGAAAAGCGATCCCGACTGGAAGGTGCTCGAGGCCTGGGTCAACGGCGCCACGCTCGCATCGTCACTCGGCAGTTCGCGCACCGCGCGAATTATCCAGACGAACGCGGCCGGCGACAACATTCATGTGATTGATCCGGCTACCAATACGGTGGTCGGCGTGATTGGCGATATCGAGGTGCCGCACGGCGTGACCGCGGCCCCCGACGGGACGCGGCTCTACTTCACGAACGAATCGCGCCATACGGTTGATGCCGTCGATGCGCAGACCTTTGCGGTGATTGCACGCGTGCCGCTCAGCGGGCGCCCCAACAACATCGCGATCTCGAACGATGGCACACGCGTGTATGCCGGCATCGCGCAGGCGCCCGGCGCCGTTGACGTGATCGACACGGCCACCCTGACGCGCGCGAAAACCATTCCGGTCAAGGGCGCGATCCACAATGTTTATGTGACGCCGGACGGCAGGCATGTCGTGTCGGGATCGATTCCCGGCCGCATGATCACGGTGATCGATCAGGCGACTGAGGAGATCGCGTGGGAGCTGCCGATGTCCGCGGGCATCCGGCCGATGGCGTTCGAGCGCGCCGCCGACGGATCGACGTCGCGGATCTTCGTGCAACTCTCGGACTACCACGGCATCGCCGTCGTCGACTTCACGCAGCGCAAAGAGGTGATGCGCGTGCCGATGGCGGACGTGTCCGGCGAACACAAGCACACTCAAGGCTTGCAAGGCGCGCCCGCGCATGGACTGGGTGTGACCCCCGACGGCAAGAAGCTGTTTGCGACGAGCAAGTGGTACTCGCAGCTCTATGCATACGAGCTTCCGAGCCTCAAGCCGCTCGGCAGCGTGCACGTGGGCCAGCACCCCGAATGGGTCACCTTCACGCCGGACGGTAAGTTCGTATACTCGGCGGCAGCCGGAGATAACGCCGTAAGTGTCGTGGATACTGCAACTTTGAGGGAAATTGCCCGTATACCTGTAGGGCAGGTCCCGAAGCGAAATGGCACGGCACTTCTGCGGCAGTAGGGGCGTAAAATGACTGCTCCCCAAACGGGAATCCAAGGAGTACAAATGGTGGTTCGCAAGTATTTTGCGCTGGTCTTCATCGCGGCGACAGCCCTGCTCGGGACGGCGGTCACCGCTCAACAGGGGGCCAACCCGGCGGCGATGCCCGAGGTGACGTTCACCAAGGACATAGCGCCGATCCTGCAGCGCAGCTGCCAGAACTGCCATCGGCCCGGACAGGTTGCGCCGATGTCGCTCCTCACCTACGAGGAGGCGCGGCCGTGGGCGCGCTCGATGAAGGCGCGCACCGCCATTCGCGACAAGGCCGGCGCGATGCCGCCGTGGTACATCGAGAAGAACATCGGCATTCAGCACTACAAGAACGACCCGTCGCTCAGCGACGAAGAGATCGCCAAGATCGCGAAGTGGGCGGACAGCGGCGCGCCGCGCGGCAATCCCGCGGACATGCCGAAGCCGCTGGAGTTCCCGAGCGGCGCCTCCTGGCACGCCGGTGAACCAGATTTGATCGTCGAGAGTCCCGAGATTCTCGTGAAAGCGAACTCGCCGGACTGGTGGGGCGAGTTCCCGCCGACCAAATTGCCGATCACCGAAGACCGCTACGTCAAGTCGGTTGAAATCCGCGAGGTCAACAACTTCTCGAACGAGTCAGGCCGCCAGACGGTCGGTCAGCGTTACGTGTGGCACCACTTGATTTGGGCGACGGCACCGGTCGACGAGACGGGCGATCCAATCGACGCGTCCGTCACAGACGGCGCGGTCGGCTGGCCGGTCCACGAGGTCGGCCGCAACGCCGACATTTTCGACGAGGATGCCGGCCGCCTGCTGAAAGCGGGGTCGAGCATCATCTACCAGTCGGCGCACTTGCACGCCGGCGGCTCGGATGTGAAGTCGAAGCTGCTGTTCGGGTTCAAGTTCCATCCGGTCGGCTACAAGCCGAAGAAGCGCACCACGCTGCACAACCTCGCGAACGCGCTCGATATCGATATCAAGCCGAACGAGGCGAACCAGCAGCTGCACGCGTATGAAGTGCTGCAGCAGCCGGCGAAGATCGTCACGTTCGAGCCGCACTTGCACGCACCGGGGCAGCGGATGTGCCTCGAAGCTATCTGGGGCTTCAACATCCAGACCCTGACCTGCGCCGGCTACGATCACAACTGGGTGCGCCAGTACGAGTATCAGGACGACTACGCGCCGATCCTGCCGCGCGGCACCATCCTGCACATCATCGGCTACATGGACAACACGCCCAACAACAAGAACATTCCCGATCCGCGGAACTGGCAGGGGTCAGGCAACCGGTCGATCGCCAACATGTTTATCGACCTCGGCCAGATCATGCCGCTCACCGACGCGGAATTCCAGGAAGAGATGGCCAAACGCCGCGAACGCCTCGGCCCGAATCGGCCCGACGTGATCATCGGCTGTCCGTTGTGCAACGTGATTCCGCCGCCGCAAACGGCAAAGCCCCAGTAAAAGTTAAAAGTTAAAAGTTAAAAAGTAATGCGTCGATTAGTTTGCTCGGTACTGCTCGTCGGGCTCGCGTATCAAAGCGCGAGCTCGCAGATGCTCACCTACAACAGCGGCCAGAACGTGTCGCCCGCCTTCGAGGGCTGGGAGAAGAACGACGACGGGTCGTTCAACATGATGTTCGGCTACATGAACCGCAACTGGGAAGAAGAGCTGAACATCCCGATCGGTCCGGACAACAACATCTCGCCGGGACCGCCCGATCAGGGGCAGCCGACGCGCTTCCTGCCGCGCCGCAACCGCTTCGTGTTCAAAGTGCGGGTGCCGAAGGACTGGGGCGACAAGGAACTGATCTGGACCCTGACGACGCGCGGCAAGACGGAGCGCGCCTACGCCACCCTTCGTGAAGACTCGCTCGTCGACAACATCGTCCAGGCATCCGAGCAAGGCGCTTTGGGTGCCGGCATCAGCAGCCCGGCGATTCGCGCCAACGTCGCGCCGGAGCTCACGATCGACACCGGCGAGCGCCGCGCTCAGGTCGGCCAGCCGCTGACCCTGGTCGCGATCGCCAAGGACGACGGTGTGCCACGCCCGCGCTTTGGTCCGGACTCGCGCGAAGCGGAGCGCATTGCCGCGGCGCGCGCGCGCGCCACCAATTCAACGCCGCCGGCGCCCGTGCCCCGCGGCACCCTGACTTTCGATCCGGCCACGCAACGGCCGCCATCGGCGATCACCGTCGGCAGCCAGACCGGCCTGCGTCACTCGTGCTTTGTGTATCGCGGCGAGGGCCGCGTCAGTTTTTCGCCGCGGCAGGCAAAGGTGTGGGAAGACACGCGCGTCGGTGCGAACTCGCCATGGGCGCCGCGCTGGATGGCCCCGGCGATTCCGCCGGACGGCCGCTACCAGGTCAACGTGACGTTCGAGGATCCGGGTCAGTACACGATTCGCTGCCTGGCGTCAGACGGTGCGCTGAATACCTATAAGGACATCGTTGTTCACGTGAAGTGAACGTGAAGGTGGAGCCGGCCGCGTCGCGACCCCGCTCCAAGACCCGAATGCCGGACGTCACCGCGTCAGCGATCGTTCCGCAGACCCCGAATAGTTGATGAAGACGGTCTTGATTTCCGTGAAGAAATTGAGACCTTCTTCCGCCATCTCCCGCTCACCAACCCCCGTCGACTTCATTCCGCCGAACGGCAGCTGCGCTTCACCGCCAACCGTGGGCTCGTTGACGTGCACCATGCCGGTCTCGACATCCTCGATGAACTTCATCACGTTCGAGATGTTTTCGGTGAAGATCGACGTCGTCAGCCCGAACTCGACCGCGTTGGCAAACGTCAATGCCTCTTCGAGATTGCGCGCGGTCGCCACCGACAGGACCGGTCCGAAGATCTCCTCCTGGAAGATGCGCATCGTCGGCTCGACCCCGTCGAAGATCGTCGGCTGGACGAAGAAGCCGTGCTTCAAGGCATCGGGCCGGTTTCCGCCGGTCAGCAGGCGGGCCCCTTCGGATTTGCCCACGGCGATGTAATCCATCACGGTCGACCATTGCTTGTCGTCGACGGATGGTCCCATGTCGGAGGATTGATCGAGACCGGGACCGAGCCTGATCTTCTCGGCCATGGCCACCAGCCGGTCGACGAGTGCGGACTTGATGTCGGGATGCGCGATCACGCGCGACGTCGCGGTGCAGCGTTGGCCGGTCGAGCCGAAGGCTCCGCCGTGGATGGCGACAGCCGCCTTCTCCAGATCCGCGTCCGGCATGACAATCACGGCGTTCTTTCCGCCCATCTCGCACGTCACTTTTGCGCCGCGTTGCGCCGCTTTCACGTAGAGCGCGTTGCCGACGGCGTTCGATCCCGTGAACGAGATGGCCTTCAGCTCGGGCGCGGCCACCATCGCGTCGCCGACCACCGAGCCGCGGCCGACGACCATGTTGAAGACACCTGCCGGCAGGCCGGCTTCCTCGTAAATCTCGGCGAGCAGCGCGGAGGTGGCCGGCGTGAGTTCGGCCGGCTTGAACACCACGGCGTTGCCGGCGACGATCGCGGGCGCGCTCTTCCAGACCGGAATCGCCCACGGGAAATTCCACGGTGCAATCAGTCCGACGCAGCCGAGCGGCTGGCGAACGGTATAGGTGAAGGTATCGCGCGACTCCGACGGGAGGGTCTTGCCGTGCATGCGAAACCCCTCGCCCGCGTAGTACTCGAGCAGCGAGATGCCTTTCAGCACTTCGCCGCGAGCCTCCTTGAGGATCTTGCCTTCCTCGCGCGTCAGCGTCTGCGCGATCTCGTCGACACGGCGGCGCGCGATGTCTGCGGCGCGCCACAGCACGCGGCCCCGTTCCGGTCCCGGCGTCTTCCGCCATGCCGGTTGCGCGGCGACGGCGGCATCGATCGCCGACCGAACGTCGGCCGCCGTCGCCAGCGGAAATTCGGCGATGACATCCGATGTGTCGGCAGGATTGACGTTCCTGGTGATCTGAGCCGACGCCGGATGGTACCACTTGCCGTTGACGTATGAACCGGTACGCATGACACGAAATACTGACACGAAATCACGAAATCATCGAAGGACTCGAGGCGATCCGGTGACTATCTCGTGTCGTTCGTGGTCAGCGCTCTTGGCTGCTCGTTGCCTTGGCCGGCTTCGGCGCCGGTTTGGGAAACGTCCCCTCGCGCATCGCCGCCTGATACAGGATCGCCGCCGTCACCGTGGACGCTTGCTTCAGCGCGTTCGGCTCGATGCGCTCCGCCGTGTCGACGTTGGTGTGGTGCGTGCGCACGTCGTAGTTGACGTACTCCTGCACCGCCTGGAAACCAGGGACGCCGACGTCGAGAAACGACAGGTGATCGGTGGCACCGATGTGTCCCGGTGACGGCATGATGGCGCCGAGGCTCGCCATCGGCTTCAACCATTCCGCCATGATCAGCCGCGCCGGATCGTTGCCTTCCATATAGAAGCCGCTGATTGGCGGGTAGCCGTTGTCGAGATTGAAGTAGACCGAAAACTTGTCGCGCGCGGCCTTGTTGCGGTCTCCGGCGAGATGCTGTTGCACGTACGCTCTCGAGCCGAGCAGTCCCTGTTCCTCGCCCGCCCATAGCGCCGCGCGGATGGTGCGGCGCGGACGAATGTTGAGCGCCTTCAGGATACGCATCGCCTCGAGCACCGTCGCCGAACCGTCGGCGTTGTCGGTGGCGCCGGTCGCGGTATGCCAGGAATCGAGGTGCGCGCCGACCATGACGATCTCGTCCTTGATGGCGTTGTCGGTACCGGGAATCTCGCCGATGACGTTATACGCGTTGCGATCCTCTTCGTTGAACGTCGACTGAATTTCGACGGCGACCTTGACGGGCAGCTTCTGCTGCAGCATCCGCACGATCAGGTTGTAGTGCTCGGACGCCAGCACGATCGACGGGACGGCATTGGCGCCCATGTCCCGGCCGGTCACGAACACGGTGCCGTGCTCGCCGATATTCGGCTCGATCGCCACCGCGACGCCCTCGGCTTTCAACATCGCATGACGTTCCGCATTGAGCTGCGGCGGGCCGGGCGGCCGCGGTGAGGGCGGTTTCAGGTCACCGCTCGCTGCCGGA
>DASPNQ010000202.1:0-9066 GCA_035626435.1 Vicinamibacterales bacterium
AGGGACTCCTTGCAGCATCTTACTGAATCCGGGCCGCCGAAGGCGCAGGGGAGCAAGATTCGATCCGTCATGTCTCGTCCTCTAGTTGGGACGCCCGTTGCCGGGCGCCGGGGATCGCTCACCGCAGACCTGCTCGTTCTAAACACATGGCAACCAGGATTCGACAAAGCGATTCCTTCAAGAGACCGCCTGATTTCTGCATCTTCGACGAACGCAAGACCGTCGGCGCACGGCTGGTTGAAGGTGACCGGGCGGCGTCGTCTGCGCGAATTGGTGTAGTCGCCCTGAGCCCGCCGCAGCGATTGACTCGTAACGCGGACACGCCCCGGTTGGGCGGGGCCAGGTACACTCCAACCGCGCGGTTATCAGGTGCCAGGTACACTCCAACCACGCGGTTCTCAGGTGCCAGGTACACTCCAACCACCTGGTTCTTGGGGGCCAGATACAGTTCGCGCGCATGTTGCGGCGCGCCAGGGACGATTCGCCCGCGTTTTGCTGGGGGCCCGCCACAGTTCGATAGGGTTATTAGGGCAGCGGTTGAACTGTACCTGGCCCCAAACAACCGCATGGTTGGAGTGTACCTGGCACCTAACACCAGCGTGGTTGGAGTGTACCTGGCACCTGATAACCAGGCACCTGATAACCATGGCGCCTGATAACCAGCAACAGGCGGCGGCACGATTGGGAGCGCGCGGCGCGACAAGCTGCGGCGTTAGAAAATCGTGTGCTCGGCGTGGTCGCGGGTGCCTCGAGATTTCGATGTTGGGCGGGAGTTGAAGACGATCAGCGCGACACATGAAACGTGACGTTTCAGCGACAAGCCGATGTCTCTGTTTGTCATTTCAAGTCCGTCGCGTCTCGCGGATCCAGAGCCGCGGTTCGAACCAACGGATCGCGCGGCGAGCGCGAGCACATGCCGATCGCCAGCTGCTGTGTGCGGACCGGCACTCGCGCATGGCGCCTGCTGCGCGTACTGAGGCAAAATAGCGTATGGACCAGCAAGACCACACTCACGCTCCCGAGACCGCGCCGGTCGCCGGCCCGTCGAACAAGATGCGCACGATCGCGGTGACCGCGACGGCGATCGCGCTGCTCGCGATCGCGATTCCGTTCGTGTGGTCGCCGAATGAAGAAGCGGGATCAGCGAGCGCCAGCGCATCGATGACGCCGGCCTCGTCACACGACCCGGCGTCCAGCGCGACGCCGGCGTGCATGGCGGACGCGAAGACCGCGAACTGGGATTTCACCCTCAAAGATCTCGACGGCAAGGAAGTGTCGCTCGCGTCGTTCCGCGATCCGAACAAGGTCGTCCTCCTGAACTTCTGGGCGACCTGGTGCGGCCCATGCAAGGCGGAGATTCCCGGCTTCGTCGAGCTGCAGGAGAAATACCGCGACAAGCTGACGATCATCGGCTACTCGGTCGACGATACGCCGGAACTCGCGAAGAAGTACGCCGCCGAGTACAAGATGAACTATCCGATTCTGCTCGGCGAGGGTCGCGAAGACGTGCAGGATGCGTACGGCCCGATCTGGGGCATTCCCGCGTCGTTCATCATCAGCAAGGACGGCAAGGTGTGCCGCAAACATATGGGCATTGCACCGAAAGCCGTGTTCGAAAAAGAGGTCGTGGCGCTGATGGATTGATCTATGATCGACGCACCATGTTGAAAGGTTTCGAGCGCGCGCGTCTTGCCTGCGGCTGCCGGCTGTCGTTCCGCGAAGGCGACAAGGATCGCGCGGCCGGTAGTCCGGTGCTGGTGGTGCTCGAAGCCAAGTCAACGGGCTGCATGAACCCGCGTCACGTGTCGGGTCTGCCGCTTTACGACTACCGCGAAGCGCTGCGTCCTTCGACGCGCTTCAACCCCGCCGAAGAAGAAGAGTTCGAAGAGGAAAGCTAGCTACCGTTTTCTAAACGGGAATATGCCCATCGCCACACCGATCTGCACGTGGTGGGGCCGCCATTCATCGGTGAACGTCTCGTTCGCCGTCGTCACCACAACTTGCGGGTCCGTATAGGTGTAGCTGAGTTGCGTGCGCAGGCTCACCTTGTGATGCAGGAAATATTCGGCTTTCACCTGCGGCTTCATCACGAATGAGTTGCTGACGTCGATGCGGAGCGGCGGCACCGCGCTGAAGACCGCCGGCGCGTTGGCGTCGATGGTCGCGTTGTTGAAGGAATAACCGGCTGTGAACTGCGCACCGTACACCATCTTGCCCCGCACCCACTGATAGCCGACACCTGCAAGCAGCTGTTTGGCGCTGACGCGGCCGAAATCCGCACCCTCGGTGGTTTGCAGGTCGCCGCTGTATCCCGAAAAGCTGAGGGGAAATTTCACGCCGGTGCGCTTGGCGCCGGCGGTGCCGTAGCCGATGCCGATGCTCGGGCCCATGTTGACGTCGTTGTCGATCGACGTGCGCGAGCTCGCCGAGACATAGACACCTGATTTTTCGATCAGGCTCTTGACCTTGTCCTTGATGAAATCCCCCTGCGCCTGAGCAGGACTCGGAACAAGGGCGAAGACCAACGCGACGATCAGGCCGAGGTATGGCAGCTTCATGCTGGTCAAAGTGCAAACCCCGCGCCTGTTCAAGGGCGCTGGGCGTGGTATCGCTGCTGTCCAGCTCAGGCTTATAACTCTCTCAAAGCAGAGGGGATCGGTAAACGGGCGGCCCGCAGCGCCGGAAATAAGCCGCCGACCAGCCCCATCATCAGGGCATAGGTCAATCCCATTACGAGTAATTGTGGCGTCACTTGGAACGCGAACGCGACCTGACTGAACGTCGAGAAATTCATCGTCGACGTCTGATAGCCGTTGAAGCCAACGTAGGCCAGCACCCCGCCGATTACGCCGCCGATGGCCGCGAGGGCGAGCGATTCGGCGAGCACAGATACGACGACCGAGGTGGTATTAAAGCCAAGTGCGCGCAACGTGGCGATCTCTCGCGACCGTGTGGACACCGCGGTGTACATCGTCAGGATGGCGCCGAAGACCGCGCCTATCCCCATCAGGATGGCGATCCCGAAGCCGACCGTCTCGATCAGCGACGTCAAGGCGCGCGACTGCTGCGCGTAATAGTCGGCTTCGCGGCGGACCTGGACGTTCAGCTGCGGGTTGGCGGTGAGCCAGTCGCGGAAGGTGTTGAAGCTGTCGCTCGAGTCGAGCCGCGCCAGCAGCGATTGAAAGGTGTTGCCACGGCGATAGACGCCCTGCAGTACGCGCGCATCACACCAGATCTCCGTCTCGGCGACGCTGCCATCCGTCTCGAAGAGTCCGACGACGGTCCATGTGTTCTGCCCTGAAACAACCGTACTGCCGACTGTCAGACCCTTGAAATTCACGCTGGCGCCGCGGCCGACGATTACCTCGTTGGTGCCGAACTCGAACATGCGGCCTTCAGCGATCGAAAATTCTTCGCGCAGCGCGGTGCCGGCTTGCTGGATACCCCGCATCGGCACGTTCGCCGACGTGTTGGTGGTGATCTTCGGGATGTCGATGATCACATACAGCTCCGCCGATGCCAGCGGCGTCTGTCCATCGCGGCGCAGACCCGGAGCCTGCTTGATGATGTCGATCTCGACGCCGCTGAGGCCGCTCGTCATTTCGCTGTCCGCGCCGCTGCGCATGACGAGCGCCCGTACCGGCGAGCCCGACGCCTCCATGGCGGCGGAGAAGCCCTGCGCGATCGACAGCACCGACACCAGCACGATGACGACGCCGGCAATGCCGATGATCGCGACGCCGGACGAGCCCAGACGCTGCGGAATCGTCCGCAGGTTCAGCATGGTGACCGCAAACGTTTGAGTGATGAAATTCATGATGCCGTGCCTTCTGAGCGTCGGCGCTCAGCTCCTTCGCAGCGCGTCGGTAATTTTCAGGTTCATGGCGTTGACCGCCGGCCACAGGCCCGCGACCAGCCCGAGCACGACGATCAGCGCGGCGCCGGCCCAGACGTCGCGGGTCGGCAGCATGAAGATCGGCAGCATGCCATTGGTCGGATCGCCGTTCTGAACAATCGCCCAGGCGACGCCCAGACCCAGCGCGCCGCCGAGGATCGCAATCAACAACGATTCACCGAGCACCATCGCGAGGATCGACGTGTTCGAGAAGCCCAGCGTCTTGAGGACACCGACCTCGCTGGTGCGCTCCCGGACCGACTGCGCCATGGTGTTCGCCGCCACCAGCAGCATCGTGAACAGCACCGCCACCAGGATCGCGACCATGATCGCGCCGATGTCGCCCATTTGCTTTGCGAAGCCTTCGACGAACCCCTTCTCCGTCGTGGTCTTGGTTTCGGCAGACGAGTTGGCGAACATGCTGTCGAACGTGGCCGCCATCTGCTGCGCTTGCGACGGGTCCTTGATCTTGACGACGTACCAGCCGACCAGCCCGTCGCCCTGGCGGCGATTCTCGTTCAGGTAGTCGTAGCGGAAGAAGAACTGCGTCTTGTCGACACCGGCCTCGCCGTCATAGGTCCCGACGATGTTGAACTCCCAGACCTGGCCCTGTTTGGGCTGCCAGATCGTGCCGACGATCGGAATGCGATCGCCGACCTTCCAGTTGAATCGGCGCATCAAATCGACGCCGACGATCGCGCCCTGGCGATCGGCAAGCCAGGCCTTCTGATGTTCGGGCGAGATAGTGAACTCGGGATAGATCTTCATGAACGGTTCCGGATCGACGACGATCTGCGCAAAAAAATTCGCCGGATCCTGGTAGACGCCGCCGAACCACGACTGGTGGGACGCCAGTTCGACGCCTTCGGTGGCGCGCAGCCGCTCCTGATACGAAATGGGCAGCGGCATGATCAGGCTGACCTTGTGAATGATCACCAGCCGATCGAGCCCGGCAATCTCGACCCCGAACGAGAAGGCGGTGCGGATCGTCATCAACAGGCCGAACAGCACGAACGCGACGAACACGGCGAGCAGCGTGAAGATGGTGCGGACTTTTTTCCGCCACAAGCTGCTCCACAGCAATGGAAAGAACTTCACGCCATCACTCCTTGCTCCATCAGCTGGCCCTTCTCGAGATGCAGGGTCCGGCGCGCGCGCTCCGCCGCGCGCGGATCGTGCGTGACCATCACGATGGTCTTGCCGTGGTCGCGATTGAGAGCGTGCAGCAAATCGAGGATCTCGTCGCCGGCTTTGCGATCGAGGTCGCCGGTCGGCTCGTCCGCGAGCAGCAGTGTCGGGTCGGTGACGATGGCGCGGGCGATGCCGACGCGCTGTTCCTGGCCACCCGACAGCTGTCGAGGGTAGTGCTTGGCGCGCTCCGACAGGCCGACGACCTTGAGGGCGATGGCGACGCGCTTCATGCGTTCCGCTTTCGACAGCTTCGTGAGCAGCAGCGGCAATTCGACGTTGCGCTCCGCCGTCAGCACGGGCAGCAGGTTATAGAGCTGGAACACGAAGCCAATGTGGTGTGACCGCCATCGCGACAGTTGTCCGCCCGACAACGCGCCGATGTTGGTGCCGCCGATCTCGACGGTGCCGGACGTTGGCGTGTCGAGCCCGCCGAGCAGGTTCAGCAGCGTCGTCTTGCCCGAGCCCGACGGCCCCATCAGCGCGAGGAAATCGCCCTGCGGGATGTCCAGCGTCACGCCCTTGAGCACCTCGATGCGCTCGCTGCCGCGCGTGAACGACTTGTGAACGTTGTTGATCCGGACGAGTGCGCTCATGGTGTGACCTCGATCAATCTGCCTTCGGCGAGCTCTGGCGGCGGAGAAATGACGACCTGTTCGCCACCCGTGAGCCCCGCCACGACTTCGAGCCGATCACCATCGGTGCCGGCGGTCTTGATGGCGCGCCGCTCGACGGTGTTCTGCTTCACGACGAATACGTAGCTGTTGCCGTGTTCGGTTTTCACTGCGGCCTGCGGGACCAGCGTGACCGCCTGCCTGGTCGGCGCGTCCGCCGCGTCGGCGTCCCGCAGGAACGTCACTTTGACGCCCATGTCCGGCAGGATGCGCGGATCCAGCTGCTGAAAGCCGATTCGAACCAACACCGTGGCTTTCTGGCGATCAGCCGTCGGCACCAGCGTGATCACGTTGGCCGGGATCTGCCAGTCCGGATACGCGTCGAGCACCGCGGTGACCGGCTGCCCAGGACGAACGCGGTTGATGTAGCTTTCATTGACGTCGACTTCAATCTCGAGCGAGCTCATATCGACGATCGTGCTGATGCCGGTGCGCGTGAAGCCGCCGCCGGCTGACACCGGCGACACCATCTCGCCCGGCTGCGCATCCTTCGACAAGGCGACGCCGCTGAACGGCGCGCGAATCACGGTGTCTTCGATCGCGGTCTGCTGCATCGCGATCTGGCTTTCGGCCACCTTGACCTGTTCCTGCGCGGATGCGATGCGCGCAACCAGCGAGTCGACTTCTGCTTTCGCGTTGTCGATGTCGTTCGGTGTGTTGAGGCCCTCTTTGCGTAACCGTTCCTGACGCTCCAACTGCACGCGCGCCTGGGCGAGGCGGACCTCGGTCTCCGGAATTTGGCGTTTCGCGGCTTCCAGCTGCGCGCGATACAGCCGCAGCGCGGCCTGCAAGGTCGAATCATCGAGGCGTGCCAGCACCTGGCCCTCACGCACGGCCATGCCTTCCTCGACGTTCACCTCGATCACCTTGCCGGTCACCTTCGACGAAACCGTGGCCCGGCGTCGGGCAGTGACGTAGCCGGAGGCGTTGAGCACCGAGGCTTGCGTGCCCGCGGCACGCACGTTGACGGTCGCGACCTCGACGGCAATCGGCCGCTCGCGGTTGAGCCAATACCAGGCTCCGCCACCCGCGGCGCCAACCACAATCAGCAGTGCCAGCCACTTCACCCACCGCCTGCCGCGACCGGTATCGAGCGGTTCGCGCTCGATACGTAGCGCAGAGAGGTCGTCAATATCAGCCACGGATCAGCTACCTCAGTCAATAATGATACGCGAAGAAAAAGCGAATAATAATTTCTATCCGTTTGATTCTAGATGACGCGCCGGCACGAACCACCGTTCGTCACTTTCGGACGAACGGCCGGGCGACGGGATCGAGTGGTGATTTTTGCGCCGTCGCAGCGCAGCCCGGTTGCAGGTTCTACCACCGGCCGCGGTTGTTCCCGTTGATTCACGCCAGAACGCCGCAGGCCCGAATCGTGCTCCAAAGTGAGCGCGTGATCCGACCGTATTCGCCGCTGGAAGACCTCACGAGTCGCATCATTCGATGCGCCATCGAGGTGCACCGCGTCCTTGGTCCGGGGTTATTGGAGTCTGTCTATGCCGAATGTCTCAGCGCCGAGATGAGAAATGCGAGCCTGTCGTTCCAGCAGAAAGTCCGGGTCCCGATTATCTATAAGGACGTCCCTGTTTCGGGCTATCTCGAAGTGGATTTCCTCGTCGAACGCGCAGTGATCCTCGAGATCAAAGCGGTGGAAAAATTGGCGCCCGTGCATCAGGCACAAGTCATCACTTACCTGAAAATGACGGGCTGCCAGTCAGGCCTGCTGATGAATTTCAACTCCGTTCTGCTACGTGACGGCTTGCGTCGCGTCGATCACCCAGAGCTGTACAGGAGAAGGAAGAACAGCGAGACCTAAACTAATCTCGCTTACTTTGTTCTCCTGTGAATAAGTCGTAAGCTGTCAGGATGGCGAAGCTGACCAGCGAACGCGAATTGACATGTCCGTGCTGCAGCGCGGTGCTGACGGTGGATCTCAACCTGGGCCGTATTGTCAGCCACGAGGCGCCGCCGAATCCCGATCGTCCGGAGCTCGATCAGGCGCAACGGATTCTCGCCGAGCAGGCCGCCAAGCGCGACGCGATCTTCGAGCAGTCGTTTCAGAACGAAAAGACCAAGGGCGATGCGCTGGCCAGGCGGTTTGAAGAAGCGCTGCGGGAGGCCAAGAAGGAGCCGGTGTCGAAACCGCTGCGAGGCTTCGATCTCGACTGATGGCCGACGCGGCGAAGCGCACGCACAACGTGCGCGTGGCAACCTATAACATCCATCGCGCGCGGGGGCTCGATGGACGGACGCGGCTCGAGCGGATTGCCAGCGTCCTCGCCGCCATCGACGCCGACATTATCGCGCTGCAGGAAGTCGTCGGCGCCAGCCCGCTCAAGGCCGGGCAGGCCGCCGAGCTCGGCGCCGCCCTGGGCATGGGCTGGGTCATGGCGCCAACGCGGCATCTGCGCACCGCGTTGTTCGGCAATGTCGTGTTGAGCCGCTTCCCGATCAAGCACCAGGCGCAATACGACCTCACCTGGAAAACCTGCGAGCATCGCGGCGTGCAGCGCGTCGACATCTCGCTGAGCGAGGACGACACGCTTCACTTCTACAATGTCCACCTCGGCACGTCGCTGCTCGAGCGCCGTTTTCAAGCGCAAAAGCTCGCCTCGCTCGTCCACGATCGCCGCGTGCCTGGGCCCAAGATCATCCTCGGCGATTTCAACGAATGGGCCAGGGGCATCGCCAAGGACATCCTCGCCGAGCGCCTGCAAAGCATCGACCTCAGCAAGCATCTGAGCCGCCGGCGAACCTATCCGGGATTTTTTCCAGTCCTGCACCTCGATCACATCTATTACGAAGGCGTGATCGAGGTGGTGAAGGTGACGATGCCGCGCGACCGGTTGACGCTGATGGCCTCCGACCACCTGCCGCTCGTCGCCGACCTGAAAATCGGGTTCGACTGAGCGGCAATATCAGACCAGCCGTCGCGGTTCGCGTCAGAATTCTGGTGGCAGCGGTTCCCACTTGTCGCGGCCCCGATAGTAGGTGGGCTTGCGATCGTCATGGGTGGCGCGGTACTGCTTGTATCGTTCGAGCAGACGCCGGTAGCGGCGGTTTGACGACCTGATCCTGCGATGCGGCAGGTCGATCAGCATCTGTTCGACCTTCCACACGTTCCGCGTGGTCAACCGCCAGTCGTAGCTGCCCATCGCCTGGTCGAGGTTCACGACGCCAAAGCCCTTGAGGCGCCCGGTGTAATCGACGTAGCCGTCGTAATAGGACATCGCCAAGGCGCGCGGGTTACGAAAGCGCGGCTTACGGCCGTGTAATCCCGGGTCGCGCGACCGTGCCACCGATCCC
>DASPNQ010000203.1:0-3168 GCA_035626435.1 Vicinamibacterales bacterium
CGCTGTTGCGCGCGACTGCTTCCTGAGACATCACCATGTGCGGCATTGCTGGAATCCTGAGACGCGAGGGCGCGCCGGTCTTCGAGACCGAAGTGCGCAGCATGTGCGATTTGATGACGCACCGGGGGCCGGATGACGACGGCGTCTACATCGGGGACGGAGTCGGCCTTGGCATGCGGCGGCTCAGCATCATCGGCTTGTCGAACGGCAGCCAGCCGATCGCCAACGAAGATCGGACCGTGTGGGTGGTGTTCAACGGCGAGATCTACAACTACGAGGCGCTGCGGTCGCACCTGGCGGCACGCGGCCACATGTTCCGCACCGACAGCGATACCGAGTGCCTCGTTCACCTCTACGAGGATTACGGTGTCGAGTTCGTCGAGCACCTGCGCGGCATGTTCGCGTTCGCGATTTGGGACACCGGGACGCGGCAACTACTGCTCGGACGCGATCGCCTTGGGATCAAGCCGCTTTATTACGCGGAAACCGGCGACGGGCTGTATTTCGCGTCCGAGATCAAGCCGATTCTGCAGTTTCCCGCCATTCAGCGGACGCTCGATTGGGGTGCGGTTGGCCACCTCCTCACGTTCCTGGCCACGCCCTCGTCAGCGAGCATCGTTGCGGGCATCAGCAAGCTCGAACCGGCACATGTCGCGGTGGCGAGCGACCGTGAACGGCTGACGCCGAAGCGCTACTGGAGCGTGTCGTTCAACGCCGATACGCGGTCGACGGAAGCGCAGCTCGTCGATCAGCTCCGCGCACTGCTCGAAGAGTCGGTTGCGCTGCATCGCGTCTCCGATGTTCCGATTGGCGCTTTCCTCAGCGGCGGCGTCGACTCCAGCGCGGTGGTCGCCACGCTGGCCCGGCAGCATCCCGACCGCATCAAGACGTTTTCGATTGGCTTCGAAGAATCCAACTTTGACGAGCTCGGCTACGCGCGCCAGGTCGCCGCACGTTACGGTACCGACCATCACGAGCTCGTGGTTCGCCCCGACGTTGTCCGGATCGTCGAGGACCTGACCTGGTACCTCGATGAACCCTTTGGCGATACGTCGGCCATCCCGACCTACATGGTGTCGGGTCTCGCTTCGGGCCACGTCAAGGTCGTGTTGACGGGCGATGGCGGCGACGAAGTATTCGCGGGCTACGACCGCTATGCCGTGGAAGACCGCGAGCGCGTTTACGACCGTCTGCCGCGGCCGCTGCGGCGCATTGCCGGCGGCATCGGCGACGCGCTTCCGGACGGTGCCACCGGCAAACGGTTCCTGCAACACCTGGCGCTCGACGGCCCACGACGGTATCTCGACGCGTCGATGTTGTTCCGATCGTCAGAACTCGAGCGGCTGTTGCGGCCGGACGCGTACCGGGAAGTCGCACGCCACGATTTCTGCGCGCCCGCCTTCCGCACATTGCAGGCGCGCGGTGGCGACTGGCTGGGCGCGCTTCAGCATTTCGATCTGAACGCATACCTGCCGCAGGACATTCTGACGAAGGTCGATCGCATGACGATGGCGCATTCGGTCGAGGCCCGGCCGCCGCTGCTCGACCATCGGCTGGTCGAGTTTGCAGCGACGATCCCGGCGCACCTGCGATTGCGGAACGGCACGACCAAGTACCTGTTCAAGAAGGCGGTGCGGGGCCTGTTGCCCGATACGATCATCGATCGGCCGAAACAGGGCTTCGCCGTACCCCTGGCACGGTGGCTGCGCAAGGATCTGGCCGTGTTTGCGCGTGATGTCCTGCTGTCGGACTCGGCAAAGCAACGCGGCATCTTCAACCTTTCGTACGTCGAGCACTTGCTGGCGCTGCACGACCGCGGGCGCGATCTGGATCTGCAACTCTGGACGATCCTGTCCCTCGAGCTGTGGTGCCGGCGGTTCATCGACGGCGACGTCTCGGCCATGCAGGCGCAACGGCCGCGGCCGAATCGCCAGCCGGTCGCGGAGCTCGCATGAGACAGCCGCGAGTCGCGATCGTCGCCGCCAGCCTGGACATCATCGGCGGCCAGGGCGTGCAGGCGCACAGCCTCGTCGAGGCGATGCGTGCCGACGGTGGACGGGTGGCGTTCGTACCCATCGATCCGCGGTTTCCGCGGCCGTTCCGGTGGCTGCGCAAATACCCGGGGATTCGCACCATCGTCAACCAGTCCCTCTATCTGCCGGCACTGACGCGATTGGCCGCGACGGATGTCGTGCATGTGTTCTCCGCCTCGTACGCATCGTTCCTGCTGGCGCCGGTGCCGGCGATGACCGTCGGGCGCGCGCTGCGCAAGCACGTGGTGCTGCACTACCACAGCGGCGAGGCCGACGATCATTTGAGCAACTGGGGCGCGCTGGTGCATCCGTGGTTGAAACTCGCGCATCAGATCGTCGTACCGTCGGAATACCTGCGTCGTGTTTTTGCCAAGCACGGTCACGAGGCGCAGGTCGTGCCGAATGTCATCGACCTGTCGCGCTTCCCGTATCGTGAGCGCCGTACGCTCGCGCCGCGGCTGCTGTCGGCGCGCAACCTCGAGCCGCACTACCGCATCGACGTGATCATCGAGGCGTTCGCGCGTATCAAGGAGCGCATCCCGGATGCAACGCTGACGATCGCCGGGTACGGCAGCCTGGAGCCGCAGCTGCGCCTGCTCGTCGAGAGCCGGCGCCTGGACGGCGTGCGGTTCGTCGGCAAGATCGCGCCCGCGAACATGGCACGCCTCTACGACGAGGCCGACATCTTCCTGAACGCGTCGGTGGTGGATAACCAGCCGGTATCGATCCTCGAAGCCTTTGCCTCGGGTCTGCCGGTAATCTCGACGCCCACTGGCGACATCGAATCGATGGTTCGCCACCAGCACAGCGGCCTGATCGTGCCGCCGTTCGATCCGGTCGCGATGGCCGCGGCTGTCGGATGGATGCTCGATCACCCGGATCGGGCGCGGACGTTCGCGCGCAACGCGCTCCAGTCGACGTCCCGTTTCACCTGGGACGCAATCCGCCCGGCATGGGCCGAGATCTACAACCGCTCCGTCCGGCCACGTACGACAGGAACATGGACACCGCAACCACGCATGCAGTGACGGCCAGCCGGTGGCGGCGCCTTGCGGGTATGGGCCTGATGGAGGTCGGTTACCGCGGCCGCCAGGAAGGGGCCAAGTGGCTCGATCGCCTCCGCAGCGCCGCCGAT
>DASPNQ010000204.1:0-2922 GCA_035626435.1 Vicinamibacterales bacterium
CCGCGCAGGCCGAATTTACTGATGACGTAGGCAGGTACGAACGTCTGCCCAATCTGGCTGAGGACGGAACCGATGTTGATCAAAGTGCCGGAACGCTGCCGGCGAAAGACCGGCAGAATCAGTCGCGCCGCCACCATCGGCGCGATCAGGTTCGTGTCGATCACGCGTCGATGCTTTGCGAGGTCGCCATCGTCCAGACGGGCGAAATACGTGGTTCCGGCGTTGTTAATCCAAACGTCAATGCGGCCCCACAGCGCGAGAGCCTCGTCGCGCAGGCGCTGCAGATCTGAATCGCGCGTCACGTCGGTCTGTACCACATGCGCCCGGCCGCCGCGTTGGCGGCAGAAGGCCGCGGTTTCCTCGAGGGCGGCCAGACGCCTGGCGGCGAGCACCACGTGGCTGCCGGCACTGGCAAACTGGAGCGCGGCCGCGCGGCCAATGCCACCGCTCGCGCCGGTAATCACAATAACTTTGCCGACCAGTCGTTTCGATGCATCTGCCATTTGATCGCTCTCGAACGGCGATAGCTGCAAAGTCCCTGCCCTCGTGCATCACGACGTGATTATGAGACGCCAGTTTCCGCGATCACGCCCCCAGCTTCGCCGTCGCGAAGCTGAGCCCCGGCGAAACTCCCAGCTGCGACAATGGCGGCGCAGACCAGCACGGCTTGCCGGAAACCTTCCGCCGATATGAGTTCAGAGCCGCCTGGGCTTGCTATCGACCCGACCGTTGCAACGGCAATCAAACCGGTGCCGCGGACGACTGCATGGTTAAGCCCGGCCGCCGCCCCCGAGCAGCTCGCAGGGACGGCTGCAATTGCCGCGTTCGTCAACCCGGAAATTGTCAAGCTCATGCCAAGGCCAAAAACGGTCGTCCCTGCGATGATGTTCGACCAGAATGGAATTGGATCGGGCGCTGTTGCGATCCATGCGATGCCGCTAGCGGCAATCAACGCCCCTGCTATCACGAGCGCTTTCGTTCCGAGCCGCGACGTGAGCCCGCTGAATCGCTCCGCGAGCAGCAGCATGAGGGAGATCGGGAGCAAACTGACCGCCGCCCAGGATGCGGAATACCGCAACACCTGCTGGACGTACATCGCCAGCACGAAAGACAAGCCGAACATGCCGAAATAAAGCGCAAAATCGGTGGCGTTCGCCGCTACAGAATTCCGTGCGTGCAACAGTTGACGAGGTAACAGGACGTGGCGCGAGGGATCACGCGCGAACAGCAGTCCCGCCGCCACGGCAATGACGACCGGGTACAGCAACGCGGCATCGCTGATACCGTCCCGCGCGGCCAGCATGACCCCGTAACAGAGGGCGCCGATCAAGAGGACGAACGAGCCGGTAGCGATACCGGATATCGGATCGCATCGCAACGTCGACCTCGAGCGCGCGCCACGCGGGAGTAGAACCATTGCCGCCACCCCCAGAGCGATCGAGGCCGCAAACACCGCCCGCCACGACAACCTATCCACAAGTGTGCCCGCGACAAGGGGTCCCACGGCGTTCGCTACACCCGTCCACGCCGCCCACTTTCCGAAGATACGCATCCGTTCCAGCGGCTCGTCAAACGCGGATCGCATTGTGGCGAGCACCGCAGGCAGCACGAGGGCTCCGCCTGCTCCTTGCCCCAGCCTCGCTACGATAATCGTCAGGTCGGACCACGCCGCGGCACACATCGCAGACGACGCGGCAAATATCGTCAATCCGGCGCGTAATAGCCGGAGGTGACCGACACGATCCCCGATCCTTCCAGCCGGCAAAAGCATCGCGGCCAACGCGAGCAGTGGGGCGTTAGCGATCCAATGCAAACGCGCCACCGACGCACCAAGGTCATGTCCGATAGCGGGGAGCGCAAGCGTGACGCCGACCCCGTCGAACGTGATCAACGCCGATGACAAGATAAGTGCAGCGAGTTCACGACGCGACATGTGTATGTTTCGAGGGCAATCTAGGTAAACACGGAGAACTAATACGCAGCCGGTCGTTCGAAAGCCGCGGCGCGCAACCGAACCTTGGACATGCCTCCGTCGCGGTTCACGTTTCGTGCCGCTCGCCTAACGTTCGTGGTTTGTCATGTTGCATGCCACGCCGACCAGGGACGATATCGCGTGGAACGAAAGCGACAACATTGGAAGGGCTGGCGCAGCGCGTGCTGATCCGAAGCGAAGAATCCGCCTGCGTGTCCGCTCAATCGCAGCTCGCAAGCATCGATAGGTGAGAGCACGAAACAGCGGCCAGCCCGCTGCACGTCACGCGTAGGGCAGCCGATAGAGGAGCCACTCCTTCATCCACTGTGCGTTGCGGCGATGGTAAAAGTCACGAGCCGGCGTGTTCCAGTCGAGGACGTTCCAGTCCATGCGGCCGCAGCCGCGCTCGGCGCCGAGGCCGCGTACGAATTCGAACAGCGACGTCCCTGCGCCCGAGCCCCTCGCATCCTCGAGCACGAATAAATCTTCCAGGTACATCGTCGGTTTCGCGAGAAAGCTCGAATAGGTCTCAAACCAGATCGCGTACCCGATTGCTCGCTGCGCCTTGTCAATCGCCAACGCGGCTTCGAAGCGTGGCCGTGCGCCAAACGCATCCGCGCGCAGGCGCGCGAAGGCGGCGGCGTCAGGACGCGGGAGGCGCTCGTAATCGGCGAGCGCTTCGATTAAGCGCGCAAAATCATCGAACCGATCCGGCGTCAGCGGGACGATCGTCATGACCGTCAGGATAGGGGCTTTCTGGCTCGTTTGGAATCGCCAGCGATCCCGGGTATGGCAATTCCAGGCGCATGAATCGCCGTCACAGGGCCAAGCAGGCGATTCGAGGCCGGAATTTCTTGCGGACACTCCGGCGGACGTCGTCGTGCGCGAATCCGGTCTCCGCGTTCAGAAATCGCTGCCTCGCCGGACAACGGCACGACGGACAGGTGCAT
>DASPNQ010000205.1:0-10869 GCA_035626435.1 Vicinamibacterales bacterium
CTGCGCGGCTCGTTCGGCACCGGCATCCGACCGCCGGACGCCTTCGAGATCGCATTCACCGATAACTCCGGACTGAAACCGGAACGCAGCCGGAGCGGCGAGCTCGGTGTGACACAAACGATCGCCTCCGGCGCGGTGCAGATCGACGGAACCGCGTTTTTCAACCGCTACAAGGATCTGATCATTTCCGTCGGCCGGTCGTTCTCCGGCGTCAGCCGCTGGCGCACCGACAACATCTCGAACGCGCGCGCGCGAGGCGTCGAGGTCAGCGCTGCGTGGAGGCCGGCGGCGGCGTTTGATATTCGCGGTCATTACACGTTTCTCGATACCGAAATTCGTGCGGTCAACGGCTCGACGGCCGCGCAAACTCCCTATCAGGTCGGCGACGCGCTGCTGCGGCGCCCGCGCCATGCCGGCTCGCTCGATAGCTCCTGGATCGCCGGCCGCGCTGCGCTATTCGCTCAGTTGCAGACCCGCGGACGAACGCTGGATGCGGAACCGGCGTTTGGTCCGACCGGTGGCCTCTACATGAATCCGGGACACACGGTCATCAACGTCGGCGGCTCCTGGCGCGTCGTCAAGCACATCGAGCTGTTCGCGCGCGGGTTGAACGTGCTCGATCGACGTTACGAAGAGGTGCTTGGGTTCCCGGCGCCCGGCCGCACGGCCTACATAGGTGCGCGGTTTGTTGTGGGCCGATAACGTTTCGTTCCGGTACGCGCCGCGGGCGCCGCTGGTGGTGGATGGAGTCACCCTCCGTCTGACCGGCGGCGCGTTCACGGGCATTCTCGGGCCGAACGGCTCCGGTAAGACGACGCTGCTCCGGTTGCTGAGCGGCACCCGCCGGCCGTCGTCGGGACGGGTGCTGCTCGGAGAGCGGCGGCTGGATCAGTTGTCGCGGCGGGATGCGGCCCGAGAAATCGCCGTGGTCCCTCAAGAGACCGAGCTGGCCTTCGAGTACACCGCGATGGAGATCGTGTTGATGGGACGGCATCCGCACCTCGGTATGTTCACCGTCGAGGGGCCGGATGACGTGCGGATCGCGCGCGACGCGTTAACGGCGACCGGCACCGGCCATCTGGCGGATCGCCTGTTTCACGAGCTGAGCGGCGGCGAAAAGCAGCGCGTGGTGATTGCCGCGGCACTCGCCCAGTCGGCGAAGCTTCTGCTGTTGGATGAGCCGACAGCCTCGCTCGACCTCGGCTATCAGCTCGAGATTGCCGCGTTGCTGCGCGGGCTCAACCGCGACCAGGGTGTGACCATGGCGATCTCGACGCACGACTTGAACCTGGCGGCGTCGATCTGTACCGAACTGGTGCTGATGCGCACCGGCCGCGTCATCGCGTCAGGACCAACCACTGAGGTGCTCACCGCGACGAACGTCCGGCAGTTGTATGACGTCGAGGCCGACGTGCAGATGCACTCGGCAGCCGGTCACGTGACGGTGGTGCCGGTGCGTCGAATCCAACGGTGAATATTCGCCGCCGCATCGCCACCGTGCTGGTCGCCTTTGCCGTGTTCGCGGTCGTGGTGATCGTGTGGGCGCCGACGGTTGGCACGACCACGATCTCGCTGACGCGGGTCTTCGATCGGTCGATTGCATGGGAGACCAACGTCGACGCGCAGATTTTCTACGTGGCGCGGCTGCCGCGAGTGCTGGCGGGAGCGCTGGTCGGGGCGACGCTCGCCGCGGCCGGCGTGGTGCTCCAGGCATTGCTGCGCAATCCGCTCGCCACGCCGTTTACTCTCGGCGTGTCGGCAGGCGCATCGCTTGGCGCCATTCTCGCGGTGACGATGCGTCTCGAAGCGGGCATTCTTGGCATGACGTCGATTCCGTTGGCGAGTTTTGCCGGCTCGATCGTCGCGACGGCTGTTGTCTACATGCTGGCCGCGTCGCAACGCCGCGGTCTGTCGACCAACGTGCTGCTGCTCGCGGGCGTGACGCTCAACTCGTTCTTCTCCGCGCTGATTCTCTTCGTGCAATACATCGCCGACTTCGCGGAAGCGCTCCGGGCGATCCGCTGGATGATGGGCGGCCTTGATGTCGCGAGCTACACGCCGATCGGCGCGGCATTGCCGTTCATCATCGTCGCCTTCGTCGCCTTCGCGACGCTGACCCGAACGCTCAACGTGCTGAGCGTCGGCACCGAAGCGGCCGCGGCCAGGGGCGTCGATGTGGTTCGCGCGCAGCGCGTCGCCTTCCTGAGCGCGTCGTTGGCCACCGGAGCGGCGGTCTCGCTCGGTGGCCCGATCGGCTTCATCGGCATCATCGTCCCGCACCTGGTGCGGTTGTTGATCGGCGCCGACCACCGCGTCGTGCTGCCCGCCTCCGCACTGTTCGGGGCGTCGTTTCTGGTGCTGTGCGACCTGGTCGCGCGCACCGCGATGGCACCCTTGGAAATACCGGTCGGTGTTGTCACGGCCATGATCGGCGGGCCGTTTTTTCTCTGGCTGTTGGTGAGGAACTCATGATCCGCGACTCCATCACGAAAGACACGACCCACGCCAGGAGCTTTTGGGTCTTCGCATTAGTGCTCGTCTTCGGAAGTCTTGCTGTGGCGGCCACTGCGCAGTCGCCGCGAAGAATCGTGTCGCTGGTGCCGGCGGTGACGGAGCTGCTGTTCGCGATCGGCGCCGGGCCGCAGGTGATTGCGGTCAGCAACTACGACGTCGAACCTGCCGAGGTACGGTCGTTGCCGACGGTCGGCGCGCTGCTCGACCCCGACACCGAAAAGATCATCTCCCTCCGTCCGGATCTGGTGATCACCTACGGCAGCCAGACCGAGTTGAAGTCGCAGCTCACGACCGCGAAGATTCCGTATTTCGATTACCGCCACGGCGGGCTCGATCACATCATGGTGACGATGCGTGAACTGGGGCGGCGGACGGGACACGTGGCAGAGTCGGAGCAGGCGGCGCGCTCGATGGAGAGCGCGATCGACGCGATTCGTCAACGCGTCGCCGGCAAGCGGCGGCCGAAAACACTGCTGGTGTTCGGGCGCGAGCCGGGCTCGTTGCGCAACATCTATGCGAGCGCCGGCCGCGGCTTCCTGCACGACATGCTGGTGGTCGCGGGCGGAGAGAACGTGCTTGGCGACATCGACAAGGAGTCGGCGCAGATCAGCACCGAGACCATCCTGTCGCGCGCGCCGGAGGTGATCCTCGAGTTCAACGCCGCGAGCCGCCTGAACGACGCGGACCTGAAACAGGTGCTCGATCCCTGGATGGCCCTGTCGTCCGTGCCCGCCGTGCGCGCCAAGCGCGTCACGGTGCTGCTGGGCAGCGGCATGACGGTCCCCGGACCGCGCGTGGTCGAGGGCATCGAGAAAATGGCGAAGGCGCTGCACCCATGAAAGTGCTCGTGTCGTGGTCGACGGGAAAGGATTCAGCGTGGATGCTGCACACGCTCAATCAGCAACGTCCAGGCGCGGCGGCCGGACTGCTGACCACCACCAATCAGGCGTTCGACCGCGTCGCGATGCACGCGGTCAGGCGTGAATTGCTCGAAGCGCAGGCGCGGGCCGCCGGCCTGCCGCTGCATGTCGTGCCGCTGCCGTGGCCCTGCTCGAACCAGCAATACGAAACGATCATGCGCGCGGCAATCGCCGGCTTCGTCGCCGATGGCTTCACGCACTGCGCATTCGGCGATCTCTTTCTCGCCGACGTTCGGCGGTATCGCGAGGAACGGCTGGCGGGCTCCGGCCTCGAACCGCTGTTCCCGCTGTGGAAGACCAAGCCAACCGCGGAGCTGGCACGCGACATGATCGAGGGCGGGCTGCGCGCTCGTCTGACCTGTGTCGACCCGCGCAAGCTCGATCGATCGTTCGCTGGCCGGACCTTCGACGAACAGTTGTTGTGCGACTTGCCCTCATCGGTCGACGCCTGCGGCGAGAACGGCGAATTCCACTCGTACGCGTACGCCGGCCCGATGTTCGCCGGCGAGATCACAGTGAGAGTCGGAGAAATCGTGGAGCGCGATGGCTTCGTGTTCGCGGATTTACAGCTGTGAAATATCCGCGACGCATCGTCTGCCTCACCGAAGAGACCACCGAAACGCTCTATCTCCTCGGCGAGGGCGATCGGGTCGTCGGTATCTCCGGCTACACCGTCCGTCCACCCGAAGCACGCGAGAAGCCGAAAGTGTCGTCGTTTCTCCACGCCCGTTACGAGAAGATCGAGGCGCTCAAACCCGACCTGATCCTCGCGTTTTCCGATTTGCAGGCGCCGATCACCACCGACCTGATCAAGCGCGGGTATCCGGTGTTCACCTTCAATCAACGCAGCGTCGCCGAAATCCTGCAGATGATCCGCGTGCTGGCGGGCATCGTCGGCGCCGCCGAAAAGGGTGACGCACTGGCCGGCCGCCTCGAACTGGGATTGCAGCAGATCCGCGAGCGCGCGGCGGCGTTGCCGTGGCGGCCGCGGGTCTTCTTCGAAGAATGGTACGACCCGTTGATCAGCGGCATCCGCTGGACGGAGGAACTCGTCGCCATTGCCGGCGGCGATCCGATTTTTCCGGAACTGGCCGGCGCCGCGCTCGCTCGAGATCGCATCGTCAGCAGCGAGCAGGTCATCGCGCGGGCGCCGGATGTGATTATTGGATCCTGGTGCGGAAAGCCGGTTCGAAAGCAACGCATCGCGGCGAGGCCGGGATGGCAGGATGTTCCGGCGGTGCGGCACGACCGCATCTTCGAAGTGAAATCCACCTACATCCTGCAGCCGGGGCCTGCCGCACTGACCGAGGGCGTCGCGCAGTTGCACGGCATCATCAGCCGGGTGACGGCTACAATATCGGGATGACCAGAATCGGGATTGCCCTTCTTGTAATGACGATGGCTGCCGCATGCCGTGGCGGCTCGAGTCCGGCGAACGCGCCGCCGCCCTCGGCCACCGCGTGGGCGGTCGTCAACGGCAAGGAGATCTCGCGCGACGAAGTCGAAAAGGCGTACCGGCGCGCTGCCCCGGAAGGTACCGCCCAGCCATCCGAGGAAGAGGTGTACACCGCCAAATTGAATCTCCTCAACGAGATGATCGTGCAGGAGCTGCTCGTGGCGAAAGCCCAGGAATTGAAGATTGAGCTGCCGGACAAAGAGCTCGACGACGCGTTCAACGAAGCGAAGAAGAACATTCCTCCTGCCGCGTTCGATGAAGAGCTCAAGAAACGGAACCTCACCGCCGCCGACATGCGCGAAGACCTGCGCCGCAACCTGCTCGCCGAAAAGGTCGTCGCCAGGGAAGTCACCGAGAAGGCTGCCGTCACCGATGCCGACATCACCGCGTTCTTCGAGGCCAACAAGGCGCAATTCAACCGCACCGAAGATGCGGTGCGCATCGCGCAGATTGTGATCACGCCGGTTCGCGAGGCCCAGCGCACCAATCGCACCGGCGACGACGCCACGACGCCGCAGGAAGCCACGGCCAAGGCACAAATGATCATGCAGCGATTGAAGGACGGCACGCCGTTCGGCGATCTCGCGGCCGACTACTCGGAGGATGGCGAATCGGCCCAGCGCGGCGGTGACCTCGGCTTCGTGCCGGTGTCAGCGCTGATGAAAGCGCCGCCCCGGCTGCGCGACGCGGCGCTGAAGGGCGCCCCCGGCAACGTCCAACTGGTCAGCGAAGGTGGCGCCCACACGATTGTGCTGGTGGTGGCCAAGGACAAGGCCGGGCAAAAGGATCCGAGCATGCCCGAAGTGAAGGACGCGATCAGCTCGATGCTCAAAGGCCGCAAGGAACAGTTGTTGCGGGCCGCCTACCTTACCAAGCTGCGTAACGACGCGACCGTTCGCAACGTGCTCGCCGACCAACTGGTCGCCGCGCAGGGCCGGCCGCTGCCAAAGTCCTAGAACAACGGCAGGTCCCTCGGCGAGGGAGGGAACACTCCCTCGCCTTCTCCCCACTCCAGCATCTTGCGCACCGCGGTCTCGTCGAGCTCGCGCGTGTAATCGTTCACGTAGAGGCGGATGTGCCGCGCGGTGACGTCGGGATCCATCTCCTGCGCGAGTGACGCGACGTAGTCGCGACTCGCGTCGGGATTGGCCAGCGCAAAGTCGACGCTGGCGCGCAGTCCGCTGTCGATCGACGCCGCAAAGCGCGCCGCCAGATCGCGGCGAATCGCAATCGCCGCCAGCGGCAGCGGACATTGCATGCGGCGCTCCCAGACCTCGCCGAGATCGGCCAGCAGCGTCAGCCCCTTCTGTTCGTAGGTGAACCGGCCTTCGTGAATCAACAGGCCGCAGTCGACGTCGCCGTTCACGACCGCGTCCTCGATGCGATCGAAACGCATCGCGATGGTCTCGAAGCGCCCGAGTAACCGCAGCAGCAGGTTCGCGGTGGTGTGTTGCCCCGGAATGGCGATGCGGCCGCCGACGTCGCGGCGCTGACGCGCCACGACGATGGGGCCGACGCCGTAGCCGGCGGCCCCGCCGGCGCGCAGTAACAGGAACCGCTCGCGCAAGCCATGGCCGTAGGCGTTGATCGACAGCTTCGTGACTTCAGCCGCATCGCCGTGCGCCCGCAGGTTGAGCGCTTCGATGTCGTCGATGAACGGCTCGACCCGCGGCCCCGGCACCAGGCCGTGGACCAGGGCGTGAAACGCGAAGGTGTCGTTCGGGCACGACGAAAACCCGAAGTTCAACGGCTGTCGATCCACGCGAGCAGCGCCTCCTGCGCGGCCGTGGCCGCTTCACGCAGCCGCCACGTTTTGGTGTCGCGGTTGGTGACGACGTTGCTGATGGCGCGAATCTCGCCGACGGGAACCCCCATCAGTCGTCCGACGTGGGCGATCGCCGCACCTTCCATGTTTTCGACCGCGCCACCAGTGCGGCTCTCGATCGCCCGTGCCGCCTCGTCGGTCCCGGTGCAGGTCGATACCGTGACGAATTTCACCGATCGGTCGAGCGGCACAATCTGCATTGGCAAGTCGTTATAGAGCGGCGGCTCGACGCGCACCACCGGGAAGCCCAGCGAGTGCATGTCGATGAATCCAGCGGGACTCGAGGCACCCAGATCGCCGTAGCATTCCGTGCCCGCGCACACCACATCGCCGACCCCGAGACCCGAGCCCGGATAGGCGCCGCCGACACCGCACACCATGACCGCCGTCGGGCGATGCTGCGTCACTGCCAGCGTCACCGCGTGTGCGGCGTTGACGGGGCCGACGCCGGTGACGATGCAGGCGATGCCGTCGCGCTCTGCGAGCCGTTCGCGCAACAGCGCGGTCTCGAATTCCGTTGCCACCGCGATCAGCAGCATCCTTGCCAAGGATAGCTCAGCGCGTCGGTGTGTACTGGGCGCGGGCTGCGGGGAACTACTGCGTGCAGCGGGGAGCGGAGACGTTGACACCCTGCATGATCAGGGCGCGGTAATTGGCGATCTCTTCTTCGCAGCGTTGCTTCCTGCTTTTCTCCGCGAAATACTTTGCGGCCCACATTGCCAGGGCCGAGACCGGCAGCCCCGGCGTGCGGTAAATCTGCGGCGTCCAGTGCTCGATCATGTCGCGATGCGTCGGCGCGGTTCCGGGCACCGCGCCGTAGAACAGATCGACGCCTTGCAGCATATCGATTTTCGGCGCGTCGCCGAACACCTGCACGTCGAAACGCAGCCGCAACGCATCACCCTCGCGTTGTTGCCGTTCCTCGGCAACGCGAAGGCCTTTCTGGATTCGTGACAGCGAGACGCCGAGTTTCGTGGCGTCGATCGGCGGGGCGGCTTCAGCGGGAGGCGGTTGCGGAGCCGATGGCGGCGGGTCCTGCGCGGAGGCCGGCGCCGCGAGCGAGCCCAACAGCATCAGCATGGCAAGGCTCCGCATATCTCATTATGACGCCGGACCGGGGGCTTGGGACTTAGAGCATTCCGAGCTGCAACTTGGCGGCATCCGACATGCGGTCTTTGGTCCAGGGCGGATCCCAGACGACTTCGACTTTCGCGTCGGCCACGCCCTCGACGGCACGGGCCTTGTCGCGCACCTCGACGGGCAGCGACTGGGCGGCGGGGCATGCCGGCGCGGTCAAGGTCATCTTCACGCCGACGTGGCCATGTTGGTCGACCAGGACGTCATAGATCAGCCCCATCTCGAAGATGTTGACCGGAATCTCCGGGTCGTACACCGTCTTCAACGCCTCGATCACCTTTGGTGCGATCTCGTCCATCTTGACGGGATCCGGAGTGATATCGGCGACCGACTGGCTAAGTTCGTTGGCGGGGCTATCTTCAGGCAGGCCGCCCGCAGACATGGTTGGCAGGGTGCTCATTCGGTTGATACCGGTGCGGCGGAATCGGGGGCAGCCGACGCCGACGCGTGGGCCACCGCGGCCTTCATGGTATGCCACGCCAGACTCGCGCACTTGACGCGCGTTGGATATTCACGGACACCGGCGAACACCGACAGCTTGCCGAGGTCGGCGGCGGGCGTATCGGGGTTCGACATGACCATGGCGTGAAACTGGTCGAACAGCTCGCGGGCCTCGGCGACGGTTTTGCCCTTCACCGCGTCGGTCATCATCGAGGCCGACGCCTTCGAGATGGCGCAGCCGGATCCCTGAAAAGCGGCGTCTGTGATGACGTCGCCCTCGAGCGTCAGATACAGCGTCAGCCGATCGCCGCACAGCGGGTTGTAGCCCTCCTGCTTCGCGCTCGCCTCGTCGATGACCCGGAAATTATGCGGGCGGCGATTGTGATCGAGGATGACTTCCTGGTAGAGATCAGTGAGCTCAGACATGGTGTGTTGGGAGCACTACGTTCCCTTCGCTATGCAAATACGTCTCGTACGCGGCGCAACCCCGCGACCAGCGCGTCGATGTCCTCGCGGGTGTTGTAAATGGCGAATGACGCCCGAATCGTCGCCGGGATGCAGAACTTGTCCATGACGGGCTGGGCGCAATGCTGGCCGGTGCGCACCGCGATGCCCTGCTGGTCGAGGATGGTGCCGGCGTCATGCGGGTGGACACCGTCCATCACAAACGACAGCACGCCGGTCTTGTGGCGGGCCTCGCCGATGATGCGCGCGCCCGGAATCTCCCTGACCCGCGCCGTCGCGTAGTCGAGCACGTCGTCCTCGTGAGCCAGCGCCGCGGCGCGATCGATCGCCGACAGATAATCAACCGCCGCGCCGAATCCGACCACGCCGGCGATGTTCGGGGTTCCTGCTTCGAACTTGTAGGGAACCTGGTTGTAGAGCGTCTTCTCGAACGTCACGTTCGAAATCATGTCGCCGCCGCCTTGATACGGCGGCATGGCCTCGAGCAGCTGCCGGCGTCCGTACAGCACGCCGGTCCCCGTCGGCCCGAACATCTTGTGGCTCGAGAGCACGTAGAAGTCGCAGTCCAGATCCTGAACGTCGATGACGAGATGCGGCGCCGCCTGAGCGCCGTCGACGAGGACCACAGCACCCACGGCATGCGCCTGCGCGATCATCGTCTTGACGGGGTTGATCGTGCCGAGCGCATTCGAGACGTGGCCGACCGCGACGATCTTCGTGCGCGGCGACAGCACGCGCGCATACTCGTCCTGGTCGACCTCGCCGAGCTCGTTAATGGCGATCACTTTCAGGGTCGCGCCGGTCTGTTCGGCAATCAACTGCCACGGCACGATGTTGGAGTGATGCTCCATCCACGAGAGCACGATTTCGTCGCCGGCCTTGAGAACCAGGCGGCCGTAGCTGTTCGCGACCAGGTTGATGCCGTCGGTCGTGCCCTTGGTCAGCACCACCGTGTGCGGATCGGCGGCGTTGAGGAATGTCGCGGCTTTGACCCGGCTCCCTTCGTACAGCGCGGTCGCCCGTTCGCTGAGCAGGTGCGTCGCGCGATGAATGTTGGCGTTCGCGTGACGATAGTAGTCGTCCATCGCCGTGATCACCGACAGCGGCTTTTGGCTGGTGTTGGCGCTGTCGAGATACACCAGCGGCTTGCCGTGGATGACCTCCGACAGAATTGGAAAGTCGGCCCGTATCGACGCGACATCGAACGGCGCCGTGCCGCGCGCGACGCCGGCGGACTGAACGCCCAAGGCGGTGCTCATGACGTCAGCTGCACGTCACGCGCCAGCGCGCGGAAAAATGCCGTCTCGAGCTGGTCTCGCAGCTCGGGAATCTTGACGCCGTCGAGCACTTCACCGGCGAAGGCGTGCAGCAGCAGATCGCGGGCCTCGATTCGCGTCAGGCCGCGCGCCTGCAAATAGAACATCGCCTCTTCATCGAGCTGGCCGACCGCCGCGCCATGCGTGCATTTGACGTCGTCTGCGAAGATCTCCAGCTGCGGGTTCGAGTTGATGGTCGCATCATCGGACAGCAGCAGCGCGCGGTTGGTCTGCTTGGCGTCCGTCTTCTGCGCGTCGAGCCGCACGACGATGCGGCCGTTGAATACCGCCCGGGCCTTGCCGGCGAGGATGCCTTTGTAGAGCTCGTGGCTGGTGCAATGCGGCATCGCGTGATCGAGCGCGGTGTGCGTATCCATCAGGCGCTCGCCGTCGGCGAGATAGACGCCGTTCATCGTGCAATCGGCGCCTTCGCCCTTCAGCGCAACGCCGATGTCATGCCGCTGGATGCGCGCGCCGATTGAAAACGCATGTGACGCGAACACGCCCTTCGCGGCGACGTGCGCCTGGATATTGGCAATGTGGTAGGCGCCCTCGGACTCGCGCTGATCGAGGTAGTACTCAACGTTAGCGCCGTCGCCGACCACTACCTCGACCACGGCGTTCGTGAGATAGACGTCGCCAGGTGTGCCGACAAACGTGTGCGCAATGCGCACGTGGCTGTTGGCGCCCGCGACGATCAGCACACGCGGGTGCGACGCCAGAGGCGCGGCGCCGGCGGCGTCACCGCCCGTGACGGTGACGATATGGATGGGCGTCTCGACCATCGCGCCGCTT
>DASPNQ010000206.1:0-26470 GCA_035626435.1 Vicinamibacterales bacterium
GCATCGAACGCCGAGGCCGATCGCGAATCCCTTCATGGTCCCTACCACCGTTTTCGCGTCGGCGTCCTTGGGGAGCACCTGGAGATTTTTGAACGAGGCCGGCGGGAACGTCGCTTGCGCGCCGACTGACGCCGTGAAGCCCGTGACCAATGTGGTGACGAGAAAGAGTGTTCGCATTCGACAGACCATACACGACAATGACGCCGTGACGCGCAGATTCATACTCTCTATCGCAATCGTGCTGTGTTCAACGACGCCCGCGGCGGGCCAGGATGATGTGACGGCTCGCATGCAGCAATGGTCGGCGTCGCTCGGAGTGCAATGCACGTATTGCCACGCCGACTCGAATTGGCAAGACACGTCGAATCCGCTGTTCGACTTCGCGCGGCGTATGTCGCGGATGGTCGCGGCACTTAATGCCGGCACGCTCGCCGGCGTCGAGGGCGTTACTTGTTGGACATGTCATCGCGGCCAGGCGCGTCCGGCGCGGCTCCCTCGCGCCTCATGGCAGGATATTCAGGCCGCCCATAGCGATGACTTTGCCACTCGACCGGACCGTTCGTTGACGATGAGCGTGTACTCGGCCTCCCTCGGTGTCGAGTGTTCGCACTGCCATGAGTCCGGAGATTGGACGGCGCCGACCAGGCCCGCACATGCCACGACGATGAGGATGTTGGAGATGTTCGAGGAAATCCCGAAGCACTTCAACTCGTCCCGGATGCCGTCAACGCAGTGTTACATGTGCCACCAAGGGAAACGAACACCTGAACGGCGCCCGCCGCAATAAGCGCTCAACGGCGAAACTGAATCGAAAGAGGCAACCACGTTTTCGGGTCGCCGAACATGCCGCGCGACTCGCTGGAAATCTCCAGACGCACCGGCGTGATCCGCACCAGCAGCGAGTCATCACCCGCGGGACCCTTCGGGTAGATCGCCGTCCAGTCCTGCTTCCAATGCTGCTGCTTCTGCGTCAGGTCGCTGATCAGGGCGGCGCGGCCGAGCAGCGTGATGTAACTCGCGCTGGCCGGGTCGAAACACGACAACGTGACCTTGGGGTTGCGGCGGATCTGCTGCACTTTGCGGGTCAGCGGATTGGTGGCAAACCAGATCGTCAAGCTCGCATCGGGCTTGAGTGGATCGACCACGCGCGCGTGCGGTTGGCCGTCGCGGGCAACGGTGACGAACGTGCAGTAACGCGCCTTTTCGAGGATGTCCGCGGCCGCCTCGATTATCGCCGCGCGATCCGGAGCCGGTGGCGCCTGGATGGTCAGCGCCGCAAGCAGCAGCGACAACGCGGTCATAGCGTCAGCGGGTCGGCAGCTCGAAGACGTACAACGTGTGGCCGTTGACCGGTGGATTTACCTCCGGGATGATCGTGCGCGGCACCTGCCGGGGGCTGCCGCCGCCATTGCCGGTCGTCACCGCGACGTACTGCTTGCCGTTCGCGGTGAATGTCACGGGAAAGCCCTGGACCGCCGTCTCGAGCCGGACCTTCCACAATTCCTCGCCGGTCTTCACGTCGATGGCGCGGAACCGGCGATCGAGATCACCGATGAACACGACGCCGCCCGCCGTGCTCAACGCCGCCGTCAGATACGGCACCCGCTGCTCGATCGACCACGTCTCTTTCATGGTCGTTACGTCGATCGCCAGCAGCTTGCCGACGTTGCCGTCGGTGCCCGGCATTTCGAAGAAGCGGCGGCCGGCGGCGGTGCCGCCGGACCCCTCGTTGAACTCGACCTTCCGCGGCACGATCTCCATGCACGACTGGCTCAATGGAATGATCAATTGCCGCGTTGGCGGGTGATAGGTCATCGCCTGCCAGTTATGGCCGCCCTCGGTGCTCGGGCACACCGTCAGCCACTCGTCGATCTTCTGGTCGATGATGTCCTGCCGGTAGGTCGGTGTTCCCTTCTCGGGATCGATCTTCTCGTAGACATTCTGAAACACCGTCTGCTTGTGACCCAGAAACTTGCCGGTGCGCCGATCGAGCTTCCACAAGATTCCGGCCTTGCCGATCGTGAACAAGTCGCGTTCAGGTCCGATATCGATGAGCACCTTTTCGTAGACCTCGTCCAGGTCGAGCGACTCGCCCGGCGCGTGCTGGTGATACCACGCGAGCGAACCATCGCTCACGCGCAACGCGAGGGTCGTCGCGGTATACAGCGCCGCGTCGGACACGGTGTTGCCGCGGCTGATCGGCATCCACGGCTTGGCCTGCGCGATGCCCCAGTAGGTCAAATCGAGATCGGGGTCGTAGCTGCCGACGATCCAGGTATCTCCGCCGGCGCGCGCGACGTCCGGAACATTGCCCCACGTCTCGCCGCCCGGCTCGCCGCTGCGGGCGATGGTGTGGAACTTCCAGAGCTGTTTGCCGGTTTCGGCGTCGTAGGCGCTGATCATGCAGCGATCCTTGGCGCGGAAACGATCGCAGCCATGCAGCCCCTGAATCACCTTGCCGTTGGCCACGATCGGCCCGCTCGAGTTCGTAAATCCGAGCTTTGGATCGGCGATGGCGACATCCCATGCGACCTTGCCGTTCCGCGCATCGAACGCGACCAGCCGGCCGTCGTTCGTCGCCATGAAGACCTTGTCGTGGTAGATAGCAATGTTACGAACGGCGCCGAATCCCCGGATGGAGTTCGGGCCGACTTGGTTTTCCCAAATCAGATCACCGGTCGCGGCGTCGAGCGCCTGCATCATGTTGGCGGTGTTGCCGAGATACATCACGCCGTTGTGCACGAGCGGCATCGGCTGGTTCGATCCGGCGTCGTTCATCGCCCAGCTCCACGCCAGACGCAGCTCCTTGACGTTGTTGCGATTGATCTCGTCGAGGGGGCTGTAGCTCCAGGCTTGATAGTTGCGCCGTGCCATCAGCCAGTCGCCGGGCGGCGGATTCCTCAACATCGCGTCGGTGACGGGGACGTAGTTCTTCACTTCGCCCTGCACCGAATGGCCGCGCGACGGCTGCACCGCCGGCGGCCGCGGCCCGCCTTCCCCATCGGCGCCCGCCCGCGGTACCGGCGGTGCGGCTGCCACCGGCGGTGCGGTTGCCACCGGCGCGCCAGTGGCGACCAGCCCGATCGGCGTCGCGATACCGGCAGTGAGTGCTTGCGCACCCGACGGCGCGCCGTTCGCGCGCAGGATGAACGCAGCGAGGTTGATGTAATCCTGTTCGGCGAGGCTCGGCCGTCCCGGCGGCATCGTTGCCTGCATGTACTCGATAAGTTCGCGCGTCGTCCGCGTCCCCCAGGTCCGCCGGAAATTCGGGCCGGCAAGCTGGGGCGCTTCGTTCTGACCGGCGAGATCGGACAAGTGACAGCTCGCGCACTCGGTCGCGTACGTCGCCTGACCTGCTGCGGCCTGGGCGGCTGTGAAGATCGCCCGCGCCGCCGGCGGAGCCGCCGGTTGCGCCTGCCACGCCGAGGTGGCCGTGAACGCGGCACTGATCAACGCGATCGTAGCGAGTAGTCCGGACGCCTTCATTTCTTCCCCTCGGCAGCGAATAGCCAGCCCCACAGATTCCCGTCGGGGGCTTTTTGGCTGTGCAACTGAATATATAGTCGTCCCGCCGCCAGGTCGGCGATCTGCTCCTTCGTCAGTTCGATCACGCCGCCGATCGAACCGGCGGTCTCTGTCGTCACTGTGAGATCGGCAATCGGTGCGCCCCGCATGCCGGGCTTCGCACTTCGGTGCACGCGCGCCACCGTCGCGGGTGTCTTCAAGCCGCTAAAAGTGCCGGTGATGGTCAGCGTCGTGCCCTTCAGAGTTGCGGTAGCCGACCCGAGCCCGGATATCGTCGCCTGCATCGCGAGATCGGTCGGCACCATCGCCAGCCGCGTCTTGTACTGCGTGGTTTGCGCGACGGCACTCACAGGCAGTGCCAGGGCGATCGCGGCCGCCGCCGCGGTAAGTCCGAAACGCATCATGCGGCCGAATGATACCGTAGCCCGCCCGCCGCTCGCGTCTGGACGTGCTAACCCGTGATCGTGCCCCACAAGCCAACCGCACAGGCGACGATCGCGATCAGCTGGATCCACAGCTCCGTGCGGTCACGGATGAACAAGGTGCCGAATGCGGCAAGGCCGAGGCCGCCGGCGAGAAACCGCCAATACAGCTCCTCGACCGCTCCCTGCTGCGTGCTTACCGGAGCTTGACGCCGACCCGCGTCGATGATGGCGTTGGCAATCTCGCGATCGGGATCGCGATCGAGCTCGAAATACTGACCGCCGCCCGCCGCGGCAATGCGTTGCAGCGACGCGCGCTCGAGACGGGAGATGCCGGGCGACGGCTCGATGCTGCCATCGCGGTTTTTCGATTCCGGCAGAGCGCCGCCGGCCAGAGTGCCCACACCGATCACGAACAGTGGCACGCGCGCACGAACGGCGTTCTCAATGGCTCGCGCCACTTCGCCGCTCCACGATTCGCCATCGGACAGCAGGACGAACAGCTTGCCGTTCGGCGATGGGCCGTGTAGTTCGCGATCCTTCTCGATCAGTCGTAGCCCCCACGCGATACCCTGCTCGAGATTGGTGTCCCAGGTCGTGTCCTCTTCCAGCCGGAAGGGCGGCCGCCCGTGGAGATGGTCGAGAAAGAAAAACACCGAATTGGGATCGCTGGTCAACCGAATCTGCGGCGTCGCGACATGGGCAAACACCGTCAATGCCATGCGATCGTCCGTCCAGCTGAGCGAGTCGCCAAGCAGGCGCAGGAAATCCATCGATCGCGTCCACCGGTTCGCCTCGGAGGCAACGCTGGCGGGCGGCAAATCGACGGACGATGCCCCACGAAACGCAGATACATCGGTGACATGCATCGACGCGGAGCCATCCTGCAACACCACGATATCGACGCCGGCGCGGGAGATGATCGTCGATACTCCACGCGGCCGCGCGAGCGCGATCGCGAAGGATGCGATGGCGAAAATCAGGAACAGCCAGAGAAAGAGATCGCCGCCAACGCTGAAACGCTCCCGCAGCGGAATCGATCGGCGTTCGCGAAGCCGGCGGAGATCGATCCGTCGCCGTGCAAACCGCCACAGCCACGCCAGCAGGAACAGCGCCGGCGCGGCCAGCAGCCACAGAAACTGCGGTGCGCCAAAGACCAGCCCTTCGACCACCCCGGAAGCTACCCCTTGCGCTCGCGCCGCCCGCCGGGCGTCGCTTCGGGTTGGGCCTCGCGGTCCCCGTATTCCATGGGAGCGATCATCTGCAGCTCCTCCATCTTCGCGTCGGGAGGCGGGCCGCCTGGGCGCCCGTGCACGGTGGGACCCGTGGGCAGGTCGCCGCCACCGGCGGGCTCTGCCGGCGGAGCGATCGGCTTGGCTCCCCTTCCCGCCGTGCGCGCAATCTGATCGCGCAGGCGAGCGACGTACTCGTAGTTGTACGACGCGTCGGGATGCCGTGGCGACGACTTCAAAGCCGACGCGTAGCTTTGCAGCACGCCATCCAATTTCTGGACCGCCGCCGAGCCCGTGCCGGGATTGCGCTGCGCCTCGCGAAACGCGGCATTCGCCGCGGCCAGTAACACCTCGGCGCCGGCGGTGCCATCCGTGGTGTCCGTGGCCACGTCGCCATATCGACCGAGCCAGTAAGCAACCGTCGCTCGTGCCACCGCGAGGTCATCCGATAACGGACGGCGCCGGCCTGGCACGTAGTTCGACAGCGTCGCCGCGGCGTCATCCGTCTTCGCATCGGCATAACTCAGTGTCGCCAGCGCTTCGCGTGCGTCGGCAACGCGTGCCAAAAGCTTGGACTCGGACCGGCTGAGCCACGCGCCGGCCGCGAAGAGGAGTGCGATTAGGAGACGTCGGATCGTAGAAGTCATGGGATTCGTCCAAACCATGGCGTCGAGACCTTGAGCCCGGCCGCCGCCGCCCAACACACGAACGCCGCCAGCGCGAACATCGTGAACCGCGGTTCCTGGCTCGTATACCGTCTCGCGGAAATCTGACCGGCAGCCTCTTTGTCGATGTCATCGACGGCGGCCAGCAAGCTGGCCTCGTTCTTGGCGACGTAATACCGTCCGCCGGTGCGTTCGACCGCGCTCCGCCATTTCGCGTCGGGAATCCCCTCGCCGAAATCCTTGTCGTAGTTGGTGCGCACGAAATACAGCGGGATCTTGTGGTCGACGGCGCTCTTCAGGATGTCGTCGAGGCTGCGCCCGTGCACGATCGAGGTGGTGTCCTCGCCGTCGGTGAAGATCACCATCAAGTTCCCGGACGCTTCCAGAAATTCGAACGCCTTGAAGATCTCGATGCTTTCTTCGAGCGCGCTCGCGATGACCGTTCCCGATTCGGGGAACGTCGAAAATTCCACCGGGTCGCCGATCAGCGACATGCTCAGCAGCAGGTTGTCGTAATCGCTCGTGAACGGCGTGATCACGTAGGCGGTACTGCCGAATTCGATGAGCGCCATCAAGTCGCGGTAGCGGCCCTTGCGCCGCAGCTCGACGAACCGCTGAGCGGCGCCGACGGCCGTAAAAAAAGCCGGTCGAACTTCGTTGAGTGTGTTGAGAGTCGGCGCCTTGAACGACTGCTGCATGCTGTCCGACGCATCGATCATCAAAGCGATGCGGCGGCCGGGGTAGGTCACGGTCTCGGCAACGAGTGACGAGTACGGATCGGCAACAGACAGTACGGCGAACGGCAGCCCGACGACGAACAACACGATCGGCAGATGCCTCGTCCATGCAAGCGGAGGCGACGCGCCGCCGCGCAGGAGTGCCGGTAGAACGACGTGATGCCGTCCCGGTTTTCGCGTCATCGAGGCCCGAATCAGCAATGAGAGGATCGCAATCGCGACCAGCGCCATCACCGCCAGCTGCGCGACGTCGCGACGCCAGAACTGCAACCCGGCAACGTCAAGGCCGCGCCATTCGTTGACGATCGCCGTCGCGAGCGCGCCGATTGTTGCGCTCATCGCCGCCATCGGTGTTCGCGCGCGAGGTCGCCGGCCACCGACAGCACCTGGTGCACCGCTTCGTCGAGCGTGGTCGCATCGCGTGCTGGATGTTGCGCATAGAGCGCTGCGCTCATCGCGGCTAGAGATCCGTGCAATGCTTCGAGCTGCTGCCGCCTGGCGGTTGGCAGGCCCTCGCCCTGCGCGGCGCGCAGTACTTCGTCCGCCGTGACGGCGCTCGACACCGACGTCGTCACCGGGCGGGCCCAACCGTGCCGGATCGACAAGCGGCCTTCCGGAACCGCGCCTGTCAGCGGCCGCTGACTGATACCGCGGTCGATGGCGGCCGCAGCGACGAGGCGAGCGGCGCCGAGCGCTTGCGCCAGCGTCTCGTCCGTCCAGCGGTCGGCCGAGGCGCGAGCCTGCGCGTCCCGTAATTCCCTGGACGCGACGTGCAAGACCGCGCGAGCTGGGACGCGACCACGATCACGGCCCGATCGCAGAGCTTCTCTCCTGGCGAGCGGGACCAGCGCAAGTGCGGCCATGACCGCCGCGAGGCTGCCGAACGCCGCCGTCAGGATGCGAAACATGTTCGATCGAAAGCGCAGCGATTCGATCGACGCCAGGCTCGCATCCGACGCGTCGCGAATGTCCGTCGCGTCGTTCGGGACCAGCGACAGCACCTTGATCGGCATCATCGGCAGCAGATACGACAAGTCCCGGCCTTCCAACGACGCAGCGCCGCCGACCCGGCTGTGGATCCGGTACGGAATCGTCAGCGGCGGAATGTTGATGTCCTGGCCAATCGCATCCGGGCTGATGATGCGCACTTGGTAGTCGTACTGCAGAAAGCGCCGCGGTCCGCGATGCACGTCTGGCGGATGCGATCCGCCAAGGACCTCGAAGGGCGCCATTTGGATGGACGCCACATTGAGACGCGACTCGTCAGGAACGACGCGTGCGTTCTCGGCCTCGTAGACCGCGCACGTCAGCACCACGGTAAACGTTTCGCCGACGCTGACGGCGCCGGCAGTGGCCTGCCGCCAGCAGCGGATTGGTTCGAAGCCGGATACCGCGGGACTCGGCGCGCCGAGCGGCTCTGCCTGTTCGCGTTTCGGCGCCGGCCGATGTTGGTCATGCTGGGCAGGCGCGTGACCCGCGACCGCCAGCAGCAGCACGAACGCGGCGACGCCGATCCTGATCGCCGGTCTCCGGCTCTGCGCTGTGATGCGTGTCATGGAATCGGCACGTGATCGATGACGTCGCGGATCACCTGCTCGGTCGTCAGCCCGTGGGCGGCAGCATGCGGGCCGAGCCAGATGCGGTGACCGAGAACGAAGGGCGCCAGATCCTGGATGTCTTCGGGGAAGACTTCGGCCCGGCCTCGCTGCAACAGCGCCCATACTTTCGCAAGCCGGCTCCAGGCGATGATCGCTCGAGGCGAGGCGCCCAGATCGACGCCGCGCTCGACCAGCTCGGACGGTGAATGGTGGCGCCAGTCGGTATCGGGATTGAAGGGCCGCGTCGCCGCCACTAACCGCTGGATGTATTTGCCGAGACGCTCATGCAGGAACACCTCGCGGTTGATCAGCGCGCGCAGCTCGATGATGCGCTGTTTGGACAGCAACGGGTTCAGGCGCACCTGCTTGAAATCAAAGTTCACCAGCTTCTCTTCCTCTTCTTGCGGAAGGTAGCCAATGTTGACGATCGCGGCGAATCGATCGGTGGCCGCTTCCGATAGCGGGAACGTACCCTGGCCGAGCTCGACCGGGTTCATCGTCGCGATCGCGAAGCTGAACGCCGGCAGGTCGTAGGTATCCTTACCGACGGTAATCGTGCGGTCCTGCAACGCTTCGAGAAAGGCGCTTTGCGATTTGAGCGGAATGCGATTGATCTCGTCGAGCAGAATCACCTCGGCCGACGCCATCGGCCCGAACTCGGTGACCAGTTGGCCGGTTGCGGGATTGATCATCTGGAAGCCGACCACTTCGGTCGGCTGCAAGTCGGCGCGGCCTTGCAGGCGTGCAAACTTCGCGTCGCTGATGGCCGAGAGGATGACGCCGAAGAACGTCTTGCCGACGCCCGGTACGCCTCGCAGCAGAAGATTTCCGGCGTTCACCTGCCGTTCTGACCGCTTGTCGTAGGTTGTCGGAATCTCTGACAACAAGACGACGTTGGCCACCGCCTTCGCGGTGTCGTAGCCGACCAGGGCCTTGCCGCCTTCGGCGAGCACGGCGCGATGAAAGTCGATCGCCTCCTGCAGATCCGGAGTCAGCGCTGTCTGAAGCACCGGTTACTTCTGACCCTGGATCTGTCTGGCGATCTTCTGCACGTCGTCCATTACGCGCAGCAGGTTGCCGCTCCACAGCTTGGCGATCTGCTCTTCGGTGTAGCCGCGGCGGACGAGCTCGAGCGTGACGTTGAACGTCTCTTCGGCACCGTTCCAGCCCGTCACTCCGCCGCCACCGTCGAAATCGGACGAGATGCCGACGTGATCGATGCCAATCTTTTTCACGAGGTAGTCGATGTGATTTACGAAATCGCTGACTGTCGCCCTGGGATCGCCCGGCAGGGTCTTGTCGATCTCGGCCATCCGCGCCTCGTAGCGGGCGCGTTGGTCCGCTGACAGCGCGTTGAGGCCGCCGCGTCCGCCGCCGCCACCCCCAGGACCCTGGCCTGGAGCCGGCAACCCGAACTCCTGACGCAGCGCCGCAATGGCGGCTGCACGTTGTGGTGGATCGGGCTTGGCGACCTTGACGTAGCTGGCAAATGCGACGGTCTGCACCACCCGCCGTTCTTTCTGAGCGCCTCGAGCTGCTCGTCGTCGAGATTGCGGCTGACGTCCGCCAGGGCGCGCGCGGCCGAGTGTGAAGCAATCACCGGCGCTTTCGACAGCGCGATCGCCTGGAGGTTCGCCTGTTTCGAGGGATGCGAGATGTCGATCATGATGCCCCAGCGATTGAGCTCGGCGATCGCTTTGCGTCCGAGCTCGCTCAGGCCATTGTGCAGCCACTTGCCGTCACGTTCGCCGGTGTTGGAATCGGCAAACTGGCTGTGGCCGTTGTGCGCGAGGGACATGTAACGGCCGCCACGGTCGTAGAACTCCTTGATGCGGGACAAGTCGGTGCCAAGCGGATACGCGTTCTCGACACCGATCAGCGCGACCTTCTTGCCCGTTTTCGCAATGCGCCGCACGTCGTCCGCGGTCAACGCCAGCTCGATCTCCTGCGGCGCGATTTCCTTGGTCAGGTGATGGATCGCATCGAATTTGGCGACCGCCTGCTGGTAGGCGTTCGCGTAGCCTTCCTCGGTCAACGGTCCCTGACCGACATACACGATGAAGAAGGCCGCATCGAGACCGCCTTCCTTCATTTTCGGGAGGTTGACTTGCGTGTCGAGACGCTGCGTGTAATTTTTCTGCCGCGTGAAGTTATCGGGATTGATGTCGGCGTGGGTGTCGAGGGTGATGACGCGATCGTGGATCGCGCGCGCCCTCTGGATGAGGACTGCGTCGGCGGCCACCTGGGCGGACGAGGGCGCTGCGCCTGGCCAGGCGACGAGCGCAGCGACGGCGATCGACGAAAGGAATCGGGTCATCAGGCACTCCTGAGACCCGAAATCCTACCACTCTCCTACGCAGCGTGCCGTGCGGCCTCGGCGCGGACGCCCTTGAGCGCGCCGCCCCACGCCGTCAACTGACGCAGCAGCGCATCCAGCTCCTTTTCGTGACGCGGGTCCGGCGCGAATTCCGAAAAGTTCTTGAAGTCGGTGAACAGCGAAAACATCACCTGCGCGCGCACGTCGGCGACTTGCAATTCACCCATGATCAAGCGCAGGCACTCCACTGCCCGGGCGCCGCCGGCGCTGCCATAGCTCACAAAACCCGCAGCCTTGTTGTTCCACTCGCGATACAGAAAGTCGATCGCGTTTTTCAAGGCGCCTGACGTCGAGTGGTTGTACTCGGGCGTCACGAATACGAACGCGTCCAGCGATGCGATTTTTTCGGCCCACCGCTTGGTATGCGGTTGGCTGTACTTGCCCTGCGACGGCGGGATCGGTTCGTCGAGCAGTGGCAGCTCGTAATCTTTGATATCGACGAGTTCGTAGCGCGCGTCAGTTCGGCCATGCGTCTTCTCGAGGACCCATTTCGCCACCGCTTCACCGTTGCGGTTCGGCCGAGTACTGCCAAGGATGATTCCAACATTCAACATGATGTTCTCCTGCGCGAAGCCTGTCGCTGCCAACGTGTCACCGGGCAACGGTCATCTCCCTCGAACCTGCAAGAGCAGGGCCACGCAGCCGGTTGCTATAGTGGACACGGCGATGGAGCGGGCGCATGCTGAACGGCTGTACACAAGGGCTGAGGCCGCGCGCTGGAAGGTGCCGCTGGAGGTGTTCATCAACGCCGTTGAGCGCGGGGCCGAGAAAGCGTTTCCGGGACGAACGCCGTCGCAAACCGAGCTCGACCGGTACTGCGACGGACTCCACCTTGCCGACTTGGCGCTGGCATGCGCATGCGCAATCGGCCGCAATGACGCCTGGGATCATTTCGTTCGCGAATTTCGTCCGTCGATGTACCGCGCCGCCGATGCCCTCGATCCATCCGGCGGCGCGCGCGAAGTCGCGGAGTCGCTCTACGCCGAACTGTTTGGACTTCGCGAACGCGATGGCATTCGGCAGTCGGTGTTTCGCTACTTCCACGGCCGCAGCAGTCTGTCGACCTGGTTGCGCTCGCTGATCGTGCAGCGATATGTCGATCGCCACCGCGACACGCGCCGACTGGCGCCCTTGCCCGAGGACGCATCGCCGGCGGCCTTGGCCGCCGCACCGCCATCGAGTGACGTGCATCGCGAACGCTATCTGCTCGTGATGCGCACGGCCCTCACTGCAGCGGTTGCCGCGCTTGCCCCGCGGGACCGGTTGCGGCTCGCCTGCTACTATGCGCAGGACATGACGCTCGCGCAGATCGCTCGCGTGATGCGCGAGCACGAAGCGACGGTGTCACGGCATTTGTCTCGCACACGCAAGGAGATTCGCGGCGACGTCGAGCGCCGCCTGAAAGTGCAGCACGGTTTCTCCCAAGCCGAGATCGACGAGTGTTTCGCCAGCGTCGTCGACGATGCCGGCAACCTCGACATGGCGGATTGGCTTGGCACGCGCACCGCGGCCGAGAGCGAGCGCAAGGAACTCGCGTTCGATCGTTCTACTGACAAGGACCTGCCGTGAATCGCAACACAGACCGCATCGTCGAGCAGGCGATCGCGCACGAGCTGAAAACGTCGCAAAGGCCGCCGTCTGTCGATTGCATCGACGCCGAGACGCTGGCGGCGTGGATCGATCAGGGTCTCGATGATCAGGCGACACTCGCCGTGGAAGCTCACGCCTCCAACTGCGCGCGTTGTCAGGCAATGATCGCCGCGGCCGTGCGGACCGCGCCCGTCACGGTTCACGAGCCGCGGCCGTTCAGGGTCCCGGCGTGGTGGTACCCGCTCGCCGCGGGCGCAGCCGCGGTCATCATCTGGTTGGTGGTTCCGGATCAGCGTGACCATCAGCTGACTCCGTCAGACGCGCGGCCGACCGCCGCCGCACCGACGGCCCCGTCCCCTTCGGCGCCCTCCGCCGAGCCGCCCGCGGCACCAGCGGCCGCCGGACGCGCGCAACTTGAGGTCGGCGACCGTGTCGCCGCGCGTGCGCGCGAGGATCGCGCCGAACGGAAAGCCATCGATCAGGCGAAGAAGGAAGAAGCTGCCGAGACGTTTTCCGAGGCGGCAGCACCACAGGCACCAGACGCTCCCGCTCAAATTGGCGCCGTGGCTGCCGCGGCGCCGGCGGTGGCTGCTGAATCGCCTGCAACCTTGCGCCGCAGCGCTCGACAGGCGACCGACGTGGTCGAGGTCTCATCGCCTCAGGGTGCAGTGCGATGGCGCCTGGGCACCGCGGCAGGTTTGGAGCGGAGTGACGATGCCGGGGCCTCATGGCGAGCGATCCGGCAAATCGCCGGCGAATCACTCGTGGCCGGCGTTGCGCTTTCCCCGGCCGTCGCGTGGTTCGTCGGCCGCGATGGCGTGGTGCTGCTGACGACGGATGGTGTGACTTTCACCCGCGTCGATTTGCCGGACAGCGTCGACGCCGTCTCCGTGACCGCCACGGATGGCCGGAACGCGGTTGTGACCACCGTCGACGGACGTCGCTTCCGCACCGGCGACGCCGGCCGGACCTGGCAGGTGAATTAGGCCTGGATCACGCGTCCTGCAAGAAGTTCCCATCTGGCCGTTCTAACAGAGAGGGAGGAACGGCCAATGTCCGCACGTTTAGTTCTCGCAGCAGCTGTTATTTCTGGGTTCGTCGGCGTTGCGCGACCCGTTGCGCCAATCGCGCAAGCGCAAACCGCTCAGGACCTGACCACGACGCTTGATGATCAGACCGAAGTGTCGATTACCGTTTACAACTCCGATCTGGCGCTGGTCCGCGATGTGCGGACCCTGGAGCTGACACGGGGTACCGGCAATCTTCGCTTCATGGACATCGCCGCGACCGTGAATCCAGCAACCGTGCACTTTCGATCGTTGACAGAGCCGCAGGCCGTCAGCATCCTCGAGCAGAATTATGAGTACGACCTGCTCGATCCCGACAAGTTGCTGCGCAAATACGTCGGACGCGAAGTGACGCTGGTGCGGAACCGTCAGGAGGACGGGACGACGCGCCAGGAGGAGGTCACGGCGACGCTCTTGAGCTACAACAACGGCCCGGTCTGGAAAATCGGCAACGAGATCGTCACCGGCCTCGGATCGGACCACATCCGCTTTCCGGAATTACCCGACAGCCTGTATTCACGTCCGACGCTGATTTGGGCGATCCAGAACGACGGGGGGACGCGCCATCGCGTTGAGGCGTCGTATCTCGCGTCACGGCTGGCTTGGAACGCCGACTACGTGTTGACGGTCGGACGCGACGACAAGGCCGCTGATCTGAACGGCTGGGTGACGCTGACCAACAACAGCGGAACGGCGTTTCGAAACGCACGTCTGCAGCTCGTCGCCGGCGATCTCAACCGCGTCCGTCAGCAACTGAACCGCATGGCCGACGTCGCGGCTGCCGCGCCGTCGGCGCGCGAGGAGAAGGCAATGATGGCCCAGGAAGCCTTCTCGGATTACCACCTGTACACGATGGGACGGAAGACTTCGATCAACAACGCGCAGACCAAGCAGGTCAGCCTGCTCGGCGGTACGGGCCTGCCGGTGGTGAAACGGTACGTGGTCGAGGGGCAGAGTTACTACTACCACAATCGCGCGCACCCGGGTTCGCCCCTGAAGGATTCGGTGCAGGTGTATTACCAGTTCAAGAACGAGGAGAAGGCCGGCCTCGGCATGCCGATGCCCGCCGGCGTGTTGCGCGTCTACCAGCAGGATTCAAAGGGCGGTGTGCAATTCGTCGGCGAGGATCGAATCGCGCACACACCGAAAGACGAGACGCTCAACGTCAAGATCGGCAACGCCTTCGACGTGATCTGCGAGCGCAATCAGACTGATTTCCTGAAGGTCGCGGTGAACGTCTACGAATTCGAGTACGAAATCACGTTGCGGAACCACAAGGGTCACGCCGTGACGGTCGAAGTAAACGAGCCGGTCGGCGGCACCTGGCGGGTGCTCAATTCATCGCATCCGTCGACGAAAACCTCGGCGTGGGCGATCGGGTTCAAAGTGCCGGTGGCTGCCGATGGCACCGCGGTGTTGAGGTATCGACTGCGCGTCACCCACTAGTACCGCAAAAATCGAAAGCGCGTGACCGGAGCCTGCTCGTTGGAGTGCGTCCGAGCAGTGCGTCCAGTCACGCGCACAGGTGGTCCGGTGGATCGGCCATGTCCACCTCCTATCCCACTAATTACGCCTGTCGGAAAAGTGTGTCAAGCCCATCAGTGCGAGCGTCGCCAGCAGATACCGCGAGTAGACGACGTTCTCCAGCCAGTCGGGCCATGAATCGATCGGCAGCCGCCGGCCGGCGGGAATCATCAATGCCGTCACACACAGAAAGACGAAGGTCGCCCGCGCCGTGGCAGCGTCACGCATCGCGGCGACATGCAGCATCAGGAGTGGCACCACGAGCATGTAGGTGTGTCCCCATCCAAGTGGCGCGATCACGGCGACCAGCGCGATCAGGCTGGCCGTGCTCGCCACCTGATCGCCACGCCGGTAACGCAGTCCGAACCAGGCCAACGCGATCAGCGCGCCGCTCCAATTCGCCCAGCGCACCGCGGCCGCCACGGTCACCGCCTGCTCCCCCGTCCAATTCAGGAACTGCCCCGACGGATATCGAAACCGCTCGAGAAACGCCGTCAGCGACTGGTTGGTGATGTGGATGGCGGTCTTGTCGAACCGCGACGGGATCACGTCGGCAAAAAAGGTCTGGTAGGCGCTGAGCGGAACGATCGGCAGCAGGACGACTACGATCGCCGCCGTCGCGACGATCGCGTGCAGCGTCGCGCGCGACAGCCGCCGATCCCACGCCGCGCCGGCTGTCAACAGGCCGGGATAGATCTTCAGCCAGGCGCCGAGCGCTAACAGCGTGCCTGCTCCCGCCGGCGACGATCGCGCCAGCGTCATGAAGACGACGCAGCTCAGAAGCACGAACGCGTTGACCTGCCCGAAGATCGCGTTCATGTAGGTCGGCCCGCAGGCCAGAATGACGAGGGCCACGACGATCCACTCGACACCGCTCGCCCGCACCCCTTGCCGTGACAGGAACACCCGCCATAACCACGCGGACACCAGGAGCGCGGCATACGACGCCGTCGTCAGCCACACCAGCGCCGACCCGAGCGAGAGGTTTGACAACGTCGCGAACGGCACGATCGCGGGCGGCGGATACGTGAACCCGGCGATCACGTCATCGGAGGCGAGGTAGAGCCGTTGCGGATCCTGCCTGAATCGGATCGCCGCGTCGTAGTAGTAGTGAAAATCCGTCTGCAGCGCGTGCGGATTCTCGCGAAGCGGGCCCAGCACCGACCCGAGCAGGGTCGATCCTTCGTAGACCAGCAGCATCGTGGATACGCCTGCCAGAATCCACAGCAGCATGGTCGCCGGCCGCAGCGACGGCCTGGCGATGTAATGGCCTGGTGGCCTCATCATGATCGGAAACGCCTATTATACGGACGTAGTCTTCGACAGCGCGTAACCAGACAGCGAAAATGCCGAAACCGAAAGTTGTGGTGGTCATGCCCGCCTACAACGCGCAGCACACCATCGAGAAGACCTGGCGCGAAGTCGTCGCCCACGACGTCGTCGACCTGGTCATAGTCGTCGACGATGCAAGCAGCGACGAGACGATGAGCGTCGCCGAAGGGCTCGACAAAGTCATCGCGCATCGCCATCCTCGGAATCTGGGATACGGGGGTAACCAGAAAACCTGCTACCAGCTGGCGCTCGACCACGGCGCTGACATCGTCGTGATGGTGCATCCCGATTACCAGTACACGCCGAAATTGATTCCGGCCATGGTCGGCATGATTTCGAGCGGCTTGTACTCGTGCGTCCTTGCCTCGCGCATTCTCGGTGGTGGCGCGCTGGAGGGCGGCATGCCGATGTGGCGCTACGTGGCCAATCGGTTTCTGACGTTGTTCGGCAACATGCTGCTCGGCACCAAGGTGTCGGAGTTCCATACCGGTTACCGCGCGTTCTCGCGCGATTTGCTGGAAGCGTTGCCGCTCGCCGCCAACTCCGACGATTTCGTGTTCGACAACCAGATTCTCGCCGAAACGGTGTGGCTCGGCTGCGCGATCGGTGAAGTATCGTGCCCGACCAGCTATGCGGCGGATGCCTCGTCCATCACGTTCTGGCGGAGCGTGAAGTACGGGTTTGGCTGTCTCAACACGGCGGCGCAGTTTCGTCTGGCGAAGTGGGGACTGCTCAAGTCCGATCGCTTTCCGCCGTCCAGATATCTCGCTTACAGCACCTGGCGCCACCGCGCGAACTGAGCGAAGAACAGCAGCAGCAACGGCAGGCAGGCGACGCAGAAGCCCACGAACAGCACGCGGCGGCGCAGCAGTATCGCGAGCGAAATAAAGCACGGGAACAGCACCAGCGTGAACCGGCCGACACCGTCAAAGCCATTCGGCAGCGCCATCGCAATCGACGCGAGGGTCCAGGTAGTTGCCGCAAGACCGACGCTGCGCGCGCCGGCGATGGCCAATGCGATCGAGGCGGGGATCAGCGCCAGATAGATCGCCCCCAGCAAGGCCCGTGTCGGTGCAAACTCCTTCAGACAGTCGCCGACGCCTGCGCAGGCAAAGATCGGCGGTTCGAAGAAGTACGCGAAGTCACGTACGTAGCCGGCGACGCCCGAAGCACGATTCCATCCCAGTTGGCGCGCCCGCAGGAATTCGAGCGCGTAACCGTAACGCCACTGGTAATACGCCGCAATGACCAGCGGTCCGATCGCCAGCAGTGCAAGACACGCGGCGGCTTGGCGCCGTGAGCCGATCCGCCAGTTGTTCTGCCGCAAGTATTCCAGTCCCAGCGCCGGTACCAACGCCGCACCGGGGATGCGCGTCATCATCGCCATGGCCGCGAGCGTGCACGCCGCATACCAGCGTTTCTCGACCGCAAACGTCAGCGACCACGCGCACAGGCAGAAGTACAACGCATCCGCGTAGACCGCCGTGAAGAAGAACGAGAACGGGAATACCGCGATCAACCAGATCGTGCGCCGCGCCACCGCTGCGCCGGCGGCGGCAGCGGTGAACCGCATCACCGCTTTCAAACCCAATAGGAATGATGCGGACGACACGATCAGCCCGCCGGCAAAGAAGGCATGCTCGAGATCCAGAAACGCGCGGAATGGCAGCGCCGCGACCCAGGAGGTCCACGCGTAGAACGGGAAGAAGTTCGCGTTGGAGAGATACGCCGGCACGAAGCGCGGATGCGGATCGACGATCGATTCGTACCAGAACGAATCCCAGCGGATCCAGCCATCGATCGCCGGGTGATCAGGAAACGACAGACCCATCCACGATTCCACCGGATGCGCCGGAAACAGCGTCAGCGCCGCATAGCCGGTGGCTATCAACGCGCTGCGCGTGACGAGGAACGGTGTCAGCCACCCGGCCAGTTTCGCCAACGGTGCTGACACGTTACACCAAAAAAAATATGGCCGCGTCTGCCGCGGCCAAGCGTTCACGTTGGAGGTTGAGGCTGTTGCTAGTGCGCGCGCACGACGCCGGGCGCGCCGACCGGTTCGAGAACGGACTCGGGGATCGCCGCCGGCGCCTCGACCAGGCACCAGGCTTCGCGATCCGACAGAATTTCCGCGGCCAGCTGCGTGTGGAGAGCATGGCCGGCGCGATGCGCGACGACGTGGCCGACGATCGGATGACCGATCAGCGCCAGATCGCCGACGACATCGAGAATCTTGTGGCGCACGAACTCGTCATCGAAGCGCAGCGCGTTCAGTACGCCGGTATCGCCAATCACGATCGCGTTCTCGAGCGAACCGCCGAGCGCCAGGCCGTTCTGGCGCAGCCACTCCACTTCCTTCAGGAAGCCGAACGTCCGCGCCGCGGCAATGTGATCCGCGAACGAGGTTTCGGTGATCCGTTCGGTGCGCGACTGATGGCGCAGCAGCGGGTGATCGAAACTGATCGTGTAGCTGACTTTGAAGTGATCCGATGGATAAATGGCGATCCGCTTGTCGCCGGCCGCGATTTGCACCGGCTTGAGGATCTTCAGATATTTGCGGTTGACGCCAAGCTTTTTGACGCCCGCTTCCTGCAGCAGATAGAGGAACGGCGCGCTGCTGCCGTCCATGATCGGCACTTCGCGATGATTGAGCTCGACCATCACGTTGTCGATGCCGGCCGAGACCAGCGCCGCCAGCAGGTGCTCGACCGTTTCCACGGTCGCGCCGGACTTGCCAAGGACCGTGGCGTGCTGCACGCTCGACACTTCGCGAACGGTGGCGGCAATCTCGACGCCGAGGTCGGTCCGGCGGAACCGGATACCGCTATCGGCGGGAGCGGGTTTGAGGGTGAGCGTCACCTTCTGGCCCGAGTGCAACCCGATGCCCGCGCACGATATCTGCCGTTTGAGAGTGCGTTGTGCGTCCATTCGCGATTAACGTGTGCCCAACGCAGAAGCAAAGTCGATGCCCGTCATTCCCAATTCGGTCAAATCAGATAAGTCCTGTTATTGCAACACTTACACAAAACTTCACAGCCCGTCAGTCCCCACGGCTGTGTTTGGTCAGCCACAGAGGCATTGCCCCGAACTGTGGCTTTCTTACCGCATCGGCACGGTTGGTGCCTGACACCAACCAATGCTTTTCCGACCGCCACGGTTGGTGCCTGACACCAACCATTGCTTTTCGGCCGGCACGGTTGGTGTCAGGCACCAACCGTGGCGTTTCAGCCGGCCAGGATCTCGGCGAGGAATTGGCCGGTTGCGGAGCCCTTCGATTTCGCCACCTGTTCCGGTGTTCCCTGCGCAACGACCTTGCCGCCGCCGCCGCCGCCCTCCGGACCCAGATCGATGATCCAGTCCGCCGACTTGATGACATCGAGGTTGTGCTCGATCACGACGATGGTGTTGCCCTGTTCCACCAGCCGCATCAGCACGTCGAGCAGTTTCCGCACGTCCTCGAAGTGCAGACCGGTGGTCGGTTCATCGAGGATATATAGCGTGCGGCCGGTCCCCCGCTTCGATAGCTCCCGCGACAACTTCACTCGCTGCGCCTCGCCACCGCTCAACGTCGTCGCCGATTGACCGAGCGTGATGTAGCCCAGCCCGACGCTCTGCAGCGTCCTGAGCTTGGTCGCGATGGGTGGAAAATTCTCGAGCAACGGAAGCGCCTGATCAACCGTCAAGTCGAGCACGTCGGCGATCGATTTGCCGCGGTACTTGATTTCGAGGGTTTCGCGATTGTAACGGCGCCCCTTGCACTGTTCGCACGTCACGTAGACGTTCGGCAGGAAGTGCATCTCAATGGCAATGACGCCGTCTCCCTGACACGCTTCGCAGCGGCCGCCTTTGACGTTGAATGAGAATCGTCCCGGCTTGAAGCCGCGCGTCCGCGCTTCGGGGACCATCGCGAACAGCTCGCGAATGAACGTGAACAGGCTCGTATACGTCGCCGGATTCGATCGCGGAGTGCGGCCAATCGGCGACTGATCGATTTCGATCACCTTGTCGATCAAATCGATGCCTTCGATCTTGTCGTGCGCGCCTGGGTCGTCAGCCGCGCGGTAAAACGTCTTGGCCAGCGATTTGTACAGAATGTCGTTCACCAACGTGCTTTTGCCAGAGCCGCTGACACCGGTGACCGCGACCAGCCGTCCGAGCGGGATCTTCACGTCGACGTTCTTCAGGTTGTTGGCGCGCGCGCCACGGATGACGATCTCGCCCTTGGCATCCTTGCGCCGCGATTTCGGCGTTTCAATGGCGGATTGCCCGCCCAGGTACGCGCCGGTCAGGGACCCGTGACCGTTGCCGATCAATTCCGCCGGCGGTCCCTGGAAGATCAGCTGGCCGCCAAGATCGCCGGCACCGGGGCCGAGGTCGACCACGTAGTCGGCGGCGCGAATAGTTTCTTCGTCGTGTTCGACGACGATCACGGTGTTGCCGAGATCGCGCAACCGCCCGAGCGTGTTCAACAGCTTGCGGTTGTCGCGCTGATGCAAGCCGATCGACGGCTCGTCGAGCACATACAGCACGCCCGTCAAATTCGAGCCAATCTGCGTCGCGAGCCGAATACGCTGCCCCTCACCGCCGGACAAGGTCGCCGCCGATCGCGCCAGCGTCAAATAGCCAACGCCGACATCGTTCAGAAAGCGCAACCGATCGCGAATCTCCTTGAGGATGCGCGACGCGATGATCGCTTCGCGATCCTTGAGCTCGAGCGCGTCGAACAGCACCAACGCTTCGGAAATCGGCAGCGTCACGTAGTCGGCAATGGTCTTGCCCTTGACCGTGACGACCAGGCTTTCCGCGCGCAGGCGGTTGCCGTTGCAGACGGGACATTCGCGAAGAGCGCGGTACGGATCGAGCTCCTCCTGAGCCGCCCAGGATCCTTCTTCGAACCGCCGTCGCAGATTCGGGATCACGCCCTCGAAGTCCTTGCCGAACGGATCCGGCGCGGCGAGCTTGTTCCTGATCGCCTTTTTCGCCTTCGCAAGCAGCTTTTTCGTGCCGGACGTCTCTTCCTCCGGCTTGTCTCGTTGCGACGCCGACGGCCCCAGCAGGATCAGATCGCGATGCTTCTTCGGCAGCTTGCTGAATGGAAGCTTCGGATCGACATCGAAGTACGACGCAATCTTGGCGACGGCTTCCTGCGCGGCGGCGCCCTTGCCCCATGGCGCGATCGCGCCAGCCGACAACGACAGCGACTCGTCCGGAACGATGCGATGCGGATCGAAATCCCACGTCGCCCCAAGACCCTGACAGGCCTGGCACGCGCCGTGCGGCGAGTTGAACGAAAACGCGCGCGGCGACATCTCAGGGACGCTGATTCCGCAGACCACGCACGCCAGTTTTCGTGAGAACAGCCGATCGCCATGGTCCAGCGAATTGATTACCACCACGTCGTCCGCCAGTTGCAACGCGACCTCAACCGACTCCGCCAGCCGGCGCTCGATGCCGCTACGGACGATCAGCCGGTCGATGACGATGTCGATGTTGTGATTGCGGCGGCGATCCAGTGTGATGTCTTCTTCAAGCGAGCGCAGCTGGCCGTCGATGCGCGCTTTCGTGAAGCCGCGCGTGCGCAGCGCCTGCAGCTCCTTCTTGAATTCGCCTTTCCGACCTCGCACAATCGGCGCCATCACGTTGATGCGCGTGTCCTGCGGGTAGGTCATCACCAGATCGACGATGCGTTCGAGCGACTGGGAGGCGATTTCGCGGCTGCAATTCGGACAATGCGGCACGCCGACATTCGCGAACAGCAGCCGCAGGTAATCGTAAATCTCGGTCACCGTGCCGACCGTCGATCGCGGATTGGATCCGGTGGTCTTCTGCTCGATTGAGATCGCCGGCGACAGCCCTTCGATCAGGTCGACGTCGGGCTTCTCCATCTGCTCGAGAAACTGGCGAGCGTACGCCGACAGGGACTCGACGTAGCGCCGCTGGCCCTCGGCGTACAGGGTATCGAACGCCAGCGACGATTTCCCCGATCCTGACAGACCGGTGATGACGACGAGCTTGTCACGCGGGATGTCGACGTCGATGTCCTTGAGGTTATGGACACGTGCGCCCCGAACGGCAATCCAGTTATGTGGCATGAAGGCGATACAGCAGGGTTTTTTGAGGAAACCCCAATCCTCGATTGTACAGCTATCGGCGGCCACAGTCAGCCGGGACCGGGGACCGCGGGCATCCGCTTTCGCGGCAATCGAGGCTATCTGCGAAGCTTGCTGTGGCGGTAACCGTACAGAGCGTAGATGCTGAGTCCGATCAGCAGCCACCACCCGAATACGCGCCAAGTATGCGTCGGAAGGCCGACCATGATGAACACGCAGGCCGCGATGCCGAGCGGGGCGATGACCCAGACGAACGGGACCTTGAACGGACGCGCACGGTCGGGGTCGACAACTCTAAGCACGAGCACTCCCGCACACACTAAGGCGAAGGCGAACAGCGTACCGATGTTCGTCAGATCGTAGGTCTCGGCGGCGTCGCCGACCATCGACGCCGTCGCTACGACGATGCCGGTCGCGAGCGTGGCCTCCCACGGAATACGAGTCTTCGGATCGATGCGCGCGACCCAGCTTGGCAGCAGGCCGTCGCGAGCCATCGCGAAGAAAATCCGCGGCTGCCCGTACTGGAACACCAGCAGCACCGCCGCCATCGACACGGCGGCGCCGAAAGCGACAATCGCGCCGACGCGCGTATAGCCAATCAACTCGAGGGCACGCGCCAGCGGATCGGCAACACCCAGTTCGGTATAGGGCACCATGCCCGTAATCACGGCGCCAACAATCACGTAGATGACCGTGCACACTGCGAGACCTCCAAGAATGCCAAGCGGCAGATTGCGTTGGGGGTTGTAGGTCTCTTCGGCGGCGGTCGAGATCGCGTCGAAACCGATATAGGCAAAGAACACGATCGCAGCGCCCTGGTGAATGCCGGTAAAGCCGCTCGGCGCAAACGGAGTGTAGTTAGCCGGATTGATGTTCATCAGGCCGACGCTGATGAACAACGCGAGCACTACGAGCTTGATCACCACCATCACCATATTGGCGCGCGCGCTCTCTCGAGCTCCGCGCAGCAACAACCAGGTCACGAGCATCACGATCGCAAACGCCGGAATATTGAGGAGCACCGGCACCCCGAACAGCTGCGGCGCGGTGTTCAGCAGGCCGTGAACGTCGGCGTTGGAGCTGAGCAGCGCCGTACGGTAGCCCGTCGTCAGCCACAGCGGGAAGTCGACGCCGACGTTGCGCATCAGAGTGTTGAAGTAGTCGCCCCACGAAATCGCGACGGCCACATTGCCGACCGCGTATTCGAGCATCAGGTCCCAGCCGATAATCCACGCCACCAGCTCGCCGAGCGCGGCGTATGAATACGCGTAGGCGCCCCCGGCTTGCGGGATCATCGCGGCCAACTCGGCGTAACACAGTCCGGCAAGGGCGCACGCACCGCCCAGCAGGATGAATGAAAAAATCAGAGCAGGTCCGGCCGCATGACGGATGACTTCCCCATCCGGACCGATCTGGCCGGCCGCAGCGGTGCCAATCGCTCCGAAGATACCGGCGCCAATCACCGCGCCGATTGCCAGCATGACCAGATCGCCGGCGCCGAGCACGCGCTTGAGCGCCTTCGATGGATCGCGTTCGTCGACGAGAAGTTCCGCAATCGGCTTGCGCTGAAACAGCTGGTTCATGATCTCGCTCGCATTCTACTTCGGACCCCGCGCGACAGCCGATGCGACGAACCGGCCGTCGTACTCGCCTTCCCGCGAACGAAGGATCGTGAACGCCTCGAGCAGCTGGATCAACTCGCCGTCACGAAGCAGGAAGTCGGGATTTTGCGGATGGCCGCGCTCGGCCTGCCGCACCGTGAATGTTTCATAGACGATGAGACCGCCCCGCTTTACTGCGCGACGCAGTGCGGGAAACAACGGGCGGTGCAGATAATTGAAGACCAGCACGCAGTCATACCGGCCGTCACTCAGGCTCGGAGGCGGATGCGTTTCCAGATCGACGACCGCCGCGTTTACGACCAGCCCGCGCTGACGCGCCTGCTCTTGAACCTCCGCGATCGCTTCCGAATCACGATCGATCGCGTCGACACCAAAACCCGCGCCGGCCATGAACAACGCGTGACGTCCGCGGCCGCAGGCGACGTCGAGCACGCGGGCGGCTCCCGGCAGTAGATCGAGGTTGTCGACCAACCAACGTGACGGCGCGCTTAACGGCGGAACCACCACTTCACCAAATCGAACACGCCGACTGGCGACAGCGATACCAGCAGCCCGAGACCGAGATCGTAGAGCTCATAACTCGCGCAGGCTTGAAGCGTCGCGACGACAACCGCGAGACCGATCACCACCGAGACCACCAGCCGCCCCCAGCGATTGATGCCCGGGATCAATACCGACGTCGCGCGCAAGCCAAGCGAGCACGCTGCGAGAACCAGCAGCGCGTTGGTGGCGACGGCAATCATGCCGGAAAGGAGTACACGGAGTCGCCCGAAGCCACCACCATTTCGCCGGTGTCACTGAACGCCACCCCAACGAGGCCGGCGCCGGCGACGACCAGCTCTCGCTCGACGCCCGGCCGTACGGCGTAGACGCCGCTCGATCCCGCCAGAGCCTCGACCACGTGGAGCACTCCCGAACGATCGAACGCCATCCCCTGCGGCCGGCCGAATGGAACGTTCACGGCTTCGACGCGACCTTCAGGATCGATGCGGCGGATGGAATCGTAGGAAGCCAGCGTCGGCGCCGACACATACAACGCTCCGTCCGGCGCGATGGCCAGGTGAAATGCCGCCACACTGGCGGGAATCGTTGCAAAGGTCTCGGTCCGACCCCCAGGCGTGATCTTGAAGATGCTGCCGGCACGATCGCCGACATACAGCGATCCGTCCGCACCAAACGCGAGGCCGCACGCGACCCCGAGGTCTGACGCGACGACCTCGTACTGCCCGTCGTCGGCGATGCGATACACGCGGCCCTCGAAGCGGCTCGAAACATATAACTTGCGATCGGGTCCGATGGCCATCGACGTCGGATTGACGAGACCGTGCACGAACGGCTCACGCGCGCCCGCCGGCGTCACCCTGAAGATCGACACCGCCGCTTCCTGGCCACGCGTACCGCTGTAGGTCACATACAAGTGACCGTCGCTGCCGAATACGGGATTGTCAACTTGATGCAATCCGGTGGCGAGTCTGGTCCCGACCCGCGCATACAGCGTCGCGCCGGGCAGCCAGGCCAGTTTTACCGGCGTCTCGCCGCCGTCAAGGCCGGCAGGCACGACCACGGCGAGCCGATCCGGCGCGGCAAACGACAACCGCGCCGACACGCCGCCGATGGTCACCACGTCGGAAGTGGACTCGGGTTCAGGGAAACTCTCGCCGCGAAGCCAGAGGCGCCCGCCTTCGATGACGCGAACGGGCTCGAGGCTTGTGAGTGAGGGACCCGGACGCGCGGAAGGCGCAGATAACATGTTGTTGATCCGATCGTCGGCCGTCATCACGTCCTGCCCGCCGCAGGCGACCCGATGGCTTCGCTCGCGAGACACGGCCTCGCGAGCCGCCTAGCCGTCGTCTTCGTCGAGCTCGAGGTTCCAGTACAGATAATCGCGCCAGCTTTCCGGAGCGCTGCGCAGGCCGATCGTGATGCGGATAGCCGGCGCCGACATCGGCCGCCGCGGCGCCCGAATCAGCCGCATCCGGGCTTCCTCGGGAGTGCGGCCGCCTTTGCGGCGGTTACAGCTCACGCAGCAGGTGACGATATTCTCCCAGTCCTTGCGGCCGCCCTGCGATACCGGGACAACATGATCGAACGTGAGCTCTTGGGTGGGGAAGACGTGGGCGCAGTACTGGCATTTGAATTCGTCTCTCGCGTAGATGTTGGCGCGAGAGAACGGCACGTAATCGAAGCGTTTCTTGATCCGTACGTATCGCAGCAGGCGGATCACGGAAGGCAGCTTGAACGAAAACGACACAGCACGGACCTCGCGGTCGTGATGAGCGATGATCTCGACCTTCCCTTGACACCACAACGTCACCGCCTTCTGCCAGTGAACGACTTTCAGCGGCTCGTAGGTCGCGTTGAGGAGGAGCGTTTGCTCCATTTAGGCGACATTGTGCCATGAATCGCGCGGGACTACACAATTCGGCACCAGCGTCCGATACTGACGGCCGATGGCCCACCTCCGGGATTTTCGCTACGGCGGACAGGCGAGGCTGCTGATCGTCGTGATGGCCGCGGCAAGCCTGACGGCCTGCGCGAGCTCCGGCATCGTCTATACGCCGCAGCCCTTTCCGCAGCCGGGAGGACGCGGCGGTACGACGGCAATCCCGGCGCCGGCCGACCCGGGCGCGCCGCCGGTCGCCGCGAATCCGCCCGGCAATCCTCCGTCG
>DASPNQ010000207.1:0-41381 GCA_035626435.1 Vicinamibacterales bacterium
CGCGACGCTGACGGCCGTCAGCGCGCTTGCGAAGCGGCTCAATATCCCGATTCAGATTCACCTTGCCGAAACCTCCGCCGAAACCGGCATGTCGCAGGATCGCCACAAATTGCGCCCGGTCGCCGTCCTCGACAGCCTGAAGTTCTGGGCGCCGATCACGATCGGCGCGCACGGCGTCTGGATTGACGACGACGAGATCGCGCTGCTCAAGCAGCGCAACGTCGGCATCTCGAACAATCCCGAAAGCAACATGAAGCTGGCGAGCGGCACCGCGCCGGTCGTCAAGTATCGGAAAGGCGGCGTCAATGTCGGCATCGGCACCGACGGCGCTGCCAGCAACAACGACCTCGACATGTTCGAAGCGATGCGGCAGGCGGCGTTCCAGCAGAAGCTGGTGACCATGGATCCCACGGTCATCAGCGCGCCCGAGGCGCTCGAAATGGCGACGATCGGCGGCGCGCGGGTGCTTGGTCAGCAGGCGCGCATCGGTTCGCTCGAACCCGGTAAGCGCGCCGACCTGATCATCGTCAGCCTGGCCAGGGCGCGCCAGCAGCCGGTATTCGATCCGGTTTCACAGATCGTGTATGCATCGCGCGGCGACGATGTCGAGACGACCATGGTCAACGGCAGATTTCTGATGCGCGATCGCAAAGTGCTGACGCTGAACGAAGCGAGTGTGATTGCGGCGGCCCGCAAGGCGGCCGAGCTCGTACGCGCAGCCGTTCATAACACGCCGATGTAGGGGAGGTTTCGGTACTGCTCCGCGTAATCCAATCCATAGCCGACGACGAACTTGTCCTCGATCGTGAAGCCGATGTAGTCGACCTTGACATCGATCTTTCGCCGGCTTGGCTTGCTCAGCAGGCACGCGGTGCGCAACGACCGAGGCCCGCGCGCCTGCAGAATTTCCTGCAGGTAATGCAGCGTCAAGCCCGTGTCGACGATGTCTTCGACGACGATCACGTCGCGCCCTTCCAGGCTCGAGTCGAGATCCTTATTGAGGCGGACCTGTCCCGACGTCGACGTGCCGCTGCCATAGCTGGAACACGCCATGAAGTCGATGCTGACCTGCCCGTCGGTGGCGCGAATCAGATCCGACAGAAACATGAACGCGCCCTTGAGGACGCACACGAAATGCAGTTGGCCGGCCGGCACGTCATGCCGGATCTCCTGGGCGAGGGCGCTGATTCGCGCCGCGAGCTCGTCCTGATCGATCAAAACGGTCGGTTTCGTAGTCGGGGCCATCGCGCGAGACAATAGCATGATCGCGACGGCACGAAATGGCTGTCGCCAACGGTGCTGTCGGGAAATAATATCCATCGGCCATGAAAAGCTTCGAGATCATCACCGAGGCGGACGCACGCACGCTGGAGATCGGTTCCAGCGTGGCGCTGAAGCCGGGCGGCCACGTCACGCCGCTGGCGGCCGACACCCTGAAGGCGCGCCGCATCACGGTGTTGAGCGGTACTGCCGACGCCACGCTCGACGGCCTCGCCCCGGTGGCCGACATCAAGTCGATCGCGATTGGCAGCGACCATTCCGGTGTCGCGCTGAAAGCCACCCTGCGGGATTACCTGCGGCAGCGTGGTCTCAGCGTGATCGATGTCGGTACGGACGGAGCGGACCCCGTCGATTATCCCGATACCGCGGCGCAGGCCGCACGTCTCGTCGCCCGCAGAGAGGTGCATGCCGCGATCGTCATCGACGGTGCCGGCCTCGGATCGGCAATCGCCGCGAACAAGATCGCCGGCGTGCGGGCGGCGATGTGCACCGACCGGACGTTGGCGAGATATTCGCGAGAACACAACGGCGCGAACGTCTTGGCGCTGGGGTCGAGCCTGCTGTCGGCGGACGAGGCCAAGGCGATCGTCGACACCTGGCTGGCGACGCCGATGGGCGAAGCGCGCTACATCCGACGACTTGCCAAGATTCGCGCCTTGGAGCGGCTGCAGTGACGGACTACCGCCGGGTGATCGAGCTGATTCTCGAGGAACTGGCGCGCGCGGGCGCGGTGGCACCGCAACGCTGCAGCTGTCACGGCTTTACCTACGATTGCTGCCCCGATCGCGTTCAGCATGTCCTCGACGCCGGCGCCACGCGCCTCGGCCTGCATGCCACGGAAGGCGGCGCCAGCGGCGTATCCGGATACATCGATCACACGCTGCTGAAGCCCGATGCGACCGCCGCCGAAATCGAGCAGCTGTGCCGTGAAGCGGCGGAGTGGAAGTTTGCCACGGTCTGCGTCAACCCGACGTGGGTGGCGCTGGCCGCACGGCAGTTGCGCGGCACGCCCGTCGGCGTCTGCTCGGTCGTCGGCTTTCCCCTCGGCGCCACCACACCGGACGTGAAGCAGTTCGAAACCCGCCGCGCGATTTTCGACGGCGCATCGGAGATCGACATGGTGATCAACGTCGGCGCGTTGAAGTCCGGCGACGTCCGCCTGGTCACCGATGACATTCGCGGCGTGGTGTCCGCCTGCCATGCGGCCGGCGCGGGCAGCAAGGTGATCATCGAGACCGCGCTGCTGACGGACGAGGAAAAGGTCACCGCCTGCACGCTGGCCAAAGCCGCCGGCGCGGACTTCGTGAAGACATCGACCGGATTCGGTCCAGGCGGCGCGACCGCGGCCGATATCGCCTTGATGCGCCGCGTCGTCGGGGAACAAATGGGTGTCAAGGCATCGGGCGGGGTGCGCGATCTCGAGCAAACCAAAGCGATGATCGCCGCCGGCGCCACCCGCATCGGCGCCAGCGCCGGCGTCCGCATCGTCAAGGAGTCGCGCGGCGAAGCAGCGGCGCCGGGCAAGGCCGCGGGTTATTGATGCGTCTGACGTGCATCGCATTGCTGCTGCTGGTGGCCGCGCCCGCGAGCGCGCAGGTGCAGCGGGCCGAGAGACTGCCATGGTTCGTAGCTGACGCGCATGCGGCGACCGTGGGCCTGCCGCAGGCCGAAGGGTGGGTCCCGGCGCAGCTGCCGGCGACGACGGAGCTGCCGGGACGCTATTGGGGCGTTGCCGGCGGCGCGACCGTCTATCCGGTGCGGTTGGGTAAGTTCACGCTCGGGCTTGGAGCCTCAATCATCACCGGCAAGGGCAAGGCCGAAACGCTGGAAATCGTCGGCAGCGGCCCCACCGCGACGTCACGTGTGGTCAACGTCGTGCGGACCGGGATGACCAGCCTCGTCCCGCAGATCTCGGTCAACTTCGGGCATCGGCTCGGGTGGAGCTATATGAGCGCCGGCATCGGCCGATCCAAGGTCACCAGCCGGGCCGACGCAACGCGAACCACGCCCGAGATCGTCGCTCCTGAGGCCTGGAATCAAGCGTTGAACTTCGGCGGCGGCGCGCGATGGTTCATGAAGCCGCGTCTCGGCGCGGGGTTCGACGTTCGCTTCATCAAGCTGTCGTCGCGGTCGCCGACGGAGATGTTGCCGTCGGCCAAACGCACGCAGGTCTGGAATATCTCGGCAGGGATTTCGATTCAGTAGCCCGCGTTTTGATAGAATCGCAACGCTGAGCGGGAGTAGTTCAGCGGTAGAACGCGAGCTTCCCAAGCTCGATGTCGCGGGTTCGATCCCCGTCTCCCGCTCCAACCTTCGCTAACGCTCGCTCGCGTTCCCGTGAGCTACGGCTGGCAAGTCATGCCGAGGTTGTCCTCCGTAGCGCGTCGCGCGAAGGGGGGACCCACCGTACTCTGTCCTACCATTTTCACTCCGTCCTCAGCGCCGTCGTCGGCTCCACGTTGAGCGCGCGTCGTGTCGGGATCAGGCACGCCAGCATGCAGACACCCAGCATGCTCATCCCGTAGCCGACGATCTGGGCCATGCCCGCAAGCGTGAGGTCGTTCTCGAACCCGGCCATCTCGGTATTCCGGATCAGAATGGCGGCCGTGAAAACGACGATGGTGCCAATGAGGACCCCGCCGGTCACCTGCAGTAGCGGACGGCGGAAGGTCGCGGCGACGACGCGCGGCCGGCTCGCGCCGAGGGCCACCCGCACGCCGATCTCGCGGGTCCGCCTCGCGACGGTGAAGGCCAGCACGGCGTAGATGCCCGCGAGCGACAACAGCAGCGCGAGGCTGGACAGGACGGCCGTGATGCGCACCCACAACCTCGAGACCCACAGGACGTCGTTGTTCACTTCGTTGACACGCTGCACGTTGACGAGCCGCAGGGATGGGTCGATTGCGGTGACGGCCTCGCGCACCTGCGGGGCAATCGTCATCGGATCCCCGCCCGGCACGTGCACCATCATCTGAATCTGGACGAACAGGTTCGGAGCGGCGGGAAGGTATAAACCGGCGGCGCGGCCTTTGCGTGTGGGCGCGCCGAGACCCAGCTCCGGCACGACGCCGACGATTTCGTACCAATCGCCCAGCCCTGGAGGATCGGAGGCGTTCCCGCCAGACCAGGGGCGCGGCGCCTTGCCCGGATAGCGGAACCGCACTTGCTGGCCGGCCGCATTGCGGCCCTCGAGGACCTGTTCGACGAAGCTCTGATCGACAATCGCGACCCGCGACGTCGTGACAGCGTCAGCGGCGGTGAAACCGCGGCCGGCAATCACCGGCGCCTTCAGCACGTCGAAGTACGACGGATCGACAGCGGCAACCGTCGCTTCCCGCAACGGACCTTCGCCGTCGTTTGTGTTGACGGCAGCTGCGCCCGAAGCGTCGAGGTCGTAAGCCATCTCGACGAGCTTCTGTGGTCCACCGGTCGTTGGTACCGTCGCCGCGAAGGTGACGCCGGCAACCCCCGGCCGCGACGCGATCTGGCGGCGAAGTTCGTCTAACGTGCCCGCGAGGCGTGCGTTGCGCTCGAGCGCCCCGGCGTCTTCGTTCCCGGCAAAGACCGCGTAGTCCCGCTCGATCTGCACGGCCAGGTATTGCTCGGTCGGGAACCCGGCGTGGAAGTCCTCGATGCCGCTCACCATGGTCTGCATCAAGTACACGATGGCCGGGAAAATCACCGTCGCCGCGACCTGCGCCACGATGACAACGGTCCAGACGCCGCCGAACTGCAGGCCGCCGCTGCCAGCGGTCGTCTGTTTGAGGCGGTGACCCATGCCGCGCGTGATCTTCAACGCCGGCAGGATGCCCGCCATCGCGGCGGCGATGATCGTTAACAGGCTTGCGACTGCGAACGTCGCCGGCGACAAGCTGAGATCGAACCAGAAGGGTAGGCGGCCCATATTGACTTCGAGAAAGCTCATGCCCCAATTGCGAAGCGCAATGTCAGCCGCAATGATGCCGACGATCGCCGCAAGACCTCCAAGCACGAAGGCTTCGGTAAACATCTGCGCGACGATGCGGCCCCGGCTGGCACCGAGCGCCGTCCGGACGACGAGGTCGGCTTCACGCGACGCCGCGCGTGCGAACAACAGCAGACCGACGTTGCCGCAAATCAAGATCACCAGCGCGGCCGTGAATACGTACACCGAATACAAGATCAGCCCGCCGGCCGGGTCTCCCGCGGGTGACATCATCATGGCAAAGGGTCTAAGGCGCGGCTCGAGACGCTGATGCGTGGCCGGCGATTGTGCGGCGACCTGGCGGCCGACCGTCGTCAGCTCCGCTTGCGCGGTCTTCATCGATTCGCCGGGTGCCAGCAAGCCAAATGCAACCAACGGCGGGCCTGACCGGGGTGTTTGATCGAGCAGAGCAGTTTTGAGGGGCATCCAGACGTCGTGGGCGACCGGGAATTCGTAGCCTTCCCGCATCACGCCGACGATGGACACGTCTTCGTTCCCGAACTTCGCGATCCGGCCGATGATGTTTGGATCGCCGCCAAAGCGCGTTCGCCAGATGTCGTAGCCGATGACGGCGACGGGCGGCGCGGCAGGTTGTTCATCCGCCTCCACCAGCACGCGGCCCATGAGCGGCACGCCGTCAGACACCTTGAATCCGGCGGCGCTCATCTCCGCAACGGCGACCGGCCGCGAATCACCAAACGCATCGAGCAGGTTCGGATTCGAGTTCCGCCAGGCGCCGAGGTCCGTGACCGATCGCAGCGATTGGCGCCACTGCAGGAAATCGTGGAGGATCTGCTGCTCTTCATCGCTGACTTCGAGGTCGATGACCTGGATTTCGACGAGGCGGTCGCCTTGCGGCAGCGGCAGGGTCGGGTGGAGGAACAGGCTGAGAACTCGGAACACCACCAGGCCCACGCAGATGGCGAAGGCCATCGCGAGCCCTCCGACAATCGTGAGGCCCGGGTATTTCACCAGCATGCGGCCGCCGAGCTTGATATCGAGCCAATTGATCAATGTGTAACTCCGCATTTCGCGATGCACCTGTTTGACCTGGGTAACGCCCCCGAAATCTCGCAGCGCCGCGTCGCGGGCCTCCTGCGGCGACAGGCCGCGCGCCATATGTTCTTCCGCGGCCTCCGCGAGATGCGCGGCGACCTCGGCGTCCAGATCGCGATCGGCGCGGCTCACGCCGGGTCCTCAGTGATATTGAAAAAACGGGCGATGATGCCAGTGGAGCGCTGCCACTGCGCCTCTTCGCGCGCGAGCTGTTTGCGACCGGTCCTGGTGAGCGAGTAAATCTTCACGCGACGGCCGGTGTCCGACAGGCCCCACTTCGACGACACCCAGTCCATCTGCTCGAGCTTGAGGAGGGCGGGGTAGAGCGTGCCCTGGTTGAGCGCCAACTGGTTGCCGCTGATCTGCTCGATGCGCCGCGCCAGCCGATAGCCGTGCAGCGGCCCGAGCGCGTCCAGCGTTTTCAGGACCAGCAGCCCGAGGCTGCCGTAAGTGACGTCGCCGCGATCAGGGGTCATATGTGGGCAGTCTACAGATCAAGCTGTGGGCTGTCCACTGGTGAGACGAGGTTTCGGCCGGATTGGTTCAGCCGCGGATGATGGCGAGGATCTCGTCGCGGCGCCGCTCCATGATTTCAGGAGTCAGGCCCTCGAGATTGAGGCGCAGCAGCGGCTCGGTGTTGGACTGCCGGACATTGAAGTGCCAGTCCGGGTACTCCGCCGACACGCCGTCGAGGTCGTAGGGGTTGCCGTCCGCATACCGGTGTTTCAGCTCGTCGATCTTCTTCGCCGCCACGTCCATGCTCGAGACCTTGGTGTTGATCTCGCCGGAGATGAAGTACTTCTCGCGCAGCGGCTTCAGCAGGTCGCGCAGCGACAGGCCTTTCTTCGACATCAGCTCCAGGATCATCAACGCCGGGATGAAGCCGTTGTCGGCGTAAAAGTTGTCGCGGAAGTAATAGTGGCCGGTGACCTCGCCGCCAAACACGGCGTTTTCCTCGCGCATGCGCCGCTTGATGAAGGCATGGCCGACGCGATTCATCAAGGCCTTGCCGCCGTACTTGGCGACGATGTCCTTGACCGCGTAACTGGCGCGGACGTCGTAAATGATCGTTTCACCCGGCGACTTGATCAACATCGCTTCGGCGAGGAGCGCGGTGATGAAATCGCCGGCGATGAATTCGCCGGTGCCGTCGAGGAAGAAACAGCGGTCGGCGTCGCCATCCCACGCGATGCCGATATCCGCCTGCTGCCTGATGACTTCGGCGGTGATGTCGCGCCGGTTCTCTTCGATCAGCGGATTGGCTTCGTGATTGGGGAACGTGCCATCGACCTCGAAGCACAGCCGCGTGGTCTTGCAGGGCAGCCGATCGAACAGATGCGGCGCGACGATGCCGGCGACGCCGCTGCCGGCGTCGAGCACGACGTTGAACGGCTTGATGGCCCGCTCGTCGACGAACGTCATCACGTGATCGACGTAGCGATCCATGACCTCACGCTTGACGACGGATCCCGGCGACGCCGGCGGGGCCGGAATGCTGCCGGCCAGGATCATCTCCTTCATCTCCCTGATGCCGGCCTCGCCGCTCAGCGGGAACGCCTCTTTGCGCACCATCTTGCAGCCGTTGTACTCGCCGGGGTTGTGCGAGGCCGTGATCTGCGCACCGCCATCGAGGTTGTCGGCGGCCACGGCGAAGTACATCTGGTCGGTGCCGACCAGGCCGTAGTCGACAATGTTGCCGCCCTGCAGCACCGCGCCGTCGATGAAGGCTTTGGTCAACGCCGGCGATGACACGCGCATGTCGCGGCTCACCGCGTAGGTGCCAGGTCCGAGGTAGGCCACGAACGCGCGGCCCAGTTGGTGAAACAGCTCTTCGGAGATTTCCGCAGGGTACAGCCCCCGGACGTCGTAGGCCTTGAAGACGGAAGGGTTAATCATGTCCGATGCTCGTGAAGTCAGTCAGCTGGGTCTTGTCGCCCAGCAACGCACGTCCCTTCAACACCGAATCGCGGCCGACGTGGCAGCTGCGGCCGATGATCGGGCCGTGCACCACGGCGCTCTGACCGATGCGCGAATTGGGCCAGATGATGGTGTCCTGCAGGTCGGCGGATTCTTCGATCATCGCGCCGCGGCCGACCACCGTGTAGGCCCCGATCTTGGCGCCGGCTTTGATGTGCGCGCCGGCGTCGATAAAGCAGGGCCCGGTGATCTCGACGTGATCCTCGATGCGCGCCTCCGGCGACACGATCGGATGGGCGCGATCGGCGGTCGCGAACAGGCCGCCCGAGAATTTGCCGTCGAACATGTCACGATGCACCTGGATGTACTTCTCCGGCGTGCCGATGTCGATCCAATAGCCGCGATCGACGTAGGCGACGAACGTGTCCTTGCGCTCGATCAACGACGGGAAATACGCGCGCTCGATTGAGTACGACACGTCGCGCGGAATCCGATCGAAGGTGTCCGGCTCGAGCACGTAAATGCCCGCGTTGATGGTGTCGCAGGTGATCTCCTCGGGATTCGGCTTCTCGAGAAATCGCCGGACGCGGCCGTCCGCCTCGGTCTCGACCAGCCCGTAAGCCGTGGGATTGTCGACCGGCGTCAGGACAATGGTGGCGCGCGCCTTGCGCTCGCGATGCAGCGCCACGACGGCGTTGACGTCGACGTTGGTCATCACGTCGCCGTTGAACACCACCAGGGTGTCGGTGACGTTTTGCGCCGCATACCGGATCGCGCCGCCGGTCCCGAGCGGCGAGGGCTCGACGACGTAGCGGATCCGTACGCCGGTGCCGGTGCCGTCGCCAAACACTTCTTCGATCTTGCGCGGTTGATAGTTGAGGCTGAGGATGACTTCGTCGATCTCGGGGACCTGTTTCAGCAGATCGATCTGGTAGTGGAGAAAGGCGCGGTCGAAAATTGGCACGACCGGCTTGGGCGTATGCAGCGTGAGCGGCCGGAGGCGCGTGCCCTTCCCCCCGGCGAGCAGGATGGCCTTCATGACAAACTTCCATCTTATACGAGCGAAGCGTAGAATGACGAACAGGGAAGCATGAACCTGCCGAACTCGCTGTCGCTGGCCCGCATCTTCCTGGTGCCGGTGCTGGTTTCGGTGCTGCTCACGAAATTCGAGGGCCGCGTCGTGCTGGGGCTGCCGGTGGAGCTGGTCGCCGCGGCCACCTTCGGCATCGCGTCGTTGACCGACTGGCTCGACGGTTATCTGGCGCGGCGCCGCAAACAAGTCACCACGCTCGGACAAATCCTCGATCCGCTCGCCGACAAGCTGTTGATTTCCGCGACGCTGATTTCGCTGGTGCAGCTCGAGCTCGTGCAGTCGTGGATGGTCGGGGTCATCATCGGCCGCGAGATCGCGGTCACCGGCCTGCGCAACCTGGCCTATTCACGAGGCCTGACGATGCCCGCTTCCGCTCTCGGCAAGCTGAAGATGGCGTCGCAAGTAACCGCCATCCTGCTGCTGATCCTCGGCTGGGAGCGCATGCCGCTGCTGCTGGTGCTCGGGCAGGCCGCCATGTGGGTGGTGCTGCTGACGTCGATCGTCTCGGCCATCGACTACTACCAGGACTTCCAGCGCGCGATGTCGAAACGCGATGCCAAGGTCGCGGACTTCGAAGTCGCGAAATCCGCGCGCGAGAAAAAGATCTCCTGACGCGGCGCGAGGCCGTGACTATGGCTTGCGCCGCGGCACCGCGAGGTCGCCGGACTCGAGGCCATCGACCGCTTTCGTCACCACCACCTTGGCAGTCAACTCGTTGGTCGTCATCACGACAGCTTCGCCGAGATAGATTAGCGGCTGCCCATTGCGCTTATCGCGGTAAATCGCGTATCGAGCGCCAGGAATCACGCCATGCAGCGTGCCGCGATCGATCGACAGGGTGTCGCCGGCGCCAAACAGGACACGGTTGTCTACGCCGAACACCAGCTGCGCACGATCCGAGAAGTCCGGATCTTCGAGCGGCGGCGCCGTCATCGGCAACCTCGTCTCCGCGTACGGCGAGAGGAAATCACCCGGCTCGATGCCATCGCAGGCAAAGTCGATTTGCGCCAGCGCGTTGATCTCGTCGAGGGCGGTAATGGTCATCACGCCGGCGATCCGCACGTCGCCAAATCCCTCGTCGGCGCGCGGGAAACGCTTCAGGTGATCGCCGTAGAGGCGGCCGGCGATATAGCGTTGCCCGACCGCCAGCCCGTCATCCGGCGATCGGCGGACGACGAATTCGCCCTTGGCGAGCAGGAAGCGATCGTCGGGGGTATGCGCCGCGAACAGCGTCAAGCGCGGTTCGGGTTTGAACGCGACGGGCACATCTGTGCACATCACCATCTCCGGCGTGAGGGTCAGCGGGCCGGTCACGTCCCTGGGCGACTGGGCCCAGGCGGGCGTGGCCAGCGCCCAAACGGCGAAAAGAACGCGACTGCGCATGTCGATCCTGCTTTCCTGTGGGAGGAGCGCGATTGCCGTTCTTATCGGCCGATTATGACGGACTTTTTAGTTCGGCGATACGCTTCTGCGCCGCGGGGAGGTATTCGGACTTTTCGAACTCTTTGACCAGGCGTTCGTAGTAGGGCAACGCCTCGGCCTTCTTGTCCGGGCCGCTGCGCAGCAGCGACTCGGCCAGGTGGTAATAGACCGCATCGCGGTTCGAATAGGCGGGATCGGTCGCCAGGACGTCCCTGAACCGGTCAATCGCGCCCGTCCACCACTGGATGCGATAGTAGAAATGGCCGACGCGGTAGTTGGCTTCGCTCAGCCGATCGCGCGCTTCGCGCTCCATCTTGCGCGCTTCGGGCATCAGCGGGCTGTTGGGAAAGCGCTGGAGAAAGATCTCGATTTCCTTGATGGCATCGCGGGTCGCGGTCTGGTCGCGTTCGGGTGCCAGCATCTGCTCCATGAACGATCGGGCGAGCTGCAACTGCGCGTAATCGGCGCGCGGATGCGTCGGGTAGAAGGTCAGGAACTCGCGGAATTCGTTCGCGGCCAACAACAGCGACTCGGTGCTGTGCTCGCCAATGTAGGTATCGCCGAGCGCCAGCTTGGCGTCGGGCCGGTACGGGCTCTGCGGGTAGTTGTCGACGAGGTTCCTGAAGTATTCACGCGCGTTGAGCCATTTGCGTTCCTTGACCGCTTCGGTGCCGCGATCGAACAGGAACTTGTCGGCGTCCGACGCGCCCGGCGGTAACTGGGTGGTGGCCTGCGAACATCCGGCGACGATCGCCGTGGCGGCCACCAGCACCGCAATCCGACACGCTCTCGAACCTGCATCCCACTTCATTGCTGCGTCGCTTCCATCCAGCGCCACATCTGCCGCAGCCCTTCTTCGAGCGTCACCGTCGGCGCGAAGCCGAGGTCGGCCTTCGCGCGTGAGGTGTCGGCATAGGTGTCGCGCATGTCGCCCTTCTGGGGGCCCTGCTGATCGATCGTGACCGTACGGCCGGAGACGCGGGCAAGCAGGTCGAAGACCTCCCGCAGGGAGACGCGCGCGCCTCCACCAATATTGTAGACGCGCCCGGGCACTCCACGGACGGCGGCATCGGCCGTGGCACGAGCGGCGTCGGCAACGAATGTGAAATCGCGGGTCTGCAGGCCGTCGCCAAACTGGATCAACGGCCGGCCCTGGAGGATCGCGGTAAAGAAGCGGTTGAAGCCCATATCGGGCCGCTGGCGCGGGCCGTAGACGGTGAAGTACCGCAGTGAGACGGTCGGGACTCCGAAATTCACGTGATAGAGGTAACAAAGCTGCTCGGCGGCGAGTTTGGTGACGCCGTACGGCGACACCGGCTGCGGCAGCGCCGTCTCGGTCATCGGGATCTCGACATCGTCGCCGTACACCGAGGAGCTCGATGCGTAGACCAGGCGCTCGATCGGTCGCGTCGCGCAGGCTTCGAGCAGGGCCTGGGTCGCGTCGATGTTGAGGCCGGTGTAGACCTGGAATTCCGAGCCCCAGCTGCGGCGCACGCCGGCCTGCGCCGCGAGATGGAAGACATGCGTGACGCCGTCGAGCATGCGCCCGAGGTCGACCTGCCGCAAATCACCTTCGACGAATTCATAACCGGCGCGCCCGCGCAGCGTTTCGAGATTGCGTTCCTTCAACGGCCGCGGATAAAAGTCCGTGAACGCGTCAATGGCGCGGACCGTGGCGCCGCGCTCGAGTAACAACTCGCTCAAGTGGGAGCCGATGAACCCCGCGCCCCCGGTCACCAGTGCTTTCATGCGAACAGATCCTTCACGCGATTGGGCATTCGTAGCGGCCGCCCGTCGCGATCGATCGTCGCATGCACGGTATGGCCGGTGGCCAGCAGCGCGCCGTCGGCGCGCCGCTTCGCTTCGTAATCAAACTGCACCCGGACGGCCGAGAGCTGCCTGGCCCTCGTCCGGATCTCCACGTCATCGTCGTAGCGCGCACCGGTGCGATACTCGCAGTGAGCTTCGATCACCGGCAGCTGAATGCCGTCCGCTTCCATCTCGCGATAGGTCCAGCCGGTTTCGCGCAGCCAATCGGTGCGGCCGATCTCGAACCAGACGAAGTAGTTCGAGTGATACACGACGCCCATCTGGTCGGTTTCAGCGTATCGCACCCGGACGCTCGAGGTGGTCTGACGCGAGGCTGATGATTCGCTCATTCGCGTCGGGCGCGTTGCGCCTTCGCTTTCAATTCACGAGCGGCCTGTTCGGCGTCGCTGGCGCCGAAGATCGCGTGGCCGGCGACCAGCCAGTCGGCGCCGGCAGCGACAACACGTTCGACCGTCGTAAGGTCGACACCTCCGTCGACTTCAATCGGCGCGCCGTTGCCGGCGCGATCCAGCAACGCGCGCACGGCCGCAATCTTCTTCACGCTGTTCGGGATGAACACCTGGCCGCCGAAGCCCGGATTGACCGACATCACCAGCACGAAATCGACATCGCCGGCGATCTCTTCAAGGGCGGACACCGGCGTGGACGGATTGAGCACGACGCCGGCCTTGGCGCCGAGTGATTTGACGTGAGTGATCGTGCGGTGCAGGTGTGGCAGCACCTCGACGTGCACGGAGACGTAATTGGCGCCGGCATCGATGAACGGTTCGACATAGCGGTCGGGATCCGAGATCATCAGGTGGACATCGAGCGGCAGCTCGGTGACCTTGCGCAGTGACTTCACGACGGGGACGCCGATGGTGATGTTCGGCACGAAATGTCCGTCCATCACGTCGACGTGGATCTGATCGGCGCCGCCGCGCGTCGCCGCCGCAACCGCCTCGCCGAGCCGCGCAAAGTCCGCCGCCAGGATCGACGGCGCCAATCGAATCTGCCCTGCCCGAGAGGTCATGCGCATCTCACCGGTCTGGCTGAGCCCCGCCGCATCATCATCGGCTCACCTCGAGCGCGATCGCGTCGCCGGGATGCACCTGGTAGCCGCCGGCGGGCGATTGACGAACCACCACCCCTGGTGGAATCGCGGAAGCGGCCGATTGCGCGGTGATCGAGACACGGAATCCCCGTGTGCGCATCACGTCGGCCACGCGATCACCGTTCAACCCAATCAGGTCCGGCATGACATAGGTCGCCCGATCCTCGCCGCGATTGACGAGCAGCCGGACTTCCGCGGTCTGGGTGCCGGGGGGCGGGTCCTGCGCGACGATCACGTCGGGTGCATAAGCCGCGGATCGAATGCCGGATACCGCGCCAATCGCCAGGCCTTCCTGAGCGGCGCGAATCTCTGCCGACCGTTGCGTCTCGCCAATCAGACTGGGAGCGCGCGCGATATGGGCACCCGCGCTGAGCCAGACGCGGACGCTGCGTTGCCGGCGCGCCGCCGAGCCGGCGACCGGTTCCTGTCCGAGCACGTGGCCAGCAGGCACCTTCGCGTCCGGACGCTTGCCCTCCTCGATCCGTAACTGCAAATCCAATGACGATGCGATTGCCGTGGCGTCGGCAATCGGCTTGCCGACCAGGTCGGGAACGGTGACCTGCCGGGCGCGCACCGCGACGCGCATGGCGATGCCGGCGAATACGAAAAAGGTCGTGATCAAGGCGCCGGCCAGCAGCAGGATTTTGCTGTAGCCCCAGACGCGCTCGCGGATCGGAGTGGTCAACTCATTTCATGGTACTACACCGCCCGGCGCAGCACCGCTCCGAAGAACGCCTCCAGGTCGTCACGGAAGGGCAACGTCTGATGCACTCGCTCCTCTGCAAAATCGAGGCGGTCCCCACGGAACGCGGCAACGACGTCCTGGTTCTCCTCGGGTTCGCTCGAGCAGGTCGCATAGATCAGGGTGCCGCCACGCGCCACCAGATCGGCCGCGCGATGCACCAGCGCCAACTGCGCCTGCGCGAACTGGTGGAGGTCCTGAGGCGCGCGCTTCCACCGGATATCGGGATCGCGCCGAACGGTGCCAAGACCCGAGCATGGCGCGTCGATCAACACCGTGTCGAATGTTTCTGGCCTGAAGGGCAGCGCGCCGTCGGCCGCGACGTGGACGATGCGGGCGTTGTCTACTCGGCATCGCGACAACGTCCGCTGCAGCAACCGGATCCGCGCGCTGCGAACGTCGCACGCGACGACGCGCGCCGCCGTCGCACTGAGCGCGAGCGTCTTGCCGCCGGGCGACGCGCACAGATCGAGAGTGACGGTGCCGCGATAACCCGCGGCGAGCTCGCCGATCAACTGCGAGGCCTCGTCCTGGACGACGAAGCGACCTTCCGCGAAGGCCGCCATCCGCAATGGCCTGCCATCTGTCACGAGCAGACCGGAAGAGGCCCGCGCGGTCGGCTGAGTCGTGATCCCGGCAGCGGCCAATTCCGTGGCAAGCGCATCCCGATCCGTCATGCGGCGATTCACCGCAAGACACATCGCGGCGGGCACGTTATTGAATTGCAGCCAGCGTTCGGTCTCGGCGTCGCCGTAGCGTTCCAGCCAGCGCTGCACGAGCCACACCGGATGCGAGTGAACCACCGAAAGATATTCGAGCCGCGAATCACGCGGCGGCCAGGTGAGTTGATCGCGGTCGCGTGACAGCGCGCGCAGCACCGCATTGCACAATCCCGAAGCGCTGGATTTGCCCGATCGCCGGGTTAGTTCGACGGCGTCGTTGATGACCGCCGATGCGGGCAGCCGCGACAGGTAGAGCAGTTGAAATGCGCTCAGCCGAAGCACTCGCAGCACCGCGGCGTCGAGGCGCGGCAGCGGCCGCTTGACCCGTTGTCCCAGCTGATAGTCGAGAGCCGCGCGCATGCGCAGCGTGCCGCTGACCAGTTCGAGCAGCAGGGCATGATCGCGCTCGTCCGCGAGCCGCTCACGGCCGCGAGCCACCGCAGCGCCGAGATCGACGCCCTCGTCGTCAATCAGGCGCAGTGCGTCGATCGCGGCCATCCGCGCCGGCGCAATCATGGCGCCGTGAACCGTGCTCCGGCGACCAGCGTCTTGCCGGCGAGCGCATCGCGCGCGTTGATCACGCGTTTGCCTTCCAGCTGCACGTCGACAAGCTCGATCGCCGTGCCGCCGCCGCACGCCACATGGAGGCCCTCAATCGCCGACGCCAGGATGATCGAACCAGGGAGCGCGTGGTCGGCCGAGCGCGGCGAGAGCCGCGAGCGGTGCAGGATGTAACGCTGTCCATCGAGGAACGAATACGCATGCGGCCACGGCCAGAGGCCGCGGATCAGATTGTGGATATCGTTCGCCGGACGCGTCCACTCGACGACGCCGTCTGCTTTGGTCAACTTGGGAGCGTAGCTGACTTGCGATTCGTCCTGCGGTGTTTCCTTGGCGGTGCCGCTCTCGATCGCCGTCAGCGTCTCGATCAGCAACTCGGCGCCGCGCGCCGCCAACAAGGATTCGACGAGCGTCGTCGTATCGTCCGGCCCAATTGGCACCGTCGCGGCGGCCAGCATCGGCCCGGCGTCCAATGCTTTGACGACGCGCATGATCGTCACGCCGGTCTCGCGATCCCCGGCGATGACCGCGCGGTGGATCGGCGAGGCGCCGCGATATTTCGGCAGCAACGACGCATGCACGTTGATCAAGCCAAGACGCGGTGTGGCGAGAAGCCAGTCCGGCAGAATCTTGCCGTAGGCGGCCACGACACCGATGTCGGCGTTCATCTCTTGCAACGTGGACTCGAACTGATCACGCGCCAGGCGCTCCGGCTGGACGACGGGCAATCTGAGCGACGCAGCCAGCGCTTTCACCGGACCCTCGGCGACCTGCTGCCCCCGTCCTCGCGGCCGATCCGGCTGCGTCACCACGCCGACGACCGTATGCGGGGAGCGAACCAGGTGCTCGAGTGTCGGAACGGCGAACCCGGGCGTGCCGAAAAAGACGACGCGCAGCGGCATCACCTCACCACTTGCCGGCCTTGGACATTTTTCTGATCTTGCGCAGGATCAGGTCGCGCGAGATCCCGCGCAGCCGATCGACGAACAAACACGCATTCAAGTGGTCGACTTCATGCTGTAAGGCGCGCGCCAGTAAACCAGTGCCTTCGATCGTGTATTCGTCCCACGCGCGATTGCGCCCTTTGACGACAACGCGCTGCGGCCGTGCGACGGTGGCGGTGAATCCAGGCAGGCTCAGGCAGCCCTCCTCCTCGAGCTGCATGCCTTCACGCTCCACGAATTCGGGGTTGATCATCACGTGCAGCTGATTCGGGTCCTTGCCGAGAGAAAGGTCGATGACGAAGATGCGCGACGACACACCGACCTGCGGGGCCGCCAGGCCGATGCCGGGCGCGGCATACATCGTCTCGATCATGTCGTCGATCAGGGTGTCGATGGCCGGCGTCAGTGCCTCGACGGGACGAGCCGGTTCGCTGAGGATCGAGTCCCCGAGCCTGAGTATGGGACGAAGCACGGCCGTCAGGCTCGCGCCGGAGCGCGCGACAGCCGGCCGCGCACACGATCTCCCGTGCTCGCGACCCGCGCCTGCAGGTCGATCATCGAGTCGCCGCCGAAACGCTCCAGGACGGCGTCGGCGAGCACCAGGGCGACCATCGCTTCGCCGACCACCGCGGCGGCGGGCACCGCGCACACATCGGATCGCTCGATCGCGGCAGGCGCGTCTTCGAGCGTGGTCAAATCCACCGAACGCAGCGGCTTCATCAGCGTTGAGATGGGCTTCATGAACGCTGTGACGCGGAGCTCCTCGCCATTGGTGACGCCGCCTTCGAGGCCGCCGGCGCGATTGGTCGGCCGCTTGATCACCGGGGATCCGACGCGGGCGTCGGCATCGGCGACGATCTCATCGTGGACCTGGGAGCCCGGGCGACGCGCGCCCTCGACGCCGTCGCCGATCGAGACGGCCTTGATCGCGGGAATTGACATCAGCGCCTGACCGATGCGCCCGTCCAGTTTGCGGTCCCACTGCACGTAACTGCCGAGGCCGATCGGGACGTGGCGTGCGATCACTTCGAACGATCCGCCGAGCGTGTCGCCAGCGGCTTTCGCCGCGTCGATCGTCGCGATCATCTGCCGCTCGATCGCAGGATCGGCGCACCGCAGCGGCGCTTCGGGCGGCAACGCGCGAGCCGTCTCGAAAGCCACGCGCGCCTCCGGCGGCATGACCACACTGCCAATGCCGGTGATGTGGCTCGTCAGCTCGCAACCGATTGCCGCCAACAATTGCCGCGCCAGCGCGCCGGCCGCGACGCGGGCGGCGGTTTCGCGAGCGCTGGCCCGTTCGAGGACATCGCGGATGTCGTCGTGATCGTACTTCAGCGCACCCGCGAGATCGGCGTGACCAGGACGGGGACGTACTACAGCGGCGCGATTGGCGCCCGTCGATCCCGGCGGCGCCGATGGTTCGACGTGCATGGTGTTCTGCCAGTTGTCCCAGTCCTTGTTGCGAACCAGCAGTGCGACCGGCGCGCCAGTGGTGCGGCCGCGCCGCACCCCGGACAGAATTTCCGCACGGTCCGATTCGATGGCCATCCGCCGGCCGCGGCCATAGCCCCCTTGACGGCGGCGCAACTCGAGCGTGACGGCATCGAAGTCGATCGGCAATCCGGCCGGCAGACCCTCGACGATTGCCACCAGGCCTTGTCCGTGCGACTCGCCGGACGTCAAAAAACGCAGCATCCGACGAGCATTCTATTACGAAAAATTGCGACGTCCCGGCGTGCGACGCGCGCGATCACGCGACAAATCTCACCATCGCGCCCGGCCTTGCGTTTGCACTGACGCGCGCCATGTTGATGCTCGATCGATATCTCGTCGCAGGTGGACGCGCGTTGGATCTCGCAACCGGAGGCTCGATTCGCTGGCAGGTGCGTCGCGGGCGTGGCATCGAATCGGTGCCGCTGTTTACCATCCGCGGCCGATCGTGGCTGATTGACGTGGATTGCCGCGGCAAGTCCCGCGTCGAGATCTGGGAGCGCACGCCGGCCCGGCCAGCGGCGAGCGTCGATGACGCGATCGTGGCTTCGTTCCGTACGGCGCTGGCAGACGCGCGCGACGGCCGGCCGCGCGCATTGGACGTCATCGAGCCCGAGTCCGCGCACTGGATCGCGACTCAGCGGGCGCTCGCGCGCGAGGCGCGCCTCGCCGGATTCGTGCCGCTGGCGGCCGACGCGTTTGGCGCGGTGCTGGCGCAGGCGCGCTGGCGGTGGCCGGGGTGGCTCAAGGAACGCGCGCTGGTCGTGTTTGCGAGCAATACCAGGTTGTCGCCCGACGCGACGCTGGCTCTGTTCCGGCTGGCCACGAAGGACGCGCGGCCGCATCTGATCGTCCGAACGGTAACCGCCGAGACGTGGCGTCCGCGGCTGGTGACCGCCGCGCTGCACGTGCATGACACGTCCGAACCGCTGGAGTCGGCGGAGGGACTCGCCGGCCGCGCGAACGCGCTATGCGACGCGGGGAATTTTGTCGACGCCGAAGCGGCGTCGCGCTGGAGCCTGCTGCTGTCGACGGACGATCAATCGTCGTCGCGGTGCGCGCTCGCGCGATCGCTGATCGGACAGCGGCGTCTGCTGGAGGCACGCGCCGCGCTGGCGCCGGTCACAGGTTCGGCGGCCGAGGCGCTGCGCGCGCAGATTGGACAACAGGCCTCCCATCGGCGCATCGAACCGGCGCTGGTGGATGCCTTCCTGGATATTCTGAAAATCTGCCAGGAGGGCGATGACCTTGTGCCGGCGCTGACGCGCATCGCGGCAAAGCTGGTGGATGCGCTCGCCGCTTCGGTCGTCGCCATCGTCATCCGCGATCGCGCTCGGCCGACGACGATCGCGCACGCCGGGCCTTCTGTCCCCGCGGCGGCGCAGCTGCAGTCCGCCTTACGGGCGTTGGATACCGGTGTCGCCGAACCTCCGTCCACGCATGGAGGCGCCGCCGAAGCCGTGTGGCCGATTCGCTATGGGTCCACGACGGTCGGGGCGCTGTGGTGCCAGTGGTCGATCGACGTGCCGCTGATCGCGGAGGATGTCGCAGCGGTGCTCGGACTGGCGGCGACGGCCGCGGCACCGGCCGTGCATGAAGCGCGTGAGCGAATCTCGGCGCCGCAGACAATTGCGACGCTGGTTCCCGAGTTGGTAGGTGAGAGCGCGGCGATGAATGCCGTGCGACAGGCGGTACTGCGGGCTGCGGCCTCGCCGTTTCCGGTGCTGATTGAAGGCGAGAGCGGCGTCGGCAAAGAGCTGGTCGCGCGCGCCGTCCATGCCGCAAGCGCGCGCCGGGGACGCAAGTTCTGCGCGCTGAACTGCGCGGCGATTGCCGACGACCTCGTGGAAGCCGAGTTGTTTGGTCACACGCGTGGCGCCTTCACGGGCGCGGTGGCGGAGCGGCTGGGACTCTTCGAAGACGCGCAGGGCGGCACCGTGTTTCTGGACGAAGTCGCGGAATTGAGCGCGCGAGTCCAGGCGAAGCTGTTGAGGACGCTGCAGGAAGGGGAAGTGCGGCGGCTCGGTGAGGCATCGACCCGCAAGGTCGACGCACGCATCGTCGCGGCGACGAATCGGCCGTTGGCGGACGAAGCCAGTGCCGGCCGTTTTCGCCATGACTTGCGCTACCGCCTGGATGTGCTCCGCATCACGATTCCGCCGCTGCGCGATCGCCTCGACGACCTGCCCGCGCTCGTACGTTTCCTCTGGTCGCAGCTGTCAGCCCGCACCGGCAGCCGTGCCGTCTTGTCGCCGACGGCGCTGGCGATGCTCGGCACGTACGACTGGCCTGGCAACGTGCGCGAGTTGCAGAATGTGCTGGCCTCGATCATGGTGTCCGGGCCGCCGCGCGGCGTTGTCGGACCGCAAAACCTGCCGGCACACATCACTCGCGCCAGCGCCATGCGTTCGCGCGCGACGCTCGCGGAAGCGCGCCGCGATTTCGAAGAGCGATTCGTCAGGGCCGCCCTCGCTCGAGCCGGCGGACGCAGCGTCATCGCCGCCCGCGAGCTTGGCGTGTCGCGGCAGGGCTTCACGAAACTGGCGGCGCGGCTCGGCATCGGCGGATCTGCCGTGACATAAAATGAGCGCGCGGTGCTTGGCTATTTTCTCCGACGCGTGTTGCTGGCCATTCCGGTGCTGCTTGGCGTGGCCACGCTGGTGTTTTCGCTGATCCATCTGGTGCCGGGCGACCCGGCGCAGGCGATGCTGGGCGAAGGCGCGGCGCCCAACGATGTCGACCAGCTGCGCCGCTCCCTGGGTCTCGATCGGCCGCTGCTCGAACAATACGGCGAGTTTCTTGGCAACGCCATCAGCGGCGACCTCGGCACATCGTTCCGGACCGGACAGCCGGTGACGGCCATGATTGCGGAACGGGTGCCGGCGACGGCGGAACTGGCGATTGCCGCAATGCTGGTGGCGATCGTTCTGGCGCTGCCGCTGGGCGTGATCGCCGCGGTCAAACGCGGGACCGCCGCCGATTACGGCGCGATGACCTTTGCGCTCGCCGGCGTCTCGATTCCGAACTTCTGGCTCGGCCCTTTGCTGGCGATTGTTTTCGCGGTCGAACTGGGTTGGCTGCCGGTGTCCGGCCGGGGCACGCTCGCGCACCTCGTGCTGCCCGCCTTCTCGCTCGGGCTGGCGCTGGCGGCGATCCTCGCGCGCATGACCCGCGCCAGCTTGCTCGACGAGCTCAACGAGCTCTACGTCCGCGCGGCGCGGGCGCGCGGCGTGTCACGCGTCGCGTCCATCACGTCGCATGCGCTGCGCAACAGCCTGATTCCGCTGACGACCATCATCGCGCTGCAGTTCGGAGCGGTCCTGACCGGCGCGGTGATCACCGAAACGATTTTTGCGTGGCCAGGCATCGGCCGTTTGCTCATTCAATCGATCGGGTTCCGCGACTATCCGATGGTGCAAGGGTGCATCCTGCTGATCGCGGTGACGTATGTCGGCGTCAATCTCGTCACCGACCTGCTCTACGGCGTGCTCGATCCGAGGATCCGCTTCGAATGAGATCGCTGTTTCGCTCGGGGCAGGCGCGGGTCGGCGGCATCATAGTCGCGAGCGTCGTGTTGGCAGCGCTGACGTCGCCGTGGCTGCTTCCATGGGATCCCTCGGCGCAGGACCTGCCACATCGACTGCAGGGGCCGAGCGGCAGCCACTGGTTCGGGCTCGACGAGCTCGGTCGCGACATCCTCGCGCGCGTGCTGCTGGGGGCGCGCGTCTCGCTGCTCGTCGGCGTTATCGTTGTCGGCGTCTCGTCAATCGTCGGCATGGCGGTCGGCGGTGTCTCGGGGTATTACGGCGGCACCATCGACCAGGTGATCGGTCGAATCATGGATGTGTTGATGGCGTTCCCAGGAATGCTGCTGGCCATCGCGCTGGTTGCCGTGCTCGGGCCGAGCCTGGTGAATGTGGTGCTCGCCCTTGCCGTCATCGGCTGGGTGGGCTACGCCCGTCTGGTGCGCGGGCAGGTGCTGCGTGCGCGGGAATTCGAATACGTCACGGCGGCGAAGGCGCTGGGCGCAGGCACGCCGCGCGTATTGATTCGGCACGTGCTGCCGACCGCGGTGCCGCCCCTGCTGGTGCAGGCGACCCTGGGCATGGCCGGCGCGATCCTGTCGGAAGCCGCTCTAAGCTTCCTCGGCCTCGGCGTGCAACCGCCGACGCCAAGCTGGGGATCGATGATCAACGGCGGCCGCGTCCACCTCCTCGACGCGCCGCACCTGACGATTTTCCCGGGGTTGTTTCTGGCGATCGTCGTCCTCGGCTTCAACTTCCTCGGCGACGGCCTGCGCGACGCGGTCGATCCGCGGCACAAATGAACCCGCCTCCGGTCCGCTCAGCGGGCGAGGCGGCGCTTGAGTTGTTGGAGGGCGCGATTGTCGGGCTCTGACGCCAGACCCTCGTCGACAACCTGATGAGCGCGGGCGACGTCACCAGCGCGGACGGCGGCATCGGCCAGCTTGACCTGCAGCGTCGTGTTCGGCCCGGCCTCATCGATCGCACGATCGAACCACCGCACCGCCAACGCCGGCTCGCCCAGCTTGATGGAGTAGTCGCCGATTTGCGTCGCCACACCTGCGAGCGGTTTTTCGTCCCCGATCAGCGTCGCGTATTTCAACAGAGCATCGCGGGCTTCCTGAATGCGGCCGTCACGGCCCGTCACGTCAGCGAGCTGCAGATACGCGTCCGGCGGAACGGGCAGCTTGGCGATCGCCTGGCGCAAGGCGCGTTCCGCCGCGCCGCGATCGCCGGCGAGCAGGTGCGCGCGGCCAAGTTCGGCAAGCGTCTCGCTGCTGGCGTCGGCGCGGGCGCCGGCCTGGCTCAGGGCTTCCACCGCCTTGTTGAGCGCCACGCGATCGCCGCGGCGCTGCGCGCCTGACAACCAGACGTGGCCGAGCGCCGCGTAGACCTGCGGTGAGTCGGGAAACCGTTCAACCGCTCGGCTCAAGCTGATCACGGCGGCATCCTCGCGTCCGGCTCGCAGCTGTGCAAGGCCGACGGCCACCACGCGCTCGGGCTTCGCCGGCTCGAGCGCCGCGAGGGCCTCGAGCTGGTTAATCGCCTTCCCGTAGTCCCCTTCGAGCAGATACACGTCGGCGAGGGCTTCACGCGCAGCCGTCTGGCTGGCCGGCGCGCGGCGGGCAGCCTCCTCGAGCGATTTGCGGGCGGCCGGCAGTCGCTCGAGGTCGCGCTGGACCAGCCCGAGCACGTAATGCGCCTCGCCGAACGCCGGGTCGGCCGCCAGCGCCTGCAGCAACGGTTCCGAGGCTGTCGCGACCCGGCCGCTCCGGTATCTGGCCAGTCCAAGCTTGTAGAGCACACGCGCGTTGCGGTCGTCCAGCGCGAGGAAGGCTTCGTAGCGTTCGACCGCGCGTTCGTGGCGGCCGAGCGCGACGTTGACGTCGCCAAGCGACTCGATGACGCGCGGAGAGCCGGGATCGAGGTCCGCCGCGCTCCGGAAATCGCGCAGTGCGGCGTCGAGCTCCTGCTCGGCGTGGTAGACGGAGCCACGCTTGAAGTGGGCCAGCACGGAGTCGGGTTTAAGGGCGATCGCGCCGCTGTAGGCCTCGATGGCCTCGAACGGCCGGTCGGCGGCGACGGCCTGGTCGCCGGCAGCCATCAGCCGGTCGAATTCGCGTTCGTTGGCCAGCGCCGCAAAGGCGAGCGCGCCCGCGACGCCGACAACGGCGACCAGGACGACGGCGGCAATGCTGCGGCGCACGCCAAGATGGTAGCAGGGTCTCCCGGCGGCGGCGGGAACCGGGAACTTTACAAGGGAAACGGGTTCTAAGTTGATACACTGGCCATGGGCGTTCGAACCCTCACAGGATCCGGCATGAAAGACCTCGGTGCACTCGGATGGGTAGAGGTCGGCAACCACGAAGCCGCGCTGATTGAGCGCTGTGCGGCCGGGGAACCGACCGCGTGTGCCGAGCTCGTCGCCGGCCACGAACGGATGGTCTATCAGCTCGCCCTGCACTTGTTGGGCGATCGCGACGAAGCCCTCGACCTTTCCCAGGAAGTTTTCTTCAGCGTCTTCCGCACCATCCATAAGTTCCGCGGCCAGTCGGCCTTGAAGACGTGGATCTACCGCATCGTCATCAACCAGGCGCGTAATCGCCAGCGGTGGTGGCGCCGCCGCCACAAATCCGAGCAGGTGTCGCTGGATCAGCACGTTGCCGCGCACGGCGATCTGCGGCAGCCCGGCGATCACACCGCGCCCGATCGCGCCTACGCGCGCAAGCAGATGGCGGAGCGACTGTGGTCGGCGCTCGACCGTCTGCCGTTCGATCAGCGGACCGTGATCGTGCTGCGCGAGATCGACGGCCTCAGTTACGAGGAAATTGCGTATTCACTTGGCGTCGCGATTGGCACCGTGAAGTCGCGATTGACGCGCGCACGGCAAACCCTTCGCGACGAGCTGCGCGAGGTCCGGCCATGATGCATGAGCTGTCGTGCACCGTCGTTCGCGGCCAGCTGGAAGCGTTCCACGACGGCGAGCTGACAATTGAACGGCGCGTCGCCATTCAGGGTCATCTGGACGACTGCGTCTCGTGCAATGTGGCGGCAGCGGAGCTCTCGGAGCTCGGGTCGGCGCTCCGCGATTTCGCCAGCCACGTCGCGGAACACGACACCACGAATCCCACGCACATCGCGTCACACGTCTTCGAGCGCCTGCGGGTCGAAGAATCGTTGTCGTTCCGCGCGCAAGTCTCCGAGTGGTTTCAGGACATGCATCTGGTATGGGCAGGACTCGGTGCGTCGATCGCGACCATGATTTGCATCGCCGGCTCGGCGAGCGTGCTGCACGCCGCAAACCAGGAGCGCCCGAATTCGATGGCGCGCGTCATCTCGGTGCTGGCCAGTCCCGGCTCGAATGACAACCCGCTCCGCTTGAATTACGAAATGATGGCGCCGCGGGCCGCGACCGATGCGGCCATCGAAATGTCGGAAGAGGACGCCGAATACGCACTGTCAGCCGTCGTATCGCGCGAAGGCCGCGTGCAGGGCGTCGAAATGATCAACCAGCCCGCCAATCGCCATGTCAACGCCGTGTTGAATGAGGCGTACCGGATGCAGTTTGCGCCGGCAATCGATCGCGGCGACGCCGTGGCCGTCAGCATGGTCTGGCTGGTCGCCAATACGACGGTCAAGGGCCGCCACGACGAAACGATGCAGGCGTTGCGTCAGGCGATGCGTCTGCGGACAACGCCGGAGCCGATCGCGCCGTTGCCGATTCCGGCGGAAGCGGCCCAGCCGAAGCCACAGACCGCGCCAATGGTGAAGCCGGTCGTTCCCGAGGCATTCGCCGCGACCGAAGGGTCTTAGCAGATCTGCGACGCTGCCGCCTCGGTGAGCCGTCCCGTCAGCTCACCGGATCCGGACCTGACCCGTCCCCACGTTTCCTAAAGCATCGGTCGCCCGGATGACGAGCGTGCGGCCTGCGGCGTCCGCATCCAATCGAATCTCGAACGTTTCCGAGCGCGCGTCCAGAATGCCGTCGCGCGGAAAAACCGGCTGCCAGCGCTGCGCGTCGATCGAGTATTCCACCTTGGCGACTGCCGAATCACCATCACGCACGTCGGCGGGGACGATGAAGCGCGTGCCGTCACGGCGCACCGCAGCGATCTGCACGATCGGCGCGACGTTGTCGATCTCGAAGCTGCTGCTCTCTGCCTCGCCCACGAGCGCCGCCTCCGGCGGGTTCGAGCGTCGATCCGATGCCGATACCTTGAGCACGTAGGTGCCATTCGGCACCGAGCTGGTATCCCACACGAGCAGCGTGTCGCGGAGGTCGGACTTCAACAGCCGCCACGCCGTCTCGCCTTCGCGGCGGTACGACACGTCGTAACTCAACTCGTCGTTGTTGTCGTCCTCGGCCTTCCACTGGAAAGTCTGCAGGCCGCGCTGAAAAATCTTGCGGCCCAATTGCGGCGCACCGGCGCCGGCGTTGTTCGCCGCGGCGCGTCGATCCTGCGCTTCTTCGTCGAGGCCGGCGATCTCCGTCTCACCGCTCGAGAACGGTTTCTGGAACACCACCCCCGGTGGATGAACCGTAATCGATGCGACTTGCGGCCGGATGTTACGAGGCAGGTAGGCGGACGACAACGCGGTCAGCGTGGGGGCGGCAGCCGCAGTTCCAGTCAGTACCGCACGCCATTGCAGGTAGCGCGCTTTGGGACTGGCGATCTGCGAGCCTTCGGCGTTCGTATACGGCCCGTGCCATTCGCTCCATGCCTCGTCTGGCGTGCGCGTGTTGCCGGAGCGCGTGAAGACTTCCACCTTCGTACCGGGGGGTGTCTGCGCGCGCCAGGACACGACGCCCCACGTCGAGACCAGCCGCGCGTCCTTGACGTCCGATTCGAAGGTGCCGCGGGTCGCGCGCGTCGAGGCAATCGACACGAGCAGACCGGGATTCGCCGTCGTGATGAACGTGCGTTCCGCCGTGCGCGCGATCATCGTCGCCTGCTGCGCAGGCACACGCGTCACCAACACCGGATTCACGGGATTGCCCGTCAGCCGGAACAACTTGCCCTTGGCGCCGGTGGCGACGAGGACTGCGCCGTCATCCTCGATGGCGATGTCGTACGGCGCATCATCTCGCGCCGACCACATCTCGTCCCACAGACCATCGGGTTGGATGCGGAACACGGCGCCGGTCATCGTGTTGCGGCGGTCGGCGGACGAGGACGATCCGCCTGATGGCGGCGAGCCGACATCCACGACGGCGATCGACGTGATCTCGGTGGAGACGTTGGGGATCGACGGCGTAACCGGCGGAGGAGTAGAAACGGTATCGGTCAACGATTCATTGCCGCTCTGTGCGCGGCCGCTCTGCGCCGCCGCGTATACCACGCCTTTGGGATCGACCCGGATCGCGTGGATTTCCTGATAGGTCGTGTCGAGCAGCAGGAAGCCCTTGCCGGCGGGATCGATCCGAAAAACCCGTCCTGGCGTCCCCGTGCCCGTCAGCAGGTGTCCGTTCGGATCGAACGCGAGCGACACCGCGTGGGCCGTCTTCGTCGAGAAAAATCGCTGGCCCTTGCCGTCGGGCGTGATCTTGTAAATCGTGCCTTTGTCGCCCGTGCCCGCGAAGACGTTGCCGGCTCGATCCACCACCAGCGACCAGATGTACTTGTCGTCGGGATCGAAAAAGGTCGTGGCCTGAGCTTTGGCGTCGACGCGATAGACACGTCCGTCGGGAGACGTGCCGACGTAGAGGTCGCCGTTCGGCGCTGACGCCAACGCGTGGACTTCCAGCTCGGTGCTGTCAAAAAACACCGCCCCCTGTCCGTTGCGATCGACGCGAATCACTTTGCCGTCATTACCCGTGCCAAGAAACCAGGAACCATCGGCGCCGGCGACGATCGCCCACACGAACGGCGCCGCCGCATCATGCACGCGCGTAAGCTCCGGTCCGAGGGTGACGCGGCCGTGCTCGTCGATCGACAGTTGATCGACATCGCCGCGCAGAAAATCGGCTTGGGTCGCCGCCTGCCAGAAGCCCGGTGCCGCATGCAGGGTGATGGCGCTCAGCAAGGTGGCGCCAAGCAAGACGGCCGCACGGAACGGCCGCCGCCACAACTGAAAGGGATGCATCAAGGTTGGTCGAGGGACAGGGTCAGCTGGCGCGCACCAGTCACGGCAAAGTCGAGCGCCAGCTCCCATTCTCCGCGCGTGACGCTGCGCAACGAGCTCACGGTGCCGCTGTTGCGATCGGCCTCGATCACCGCGAGCACCGACGGCGGCAAACCGGCCATCGGCTCGCCGTTGACGACGGCGCCGGCGTCAGAGGATGTCAGCCGGACGTAAAGCCGATTGTTGCGGCGCGCGCGGTTGAAGGTGCGCACCAATTGCGACACGCGCTGCATGTCGGCGCCGCGAATCTCGCGGCGATCCTCGGCGGTTGTGCGCGCCGCGTCGGCGACAACCAACTGCAGGGCACCCGTCAGGTTTGCCGGAATCTGGATCGGCACCTGACGCACGATCTCGTCGCCGCGGGCGGAACGAAGCGCCACATTGACGATAGCGTCCTGTCCGGCGCGGGGACGGGTGGTGTCGAGCCACACCCGTTCGATGCGCGCGCTGCGCTGCTGCTCGCTGGCGTCGATGGTCAGCGAAATCCTCTCGATGTCGACGTTCTCGCCGGTGTTTTTCAACAGCGCCGACAACGGACCGGCGACGTAGGCGGCGGTGCCGCCCGCCGGCTGTTCGCCGCTGAAGATGTCTTCGAAGGCGAGGTCGTCTTCCGATTTGATCGAGGCGCTGCCGCGAATCGAAAACGATGCCGGCCCGGCGCCGCGCTCGTACGACGTCAGGACGTTCGCCACCGACAGATAGGTGAGCAGCGGCGTGAACGTGAAATCACGCACCACGCCGAAATTGAAGGTCCGCGAGGGTCCGCGATCCGAATTGAGAGTGATCGTCACGGGAATCAGCGACGGCGCCGGTCCGAGACGGCCGGCAATCGCCGTGGCGCGGTCCTGCTGCACCGTGCCAATCACTTCGCCGAAGCTGGCGAGTTTGCTCGACGCCATCAGACTCGGCAACACCACCTGCACCTCGGCGCGGGTCATGGGAAACTGGGTCGGGCCGAGGTTATACAGCGGATGGCCGAACGCGTACACGCGATCGCCGTCGACGTGCGTTACCGTTCCCGTCGCTCCGAGTTCGAAGTCACCCGTCAACAGCCCGACGCCAACGGCGTCACCGGGCTGTAACGGCCGCGCGGAGGGCGTGGCGCGTCCTTGCGCGTTCGCCATCGGCACGAATCCAGCCGACGACCATGCGGCGGACAGCGGTTCCATCACACTGGCATCGAACCCCGAGGCGATCATGGGCACGGCGATCGGCCGCAGCATTGCGCTCATGCGGACGAGATCGGTCGAGCCGCCGGACAGCACCAGCGCCTGCGACGGTTCGTCGACAAACGCACGCGCGCGGCCGAGGTCACGCGACCAGATGTCCAACAGTTCTTTCGGCGAGGACGGGAACGAAATGGCCACCGGACGGGATACGCGCACGGTCGAAGGCATCGCGGTGGCGTCGACCATTTCCGCAATCGGGGTAATGCCCGCGATCGGTTCCTTGGAAAATTGGCCGAGGGAATAGGACACGGCGCCGATCAACTTGCCGTCGATATAGACCGGGCTGCCGCTCATACCCGCGATCACACCGGTGTGCGCCAGCGGTCCGCCTTCGAGCCGGGCGAGAATCAGGTCGCGTTTGGGCGCCAGCACGTTGCGCATGACGCCAAGGATCTCGACCTTGAAGTCCTCGAGCGTGGTGCCGGCAAACACCGTGCGGCCAACGCCAATCATTCCCGGGCGCACCTGGTCGAGCGGCATCGTCGCCGTTTGCGCCAACGGAGTAGCCGAGAGCATCGCCGCGGCCAGCGCGGCCGCAAGAACAGGTCGTAAAGTCATTGCAAATATCGGAAAGAAGCCGACTTACATCCATTATACGGCCTGGGCGGAATTGCCGGTTTGACCGCGACCGTAGGGTCTGTTAACGTTTCGACGTTCAAATGCGCTCGCAAGTCGTGTCCGCTTGCCGTTTTGCCGCCGCCGAGCTCCGGTCTTTTGACCGCAAGGTCACGGGTGCGTATGCGTGGTGGTGGTATTGGCGCCCAACAGGAGAGGCTAACCGGTCCGTGTAGTTCCACCGCACAGAATTTGACGCTCGACCGAAGCGCCTCTCCAGCAAGGAGGAGGCGCTTTTTTATTTTGATTCACGTTTGGGATTTCGGATTCAGATGAAGCAGGCCAAGCTCTGCGTGACCGTGACGGCCGACACCACAGCCGAACTGCGCCAGCGACGCGACCAGGTTGTGGACGCCGACCTGGTCGAGTTGCGCCTCGACATGGTCAAAGATCCAAGCGCGGCCGGCGCGCTGGCAGGCCGCCAAAAGCCGGTTATCATCACCTGCCGCCACTCGTCGCAAGGCGGCTACTTCGCGGGAAGCGAAGACGAGCGGCGCGCCATCCTGAGCGAAGCGCTCGCACTTGGTGCGGAATACGTCGACCTCGAGTGGCAATTGCCCTGCGGCGATCTCTTCGAGCGCACGGGCGGCCGTCGCATCGTGCTCTCGCATCACGACTTTGTGGGGCTGCCCGGTGATCTTCAGGCGATAGCGCAGGCCATGCTGTCGACCGGCGCGGAAGTCATCAAGCTGGCAGTCATGGCTCACCGGCTTTCCGACACGCTCGCGCTCCGCATGATTGGCCGACAGTCTCGGTCGCCGATGGTGCTGATCGCGATGGGTGAGCCGGGCATCGCGTCGCGCGTGCTCGCGTCCTGGATGGGGTCGGCCTGGACGTATGCGGGTGAGGGTGTGGCGCCGGGGCAGGTCACCGTCGAGCGGATGCGCGATGAATTCCGATATCGGCGCATCAGCGAGCGCACCGACATTTTCGGCGTGCTCGGCAAACCCGTGACGCATTCGGTCTCGCCGGCCATGCATAACGCGGCGTTTGCCGACGCGAACCTCGACGCGACCTACCTGCCGCTGGCGGCCGCGGACTTCGCGGACTTCACGGCATTCGCGGATGGCGTCGGGCTGCGTGGCGCGAGCGTCACGGCACCGTTCAAGGTCAACGCGTTCGAGCTCGCCGACGAATGCGATCCAGTCAGCCGCCGCATTCAATCCGTCAACACGCTGAGGCGCGAGGGCGGCCGATGGCTTGGCACGAATACCGACGTCACAGGGTTCCTGTCGCCGCTCGAATCGGTGACGCTGCTTCCCGGTACCCGGGCGACGATTCTCGGCGCCGGTGGCGCGGCGCGTTCCGTCTCCGTGGCGTTGGCGTCGGCGGGTGCGCTCGTGTCGATCGCCGCTCGGCATCGAGACCAGGCCGCCTCGATTGCGTCGCTGACCGGAGCCACGATCGCGGAATGGCCGCCGCTCGCCGCCTCCTGGGATCTGCTCGTCAACGCCACCCCCGTGGGCACCGCACCCGGTGTCGAGGCATCGCCGCTGCCGCAGAACTATCCCTTTCACGAGGCTGGGGTGGTCTATGACCTCGTCTACAACCCGCCGCACACGCGGCTGTTGCGGGATGCCGCTCGCGCCGGGTGCCGGACCATTGGCGGCCTCGACATGCTGGTGGCACAGGCGCAGGCGCAATTCGAATGGTGGACCGGCAGCCGTCCGGCAGACCGCGTGATGCGCGACGCGGCACTACGGCGGCTGGCCGATTTCACGACGCAGGTGGCGCCCGGCGGCGCCGAGGAGAAACATTGAAGCTGACGACGTTCGACGAGTTCGTGGATCTGGCCAAGCGCGCGACGTTTGTGCCCGTGGTGAAGGAATTGGTCGCAGATCTCCTGACGCCGGTATCGGCGTTCCTCAAGATCGCCGAACATTCAGACTACGCGTTCCTGCTCGAAAGCGTCGAGGGCGGCGAGCATATCGGCCGCTACTCGTTCCTCGGCAAGGATCCGTTCCTGATTCTGCGAGGACGGGACGCGACCACGACCATCGAGCGCGCCGGCGTCATCACCGACGCCGAGCAGCCGTTCATCGAGACGCTCCGGCACCTGATGAACAGCTTTCAATCGCCGTTCGTGCCGGGCCTGCCGCGCTTCACCGGCGGTGCGGTGGGCTATCTCGGTTACGACACCGCAGCGTGGTTCGAGCCGACCACCAGGCGCGACGGCGATGCGCCACCCGATCGGGACGATGCGGGGTTCATGTTGTTCGATACCGTCCTCGCGTTCGATCACGTGCAGCATCGCATTCTGTTGATCGCCAACGCGCGAATTTCAGGGGACGAAGATCTCAAGTCGCTCTATCAGTTCGCGTGCGCCAAGATCGAATTCCTCGAGAGCGAGCTCGAACGCGCGCTGTCGCTCAAACGCGCGGCCGTCGGCGAGCCGGTCACGCTCGTCTCGAACATGCCGCAGCCGGCGTACGAGGCCATCGTCAAGAAGGCCAAGGACTACATCGCCGCCGGCGACATCTACCAGGTCGTGTTGTCGCAGCGCTTCGAAGCCGAAGTCGGCGTCGACGCCTTCACCGTGTACCGTGCGCTCCGCCACGTCAACCCGTCGCCGTACATGTTCTTCATTCGCATGGGCGACCGATCCATCGTCGGCTCGTCGCCGGAGATGCTGGTCCGCGTCGAAGGGCGGCACGCGATCACCCACCCGATTGCCGGCACGCGGCCGCGCGGCAAGTCGGAGGAGGAAGACGTCCGGCTCGGAGAGGAGCTGAAACGCAACGAGAAGGAGCGGGCCGAGCACGTGATGCTCGTCGATCTCGGGCGTAACGACATTGGTCGCGTCTGCGATTACGGCACGGTGCGCGTGCCGACGTTCATGGCGCTGGAGCGCTATTCGCACGTGATGCACCTGGTGTCGGTGGTGGAGGGGCAACTCGCCGATGGCCGCGATCGCCTTGACGCGCTGGTGTCGTGTTTCCCGGCGGGGACGGTGTCCGGCGCGCCGAAAGTGCGGGCGATGCAGATCATCAACGAGCTCGAGCCCACGCGCCGCGGGTTGTATGCGGGCGCCGTCGGGTATCTCGATTTCGCGGGCAACCTCGATTTCTGCATCGCGATTCGGTCGATCCTGCTGGAGGGGGGAAAGGCGTACATCCAGGCGGGCGCCGGCATTGTCGCCGATTCGAATCCAACGGCCGAGTACGAAGAAACCCGCGACAAGGCGCGCGCGATGATTCGCGCGCTCGAGCTCGCGCAGAACGGGTTGTAAGACGTGGTTCTGGTCATCGATAACTACGATTCGTTCACCTATAACCTCGTTCAGTACCTTGGCGAGCTGGGTGCCCAGGTCGTGGTGCGCCGCAACGACGAAGCGACACTCGATCAACTGTGCGGGCTCACGCATGATCGCGTGGTGATCTCGCCGGGACCGGGACGCCCGGAACAGGCCGGCGTATCGCTGGACGTGATCAAGGAGTTCGGATCGCGGATGCCGCTGCTTGGCGTATGCCTGGGGCACCAGGCGATTGGGATGGCGTTCGGCGGCGAAGTCCTGCGCGCTCCGTCGCCGGTGCACGGCAAAACCTCAACGGTTGAACATAATGGGCAGGGTGTGTTTGCCGGTCTCACGTCCGCATTCCAAGCCGGCAGATATCACTCGCTGGTCGTCGGCGAGCGCACGCTGCCCGGCGAGCTCGAGGTAACGGCGCACACCAAGGACGACCGCATCGTGATGGGCTTGCGGCACCGCACGCTGCCGATTCATGGTGTGCAGTTTCATCCCGAGTCGGTGCTCACGCTCGAAGGCCGCCGCATCCTTCGCAACTTCCTCGAGATGTGATCATGTTCCCAGCCCTCATCGAGAAGCTCCGCCGCCAGGAGGACCTCAGCGTCGACGAAGCCGCCGACGCGATGGCCGCCATCATGCGAGGCGACGCCGCCGTCGCGCAGATCGCCGGTCTGCTGATCGGCCTCGGCATGAAAGGCGAGCGGCCGTCGGAGCTGGTCGGATTTGCTCAGGCAATGCGCGCGAATGCCGTCTCGATCACGCCACCGGCCGGGCCGGTCTTCGATACCTGCGGTACCGGCGGCGACCGCTCCGGCACTTTCAATATCTCGACAGCCGCCGCCATCGTGCTCGCCGCGTGCGGCATGAAGGTCGCCAAGCACGGCAACCGCTCGGTCTCCAGCCAGTGCGGCAGCGCGGACGTGCTCGAAGCCCTTGGCGTCCACATCCAGGCATCGCCGGAGGTCGTCGAACGGTGCCTCAACGACGTTGGCGTCGCGTTCCTGTTTGCGCCGACGTTTCATCCGGCGATGAAACATGCGGCGCAGGCGCGAAAAGACCTCGGGGTGCGCACGGCTTTCAACCTGCTGGGGCCGCTGACGAATCCCGCACGGCCCTCTCGTCAGATCGTCGGCGTGCCGCGGCCGGAGTTCACCGAACTGATGGCGCGTTCGCTCGCGTTGCTGGGATCGGAGCGGGCATGGGTCGTGCACGGCGCCGATGGACTCGACGAGCTCTCGACGACGGGATACACCAAGGTTTCGGAATGCCGGCCGGGTTCCGTGCAGACGTTCTACGTGCACCCGGCGGATTTCGGATTGGCCAAAGCCACGCCCGAATCGCTGAAAGGCGGCGACGCCGCTCGAAATGCGGCGATCGTTCGCGGCGTCCTCGCCCGTGATCACGGAGCCGCACGCGACGTGGTGCTGCTCAACGCCGGCGCGGCGCTGTTCGTCGCCGGCCACGCGGACACCGTCACCACCGGCATCGCGATGGCCGCCTCCGCCATCGACGATGGCGGGGCAATGCGCGTGCTGAACCGGCTGATCGAAGTGTCGCACGCGGGAGGGCGAGCGTGAGCGCGCCGGACCTGCTCGAAGCGATCGTTGCGGCCACGCGCGCGCGCGTCGATGCGGCGATGGCGCGAGAGTCGCGGGACGCGCTCGAGCGGCGGTCACTGGAACGCACGCCGCAGGGCGATGCGTTCGCCCGACGGCTGGTGAACCGGGCCGGCATCAACATCGTCGCCGAGTGCAAGCGCCGATCGCCATCGCGCGGCGTCCTGCGCGCCGCGTATGATCCCGTCGCGATCGCCGCCGGATACGAAGCCGCCGGCGCCGCCGCCATCTCAGTGCTGACCGAGCCCGGGTTCTTTGACGGCTCACTCGATGATCTGGCGGCCGTGCGGTCGACCGTCAGCATCCCGCTGCTGCGCAAGGATTTCATCGTCGACGACTACCAGCTGCTCGAAGCGCGCGCCGCCGGCGCCGATGCGATTCTGCTGATCGTGGCCGCGCTCACGGACCGTGATCTGATCGCGTTGGCGGCGGCGGCACGGGCCTTGAAGCTCGCGGCGCTGGTCGAAGTGCATGACGTCGAGGAATGCCGGCGGGCGATCGACGCCGGCGCCTCGATCATCGGCGTCAACAATCGCAACCTGCGCACGCTGCAGGTCGATCTGCGCGCCTCCGAAGCGATCGCCGCGCTTCTGCCGCGGGAGGTGATTGCCGTCAGTGAAAGCGGACTGAAGACCCGCGACGATCTGGCACGGATGCGAACGCTCGGATACCACGCGTTTCTGATGGGCGAGCGCTTCATGATCGAGCCGGACCCGGGCGCGGCGCTGGCCGGCATGATCGAGTCGCTCCAGGGGGCACCGCGGTGACCGCGATCAAGATTTGCGGCATCACCAGGCGCGCGGACGCCGAAGCGGCGGCGGCTTGCGGCGCTGATTTCGTCGGCTTTGTGCTCTGGCCGAATAGTCCACGGGCAATCGGTATCGATCGCGTTGGCGACCTGGTCGCGGCCCTGCCGCCGGCGGTCACGCCCGTCGGCGTGTTTGTCAACCCCAGCGCGGACGAGGTGATCGCGGCCGCCGACGCCGGCATCCGCATCGCCCAGATTCACAGCGACGCGCCGGCGTTTCTGCGCGGCGTGACGATTCCGATCGTTCGCGCGGTGCATTTGACGGATCAAGGGATCGAGCCCGACATCCCAGACGAGCTCGTGCTGCTCGACGCACACGACCCCGTCACGAAGGGCGGTACCGGCAAAACGATCGATTGGCAGCGTGCCTCGCGAATCGCGCGCAGCCGTCGAGTGATCCTCGCGGGAGGCCTGACGCCGGCCAACGTCGCCGAGGCGATCGCCACCGTCAATCCGTTTGCGGTTGACGTCTCATCGGGCGTCGAAACGAGCCCTGGCATCAAGGATCACGCATCGATCCGAGCGTTCATCACCGCGGTAAGGGAATCACATGTCATCTGACACACTCAAGACGGCCGCCAGTGCGTGGTTTGGGAGACGCGATCCCGACGCGCGTGGCTACTACGGCGACTACGGCGGCCGATTCGTGCCCGAGACGTTGGTCGCGCCGATCGAGGCGCTCGAAGCCGAATATTTCGCGGCGCGCCAGGATCCCGCATTTGCCGCCGAGTTGTCGCGCCTGCTGGCGCACTACGTCGGGCGGCCAACGCCGCTGTGGGAAGCGCAGCGATTAACGGCCGCCTGCGGTGGCGCGCGGATCTTCCTCAAGCGCGAAGATCTCACGCATACCGGGGCGCACAAGATCAACAACGCCCTCGGACAGGCGCTGCTCGCGAAGCGCATGGGCAAGGCTCGCATCGTTGCCGAAACCGGCGCCGGCCAGCACGGAGTCGCCAGCGCGACTGCCTGCGCGCTGCTCGGTCTCGACTGCGTCGTCTACATGGGCACCGAAGATATGCGCCGGCAGGCGCTGAACGTGTTCCGCATGCGTTTGCTCGGCGCGACGGTCGAAGGCGTCGATTCCGGCAGTCGCACGCTGAAGGACGCGATCAACGAAGCGATGCGCGACTGGGTGGCGCGGCCTCAAGACACGCATTACCTGCTCGGCTCGGCGCTCGGCCCGCACCCGTATCCGCTGATGGTGCGGGAATTTCAATCGGTGATTGGCCGCGAGGCGCGGCAGCAGATCCTCGAGCAGACCGGCAAGCTGCCCGAGGCCATCATCGCCTGCGTGGGCGGTGGCAGCAACGCCATCGGCATCTTCGACGCGTTCGTGGATGACAGAGAGGTGCGCTTGATTGGTGTCGAAGCCGGCGGGGAAGGCATTCGGCCGGGCCGTCACGCCGCGCGATTCGCCGGCGGCGCGGCGGGTGTGCTGCAAGGAACGCGCACGTTTGTGCTGCAGGATGCCGACGGCAACATCGAACCGACGCACTCGGTGTCCGCCGGTCTGGACTACGCTGCGATCGGTCCGGAGCACGCCTGGCTGCAAGAGATCGGACGCGCCGAGTACGCCTACGCGACCGACCAGCAGGCGCTCGACGCGTTCCAGGCGCTGGCGCGGCTCGAAGGCATTCTGCCGGCCCTTGAATCCTCACACGCGATCGCGCACGTGCAGCGCGTCGCGACGCAGTTTCCCAAAGACGCAGTGATCGTCGTGAACCTGTCCGGCCGCGGCGACAAGGACGTCACCAGCGTGGAGCAGATCCTCAAGGAGGGCGCACGTGTCGCGGATTGAGGAACGCTTCACACAACTGCGCGGCAGCGGCCGCACTGGGCTGGTCACCTATGTCACCGCCGGCGATCCGGATCTGAAGCGCTCCGCGGAGATCATCATGCGGCTCGATCGCGCCGGCGCTGACGTGCTCGAGGTCGGCGTGCCCTTCTCGGATCCGCTCGCCGACGGCCCGGTCATTCAACGCGCCACCGAGCGGGCGCTGGCCGGCGGTGCGAACCTGGCCAACGTCCTGGCGATGCTCAAAGCCATCCGCGCCTCGATCACTGCGCCGATCGTCATCTTTAGCTACGCCAATCCGATACTTCGGATGGGCTTGGCGGCGTTTGTGACAGAAGCGAAGGCGGCGGGCGTAGACGGCGTGCTGACACTCGACATGCCGCCTGAGGAAGGCGAGGCGTTTCATGGCGCGTTCCAGGGCGCCGGGATTGATACAATTTTCCTGCTGAGCCCCACGACGACGGTCGATCGGATCCGGCGCGCGTCGCGGATTGGCAGCGGCTTCCTCTATGGCATCTCGCGGCTGGGCGTGACCGGCATGCGCGACACCGTCGACGATTCCGCGCGCGAATTGGCAGCGCGTGTCAAATCCGAAACCGATCTTCCGCTGGCGCTCGGCTTTGGAATTTCGCGGCCCGAACACGTGCGCGCCATCGGCCAATGGGCCGACGCCGCCGTTGTCGGTAGCGCGCTGGTCAACGTAATCGCCGACCACGGACGGTCGGCGGCATTACTGGACGAGGTCGAACGGTACGTGCGATGGCTGCGGAACTGAGTCTCGACCAGCTGCGGGAGGAGATCGACAAGATCGACGAGGTGATCGTACGCCTCCTCGATAGCCGTGCGCGATGCGCCTACGCGGTCGGCCGCCTGAAGCACGAGCTCGGCCGGCCGATTTATGAGCCGGCGCGCGAAGCCTCGGTGATCGCGCACGTGCGCAAGGTCAACGAGGCGCTCGGCGGTCCCCTGGATGGCGATGCGATCGCGCGGCTGTACGAGCGCATCATGGACGAGGCGCGCCGCATTCAGCGCATCGAAGCCGAGCGCGACGCGAAGGAACGAGCTGACGCCGCCCGCGTCGAAGTGGCGGGCACTGAGATTACCGGAAGCTGAAAGCTGAGAGCTGCATATGGTTGTCGTCATGAAGGAACGCGCCTCTGAGACGGAAGTCGAGGCGGTGATCGCGCAGTTGGTCGAGCTGGGCATGGACGTGCACCGGTCGACGGGGGCGTCACGCATCGTCCTCGGCGTCGTCGGCGGCGGCAAGGTCGATCCGCGCCTGATCGAATTGATGAATGGCGTGCACGAAGTGGTGCGCATCACGCAGCCGTACAAGCTGGCCAGCCGCACCTTCAAGCCGGAAGACACCGTCATCACGATTGGCGATCTGCGGATCGGCGGCGATGAGGTCATCGTCATCGCCGGCCCGTGTTCCGCCGAGAGCGAGACGCAGGTGCACGCGACCGCTGCGGCGGTCAAGCGCGCGGGTGCCAAGATCCTGCGAGGCGGCGCGTTCAAGCCGCGCTCGTCGCCCTACAGCTTCCAGGGTATGGGCGAGCAGGGACTGCAGTTGCTGCGGGAAGGCGCCAACGCCCATGACCTGAAGCTGGTGACGGAGGTGATGGACGCCAGCCAGATCGACGTGATCGGCAAGTACGCGGACATCTACCAGGTCGGCGCGCGCAATATGCAGAACTTCACGCTGCTGCGGGAGCTCGGGCGCACGCGGAAACCCGTCCTGCTGAAGCGCGGCATCGCGGCGACGATGGAGGAGTGGCTGTTGTCGGCGGAGTACATCCTCGCCGGGGGCAACAAGGACGTGATTCTCTGCGAGCGCGGCATCCGCACATTCGAAACGTTCACGCGCAACACGCTGGATCTCTCGGCTATTCCCATCGTCAAGGAGCTTTCACACCTGCCCATCTTCGTCGACCCGAGCCACGGCATGGGGCGGCGCGACAAGGTCACGCCGATGGCGCGCGCCGCGGTGGCGGCCGGCGCCGACGGGCTGATCATCGAGGTGCACAACGATCCTGACCGTGCCCTCAGCGATGGCGCGCAGTCGATGTTCCCGGCACAATTCGACCGGCTGATGGCCGAACTGCGGATCATCGCGCCGGCGATCGGCCGCAGCATTTGTCTCGAACCAGTCGCGCGGCGGGGCTGGGCCAGGTGATGGCGGGAGGCGCCGTGCGCGGACGGCATCGGAGCCACGGTGCCGGACACTGGTAACGGCCTCGCCATCGTCGGGCCCGGGCTGATCGGCACGTCGGTCGCGCTGGCGGCGCGACGGCGCTGGCCGGATCTGCAGCTTCGAACCATCGACAAGGATCAGTCGCTGTCGTTGATCGGCAATGCGCTCGTCGTCGTGCTCGCGGCGCCGGTTGACGTCATACTCGAGACGATTCCACGACTGCCGCTGGTCGTTCAGCCACACGCGCTGATCATCGATACCGGCAGCACCAAGCGCGCCATCATGCGCGCAGCCGAGAAGGCACGGCTGCCGCAGTTCGTCGGCGGTCACCCGATGGCCGGCGCGGCGACGGCGGGACCGGCGGCGGCGCGCGCCGATCTCTTCGACGGCAAGCCGTGGTTCCTGACCAATCCGGGCGCACCGGAGGCGGTGCGGCGCGCTTCGAGATTCATCGAGGCGCTGGGCGCGCGTCCAGTGGTGTTGTCGGATCATGGCGAAGAGCACGACCGGCTGATGGCTGCGGTCAGCCACCTGCCGCAACTCGCCGCAACGACATTGATGGCCGTCGTCGCACGCGCCGTCGGCGGCGACAACCTGCGGTGGGCGGGCAACGGCCTGCGCGACACGACGCGGCTCGCTGAGAGCGAGGCCGCGATGTGGCAAGGCATTCTCGCGACCAATCAGGAAGAGCTCAAGCCGCTGGTCAAGTACCTGGCCGCTGAACTGTCGACGCTGGCCGATCGCCTCGATGACCCGCAGGTTATTGGCGCGCTGTTCGAGGAGGCGACGCGGGCCCGAGCGGCACTTAAGTAGAATCAACACATGAACAAGGTGCTGGCGTCCGCTGATGAAGCGGTCGCCGTGATTCCAGATGGAGCCACCATCATGGTCGGGGGCTTTGGCCTCTGCGGCATCCCCGAAAACCTGCTCGCCGCCATTCATCGCCGCGGCACCCGCCATCTCACCATCGTCAGCAACAACGCCGGCGTCGACGACTACGGAGTCGGGCCGCTGCTGCGCGCGCGCCAGGTGCGGAAGATGATCTCGACCTACGTTGGCGAGAACAAGGAATTCGAACGCCAGTTCCTGCAGAAGGAGATCGAAGTCGAGCTGGTGCCTCAGGGAACCTTCTCGGAACGGATGCGCGCCGCGGGTGCGGGCATCGGCGGGTTCTTTACGCCAACCGGCGCGGGCACGCTAATCGCGGAAGGCAAGGAGAGCCGCGTCATCGGCGGCCGTACCTACATCCTCGAAGCGCCGCTGCACGCGGATTTCGCGTTCGTCAAAGCCTGGAAGGGTGACCGCCACGGCAACTTGATTTACCGAAAGACCGCCCGTAATTTCAACCCGGTGATGGCGACGGCGGCGCGTCACACGATCGCCGAAGTCGAGCAGCTCGTCGAACCCGGCGCCTTGGAACCCGACGCCGTCCACACGCCCGGTATTTACGTGAAGCGGATCGTCCAGGGCGCGGCATACGAGAAGCGGATCGAGAAACGGACCGTCACCCATGGATAAACGCGATCGCATCGTCCGCCGCATTGCGCGCGATCTGCGCGACGGCGACTACGTCAACCTCGGCATCGGCATGCCGACGCTGGTCGCCAATTGCATCCCACCGGGCATCGAGATCACCCTGCACTCGGAAAACGGCATGCTCGGCGTCGGCCCGTACCCGCGCGAATCCGAGATCGATCCCGATCTCATCAATGCGGGGAAGGAGACGGTCACCGAATTGCCGGGCACGTCGTATTTCAGCAGCGCCGATTCGTTCGCCATGGTGCGGGGCGGCCATCTCGACCTCACCGTGTTGGGCGCGCTCGAAGTCGACCGTGACGGCAACCTCGCCAACTGGATGATTCCCGGCAAGATGGTCAAGGGCATGGGCGGGGCGATGGATCTGGTGGCCGGCGCCAAGCGCGTGGTGGTCGCGATGGAGCACACGACCAAGGATGGCGGCCACAAGATCCTCGAGAAGTGCACGCTGCCGCTGACGGGGATGAAGGTGGTCAGCCAAATCGTGACCGAACTCGCGGTGATCGACGTCACGCCCGGCGGGCTGGTGTTGCGCGAGATTGCCGCCGACACCACGCTGGACGCGGTGATTGCCGCGA
>DASPNQ010000208.1:0-9890 GCA_035626435.1 Vicinamibacterales bacterium
TCAACCCGTGAAGCTCGAGCCGCCGGAATCAGGTAGCCGGCCATCGCAACGCCCGTGAGGCCGATCGCCGACATCGCGAACACCATTGGATCACGGCCGCTGACGTCGTAGAGGAGGCTACGCGGCAGGCCGGAGGAAGCCAGCGCGGGCCAATCACCGATGGCGCGCCGATGACCTTGAAGAACGATGCTGATGCCGTCGCACCTGGCAGCCGCTCCGGGCCGTCCGCTCCGGTCAACGTCACACCGCGTGGCGACCACGCGCCGAGATCGGTGAGGACGCGCTGGTGTTCGCGCCAATCCAGATATCGCGCATACGAGGCCGACCCGTAAGTTAGGGCGGGCAGCTCACTGCGCCAGACCTGTATCAGCTTGTTCGAATCTGGAAACGGCAACGGTTCGAGGAGGACGGCATTGACCACCGTGAACAGCGCCGTCGTCGCGCCGATGCCAAGTGCCAGCGTCAGCGTGGCGGTCACCGCAAAACCAGGCGCCCGTAGCAGCTGCCGGAAGCCCACTCGAAGGTCGCGGACGAAAGCCATCATGGCTCGTTTGACGTGCGCGTCAGGACAAGCGTTGACGGCGGCTCGGTCCGGCGACCAACGGCACGACGTCTCGTGCGCATTGGGAAGCTCCGGGATACCATTCCGTCAGTGGCCGGGCTGGGATTGGTTCTGAGCGGGGGCGGCGCGCGCGGTGCATACCAGGTCGGGGTGCTGCGCGTGCTGGCGCGTGAGTTTCCGGAAGCGATCCCCGACATCCTGACCGGGGTCTCCGCCGGCGGCATCAACGCCGCGTTTCTGGCCGCGCGGCAGGAACCGTATCAGCAGAAGCTCGACGAGCTTGCGGAGATGTGGAGCAACCTCCGCATCGACGAAGTCTTCAGCGTCGACCTCCACAACATCGGCTGGCGCATGCTGCGGTGGGGCGGGCGATTGATCTCCGGCGGCAAGTCGCCGCTGCCGCCGGCGAAGAGCATGGTCGACACCAAGCCGCTGCGCGAAGTGCTCGAGCGTGAGCTGCACGCATCGCAAGGGCCGATCGAGGGCATCAATACCAGCCTGCGCAATGGCTGGCTGCGCGCGTTCGCGCTGACCGCGTCGAGCTACACCACCGGCCAGTCGATCACGTGGGTACAGACGCGCGACGATTGCGCGATGCCGTTATGGGAGCGGCCGTTGCGCAAGAGCATGATGTGCGAGATCCGCATCGACCACGTCATGGCGTCGGCGGCCTTGCCGTTTTTTTTTCCGGCGATTGAAGTCGACGGGGCGTGGTACGGGGACGGCGGGGTGCGGCTGACGCAGCCGCTCTCACCGGCGATCCACCTCGGCGCGACCAAGATCATCGCCGTCACGACCCGTTACGCGAAAACACGCGAAGAGGCGGATCGCCCGTCGATTGTCGACTACCCGCCGCCCGCGCAAGTAGCCGGCGTGCTGTTCAACGCGATCTTCCTCGATCAGCTCGACGCCGACGCGATGCAGTTGCGGCAAATCAACGCGCTGATCGAATCGCAGCCGGAAGAGAAGCGGCTCGGCCTGCGGCCGATCGAGCTGCTGGTGCTGCGACCCTCCGAGGATCTCGGCCGGCTCGCCAACGCGTATGAGGCGGATCTGCCAAAGGCATTCCGCTTCTTCACGCGCGGTCTGGGCACCAAGGAGACGCGCTCCAACGACATGCTCAGCCTGGTGATGTTTCAGACTGATTACGTCAAGCGGCTGATCGAGCTTGGCGAGAGCGACGCCTTTGCCAAGCGCGCGGAGATCGAAGCATTCCTGCGCCGGCCGCCGGGCCCATTCCTTACTCGCCGCGCAACGCGTTAATCGGATCGATCCGCAAGGCGCGCAACGCCGGGACCACGCTCGCCACGAATGCCGTGAGAATCATCACCCCGGCCGTCAGGCCGAACGACACCGCATCGAGCGGCTGCACCGAATAGAGCTGCGTTTCGACGAACCGCCCCAGACCGGCCGCCGCGAGGCCGCCGGCGACCACACCGATCAGCGCCAGCACCAGGCCTTGACCGACGACGAGCCTCATCAGCTGGCTGCGGTTGGCGCCGAGCGCGGCGCGGACGCCGATCTCGCGCGTGCGCTGGCCCACCCAGTACGCGAGCAGGCCGTAAATGCCGATGATGGCCAGCGTCAGCGCCGTCACCGCGAACACGCCGCTCAACCACGTCAGAAAGCGGCTGGCCGCGAGCTGCTGATCGACGAGCGTCGTCAACGGCTGCGCGTTGAACACCGCGAGCCCCTGATCGCGGCGGCGCATCACATCCGTCGCCGGCCGCACCAGGCCGGCGGGATCCGCCGACGTTTTCAGCAGCACGGCGAATGCACGCGCGCGCTCGTTGAACGGCAGGAAGATGTCGGGATCGGCCGTCGGGTTCTGTGGGATGCCGCGCAGATTCGCATCGGCGATCACGCCGACGATTGTCCACCATGGATTCTGGCTCGTCAGGTCGCCGTTCTTGATGCGGCGGCCGAGCGCGCTCTGGCCTGGCCAGAAGCGCTGCGCGAGCGCCGCCGTCACCATGACGTTCGTGGCGTTGGCACCGAGATCGGTGGCACCAAAGGCGCGGCCTTCAACGATCCGCAGCCCGATCGTCTCGACGTAACCCGGCGAGACGCGATGCAAAAACGCCCGCGGCCGGTTCGTCGCATCAACCTCGCCCATGCCTTCCGCGGAATAAAAGATTGCGCCTTGGCCGGACAGCGGAATGGCCGATGCGAGCGCGGCCTGCGACACGCCCGGAAGTCCGCGCAGATCTTCCAGCAGCGCCAACGCCGGCGCGCCCGCATCGACACCCTGGCCCGGCGGAGGCGGTGCCTGCGTACCTGCCACCACCGGCAGCTGGACGCGCAAGCTGAGTACACCGTCGGGCTCGAACCCCGGATCGAACTGCGCCAGCGCGGCGAAACTGCGGCCAAACAAGGTGGCGCCGACCAGCAACGTCACCGTCACGGCGATCTGCCCCGCGACAATCACCTGCAACGGCCGTCCGCTCGCGCCGCCGCGTGCTTCGACTGCGCCCTCGCGTAAATCCTGCGCCAGCGAATGCTTGCGCATCGATCGCAACGGCGACAAGCCGATCGCGACCGTAATCGCCACGCCAAGTGAGACGACGAACGCGAGCGTCTGCAGATCGACGCCCGGCCGCGCAAACGACGGCAGCTGCACGGGGCTGAGCGCGAGCAGCGCGTCACCGGCCCACATCGCGAGCAGACACCCGGCACCGCCGCCAAGCGCGACCACCCAGGCGCTCTCCGACAGCATCAGCCGCACCAGGCGCGACTCGTCGGCGCCGATCGCACGCCGCAGCGAGAACTCGCGGCGGCGCGATTCGGTGCGCGCGAGCAACAGGCTCGCGACACTCGCGCAGGCGATCACGAGCACGAACGCGACGGCCCCGAACAGCAGCGAAATCGCCGGACGGATTTGTCCAAACACTTCGTTGGCCAGCGGCGACACCTCGACGCCGCGCTTGTCGTTGGTTTCCGGATACGCCTGTGCCAGCTGGCGCGCAACGTTGGTGATGTCCGCTTGCGCCTGGTCGAGCGTGACGCCAGGCGCTAATCGTGCCAGCGCCGGAAAACCACGGCTGCCGCGGGCGGCACGGCCCTGGGGCGGCGTCGAGGCGATCATCGAGACCCACACTTCGCTCGCATCCGATCGGCCGAGAAATCGCGAGGGTGCGACGCCGACAATCGTGAACAGCTGGTTGTTGAGTTGAATCGAGCGGCCGATCGCATCAGGCCGGCGTCCAAAGGCACGCTCCCATAAGCGCTCGCCGATCACCGCGACCAGCGGCGCATCGCCGGCGTCGTCGGCGGACGTCAGCATCCGGCCGATGATCGGCTCGACGCCCAACGCCGCGAAATATTCGCCAGCCACCACTTCGCCGCTGAGACGTTCGGGGGTACCGGCGCCGTACAGGATGAAACCGTTGCCGGCCCAGGCCGACATCAGGTCGAACGAGGTCGCCTTCGCCTTCCAATCGAGATAATCGGGAATCGATGTGCCGCGGCGCTCGACCACCTGGCGCTCTACGTTGCCCCACAGTTCGACGAGACGATCGGATTCGGGATACGGCAGCGGCCGAAGCGCCACCGCGTTCAGCATCCCGAACATCGTCGTGGTCGCGCCGATCCCAAGCGCCAGCGCGAGCATGGCGCCAACTGTCGTGGTCGGGCTCTTCCACAATGCGCGCCAGGCGTGGCGAAGGTCGCTGATCATGCGCGGCATAACAGCAAGGGGCGTGCCCGCAGATTCGGGCCTGATTTCCCAGGTGTCGTGATGAATTCGGCCGACGCCGAAAATTGACTGTCCGCTACCGAACGCCGGTACTCGCCGGACGTTGAGCCACGCCAACCTTTCCGGAGGGCATCCCGTCTCATATACAGCTTTCCTATATATGACGAAACTGCACCTGGACCTGAGTCGCCGCGAGCGGACCCTCGCAGACGCGGACCGCTCGGCGATCGACGCCGCCAAGAAAGGCAGCGCCGACCTGTTCATTCTCGCCCTTGTCGATGAGGAAGATCATCACGGCTACGAGATCGGCCGTCAGATCGAACTGCGTTCGGGCGGAGCCGTCACCTTCACGATGGCGTCGCTGTACGCGACGTTGTACCGCCTCGAGGAAAAGGCGTTGATCAAGGGCCGGTGGGTGGAAAAGGCCGGCCAGCGCCGTCGCCGGTATTACCGCATTACGGAGAGCGGCCGCGCGATGCTCGCGAGCCAACGCCAGGACTGGGCCCGCTTCATCGTCGCTTTGACCGAGATTGCCGGAGTCAAACCCGCATGACATTCGATCCACGAGCCGAAATCCGCCGGCGTGCGGCGACGGCAGGCGTCGACTTGCCCGACGCCACGGTCGACGAACTGGTCGCGTATCTCGAAGACCTGTACAACACCGCGGTCGACGAAGGGGCAAGCGTCGCGGACGCGACGCGCCGCGCGACCGTGGCGCTCGAAGAGTCCTCATGGACGCTGCTCCGGCGGCACGCCATGACGCATCCCGAACGACAACGGACCGCGCACGCGAATCTCGTGGCGCAATCGTTTACTGGAAGGAGCCTGAACGTGTTGAGCGCGATTCGATTGGCCATTCGGCAATTCAGACAGCATCCGACCTTCGCGCTCATCACGGTGCTCGTGCTCGGCCTCGGCACCGGCGCGGCGACGACCGTATTCACGGTCGTCGATTCAGTGGTGCTGCAGCCGCTGCCGTATGACGACCCGGAGCGGTTGGTAACGCTGTGGGACACCAACACGGAACAGGGTCTGGCGCACGATCCGATTTCGCCGGTGAACTTCATGGACTATCGCTCGCTGCCGGTATTCCAGGACGCGGCTGCATGGTGGCGCCCAGGCATCAACCTGACCGAACCGGGCCAGGAGCCGATGCGCATCACCACGGTCGAAACCGGCGCCAACCTGTTCGAAGTGCTCGGCGTCAAGCCGCAGATCGGCGCCGGCTTCCCTGCCGGAGGGCCGATGTTCGTCCAGAACGAGCGCATCTGCGTGATCAGCGATCGCCTGTGGCGTTCGCGGTTCAGCGCCGATCCGTCGGTGATTGGTAAAGCCATCCTCCTCAACGACTCGCCCTACACCGTGGTCGGCGTCATGGCCCCGAAGTTTCATTTTCCTGACGACGTCGATATCTGGCAGCGAACGACATGGGACTTCACCCGACACAGTCGAGCGGCGCACTTCATGGAGGCGGTCGCGAGGCTGGCGCCCGGCACGACCTTCGAACAGGCGCAAAGCGCGGTCACCGCCCTTGGACTCCGCCTCGAGCAGGAACATGCGCGCACCAACAAAGGCTGGAACGCGCGGCTGATTGCGCTGCTCGATGAGCAACTTGGCTATTACCGGCCCGCGTTGATGGTGCTGTTCGGGGCCGTCGTGCTGCTGCTCGTGATCGGCGTCTTCAACGTCGCAACATTGCTGCTGACGCGCGCGCTGTCCAGAGAGAAAGAGATCGCGGTACGCGTCGCCCTCGGCGCTGCGCCGCGGCAACTCGTCACTCAATTGATGGCCGAGAGCTTCGTGCTGTCGGCGGGCGGCGCGCTCGTCGGCATGGCCGCGACGGCGGCGGCACTGCCGTTGATCATCGCGTTTACACCGGTCGATATTCCGCGTCTGGCCGAAGCGGCGATCGATCTGCGCGCACTTGGCTTGTGCCTTGGGGTCGTCGCGGTCACCACACTGATCTTCGGCCTCGTCCCGGCACTGCTGCTGTTGCGGTCACAGTTCACCACCGACTTGAAAGCCGGCGAGCGTGGCAGCTCGAAGGGCGCGCGACGGATTTACTCCGTCCTGGTCGGCGCGGAAGTGGCCATGGCCTGCGCGCTGCTCGTCGGCTCCGCGCTGCTGGTCCGGACCGTCTCGGAAATGATGAAGACGCCGAGCGGCGTCGAAGCGAATGACGTGACGACGGTGACGGTGCAATTGTCGCCGTCCGCGGTTGGCGCGGTGCGTGGCGAGCCGTACAGGACCACGTGGGCACGCATTGCCGACACGCACACGCGAATCCTCGAAGAACTACGGCAGCAGCCCGGAGTGGTGGCGGCCGGCGCCACCAACCGGCTGCCGTTCGAGGTCGGGTGGCGGAATCCGTTCCTGGTCGACGGCCAACCCCGACCGGCCACCCGGGAGGATTTCCCGCAGGTGCAAATGCACAGCGTGAGCGAAGGCTATTTTGAAGCGATGGGCGCGACGCTGGCGCGCGGGCGTTGGTTGACGCCCTTCGACAACCAGGACGCGGCCGGCGTCGTCGTCATCAACGAGACCTTCGCGCGACGCTACCTGCCCGGCGTCGATCCCGTCGGCCGGGTAATCAAGCAGTGGGCCACCAATATCGGACCGCTCGGCACGAACCTGAAGGCCCCTCCCCCGCCGAACACGGCGCCGCACGAGGGCATGTCTTTCGAAGTCGTCGGCGTCGTCAAGGACATCAACAACGTGCCGCTCGGCCAGACGGTGGAAGCCGCGGTGTATTTCTCGACGCGGCAGTTTCCGTTCTCGGAAGTCTTCATTGCCGTCAAGGCCACGGATCGCACACTGGCGCAATCGGCGATCCGAACCGCGTTGCGCAAGGTCGTTCCCAATGTCCCCGTCGGCGTGATGCAGACGTGGGGTGAACGCTTTGCGGCGATGACGGCGGAAGCGCGTCTGCTGATGACGATTCTGCTGTTCTTCGGTGGACTGGCCGCGCTGCTCGCCGCGCTGGGTGTTTACGGGTTGTTCTCGTGGTCGGTGGCGATGCGCACCCGCGAGCTGGCTATTCGGTTGACGTTGGGAGCCAGACCGTCGAGTGTCGGAGCGTTGGTGATCGGCCAGAGTGCGGTGCTGGTCGTCGCCGGCCTCGCCGCCGGGCTGGTGATCGTCCGCCTCGCCGAGAGCGTGTTGACGCGCGTCGTCTACGGCGTGACGACCACCGACGGGTTTGCGCTCGCGGCAGCCAGCACGCTGCTGGCTGTCGCCGCCGTCGTCGCCTGCGTACCCGCGGCGATACGCGCCATGCGTGTCAACCCGGTTGACGGCCTGCGCACGGAATAAGCGGGCAAGCGGGCCAGCACGCAGGAGCCTCATTATCGTCGAGGCGATCTCCAAACGCGTGCCTGCCCGCCCGCCTGTCTGCCTGTCTGCCTGTCTGTCTGCCTCCCTATTTCATCGCCGCCATCCGCTTCTGCATCTCGTCAGGCGATACGTCTTCCTTGTGTGTGGCAATGGCCCAGCTGTGACCGTACGGGTCTTTGAGGTTGCCCATTCGATCGCCCCAGAACATGTCCATCGGCGGCATCACTGCCTGTGCCCCGGCGTCGACCGCCCGCTTGAACGTCGCATCGACATCATCCGTGTACAGCATCACGGAACATCCGGAACCGCCGAGCGTCGCCGGCGATACCTGGCCCTGTTCGGCGTTCTCGTCGGACAGCATCAGCATTGAGTTGCCGATTTTCACTTCGGCGTGCATGATGCGCCCGCCCGGGCCCGGCATGCGCATCATCTCGGTGGCGCCGAACGCCTTCTTGTAAAAGTCGATCGCTTCCGCCGCACCCTTCACGACGAGGTAGGGCGTCAACGAGTAGTAGCCTTCAGGAATTGCCTTCACTGCCATTCATCCCTCCATTGGTCGGTGTCGCTCTTGCAGAGCCGGATACCGAATTATTCAACGTGTGCAAACAGATTCTGTACTCGGCTTGGCCGGCGGGCGCTTGCAGAAAAGCGACATCTGCGCCAATTCGTCACCGCAAGACGCGGCTAACGGGATTCGAGCGGATTGAGACGAATCTCCATCGGCACGACGTCCGTCGATGGGGCGGGCAACGCGATTAGAAAGCGGCGGCCATCCGGGCTTGGTGCGTAAAGCCCGCCGAATAATGGCACGTCGAACAGCGCCGATGCCGGCGCGACTGACAGCGATGCCCCGTTGACGCTCACGGGGGCCGCCATCAGGCGGCTGCCGCCCGCGAGGTAATACAGCTCGCGGCCATCGCCGCGCCACCGTGGCCGCTGCCCGCCACCGGAAGAGATCGCCAGCCGATTGCTCATTTCCGGAAAGCGGCTCACGTAGACCTCGGTCCGTCCGGACTCGTTGGACGTGTAGGCGAGGAATCGTCCGTCAGGCGACAGGCTCATCTCGACTTCGTCCGCGGGTGTCTGCAGCAGTCGTTGAACCGGCCCGCCGTCGACGGCGGCGGTGAACAGATCCCAGCCGCTGTCGTTCGAGAACGCGCGAAACAGTACCGTCCGGCCATCAGGCGTGAAGCCGGCCGGATAATGAATGTCTGGCGATGTCGTGACGCGCACCTCCGCGCCCTGACCGCGATCGCGGCGCACGACGATGTTTGGCGGTGAGTCCGCCGCGACGCTGTACGCCAGCGCGGCGCCGTCGGCGCTCCACACCGGCGCGCCGCTCCAGTACTCGACCGGTACCCGCACCGTCGCTCCGGATTCCAGATCGATTGTCCACACTGACGACAGGCCTTGCGCATCGCTTCGCTCCACGGCGGCGGTACGGCCATCCGGCGACAGCGACAATTGCCGGAACGCGGCGGCGGAGGCCTGAATCTCCGAGAGACCCTCGCCGCGTCGATCCATCCACATCAACGATCCCAGCGCGAGATGTTGGCGCGGGCGATAGACCAGCACCGCAGCCGCCGTCGCGAACGCCGCCTGGCCCGGCGGCGTGTAATCGACGCTGTCGGCCAGCTTGAACGGCTCCCCCGTCACGGTGCGGGCGGTCGCGTCGAATCGCCGCGCCATCAAAACGCGGTCGCGCACGTAGAGCAGGTGGCCGCTCGACGCATAGATGCCGGGGGTAGCAGCGGCGCCGGCCGGCAACGCCGGAGCCGGATCGAACAGAAACGTCCGCGCAGTTGATCCGATGCTGCCGACGTACAAGCCGCGCTGTTTTCCCGCGACGTAAAACACGAAGTGCTCGCCATCCGGCAGAAACGTCGGGTAGAGGTGGTGTGTCTCCGCCGCGGCGGTGTCGAGCGCCGATGCCGGTTCCGGGCGTCCGCCACTCGCCTGCACCTGCATCAACGCACCTTGTTGATGCGGTTGAAAGACGATGGTGCCAGCCTGGCTCCACGAGCCGCCGGCGCCGGCGCCCGCTTCGCAAATCGCCGTTACCGCGCCGCTGCCGACGGCGATCCGCTTCAATTGCCCGCCCGCGAAGAACGCGATCTCGCCTCCTGACGGCGACCAGAACGGGTCACTCGCTCCGCCGGTGCCGTCGAGCGGCTGGGCCAGGGCGGCATCGAGGGGACGAATCCAGAGTTGGCGTTCGCCGCTGGCGTCGGCTGCGACGAACGCGAGCGTGCGTCCATCGGGCGACACCGCGAGACCACCGCGCAGGAAATGGTTTTCGGG
>DASPNQ010000209.1:0-82994 GCA_035626435.1 Vicinamibacterales bacterium
ACTGCCCGTACAAGGTGCGCCGCTTCAACTTCCATCTCTACCAGGACTGGACCACCGAGAGCACCAAGCTGCAGCGCAACCCGGACGTCACCGTCCGCAGCCGCGGCATCATGGAAAAGTGCACCTACTGTGTGCAGCGCATCAACGCGGCGCGCATCCAGGCCAAGCGCGAGGATCGCGCGATTCGCGACGGTGAAATCCTCACCGCCTGCCAGGCGGTCTGCCCGACCGACGCGATTGTGTTCGGCGACATCAACGATCCGAACAGCCGCGTCGCCAAGCTCAAGGCCAGCCCGCGCAACTACACGATGCTCGAAGATCTCAACACCCGGCCGCGCACGACCTATCTGGCCGCGGTGAAGAACCCGAACCCCGCCCTGCCGCACAACGCTACGGTCGGCGGTCACCACGATTCGACGCATGACGCGTCGGCGCCGAGCGAACACTAATGGCCAACCCCGCTCACGTTCACACGACGGCGCTGGAAGAGACTCCGGTCATTCTTCCGGGCCACGACTTCGAGACGGTCACCGAGACCGTCGCGGAGATACCGCTTTCGAAGCGGTTCCCGCTCGGCTGGATCGGGCTGCTGTTGATCGCGCTCGGCGGCGCCGGCATGCTGCACATGGCCCTCGGCTACCTGCTGCTCAAGGGCATCGGCATCTGGGGCAACCAGGTGCCGGTCGGCTGGGCGTTCGACATCATCAACTTCGTCTGGTGGATCGGCATCGGCCATGCCGGCACGCTGATCTCGGCGATTCTGCTGCTGTTCAAACAGCAGTGGCGCATGTCGATCAGCCGCTTCGCCGAAGCGATGACGATCTTCGCGGTGGTCTGCGCGGCGATCTTCCCCGTCTTCCACACCGGCCGTCCGTGGCTGGCTGCCTACTGGCTGTTCCCGTACCCCAACGCGATGGGGCTCTGGCCGCAGTTCAAGAGCCCGCTGATCTGGGACGTGTTCGCCGTCTCCACCTACGCGACCGTCTCGATCGTGTTCTGGTATGTCGGCCTGATCCCCGACCTGGCGACGATGCGCGATCGCGCGGTGTCGAGAGCGAAGGCGACCATCTACGGCATTTTGTCGCTTGGCTGGCGCGGCTCCGCGCGTCACTGGCACCGCTACGAAGTCGCGACGCTGATTCTCGCCGGCCTGTCGACGCCGCTGGTGCTGTCGGTGCACACGGTGGTGTCCTTCGACTTCGCCGTGTCGCTGATTCCCGGCTGGCACGCCACCATCTTTCCGCCGTACTTCGTCGCCGGCGCCGTCTACTCCGGCTTCGCGATGGTGCTGACGCTGGCCATCCCGGTGCGCCGCTTCTACGGCATGGAGAGCCTGATCACGATGCGCCACATCGACAACATGGCGAAGGTCATGTTGACGACGGGGCTGATCGTCGCCTACGGCTACGCGATGGAAGCGTTCTTCGCGTGGTACAGCGCGAGTCCGCACGAGCGCTTCATGATGTACAACCGCATGTTCGGCCCGTACGGCTGGTCGTACTGGATGCTGATCTCGATCAATGCCGTGATGATCCAGCTGCTGTGGCTGAAGAGCGTGCGTAACAACACGGTGATCCTGTTCGTGATGTCGATCTTCGTGAACATCGGCATGTGGCTGGAGCGCTTCGTCATCATCGTGACGTCGCTCAACCGCGACTTCCTGCCCTCGTCGTGGGGCATGTATTACCCGACGCAGTGGGACTTCATGACGTTCTTCGGAACGATCGGCTTGTTCCTGACGCTGTTCCTGCTGTTCCTGCGGTTCGTGCCGATGATTTCGATTTTCGAAGTCAAGACGCTGCTGCCGCAGGCGAAGGTCAAGGCCGAACACTGATGTGTACCAGGGCCACAGAAAGCACAGAGTAATTGTTATGGCGCACACAGTCGCGACAACCAATACGATGCATGGCGTGATGGCCGAGTACGACTCCGCGCAGGCGGTGGTCGATGCGGCGCGCAAGACGATCGCGCAAGGCTTCACGCGCGTCGAGGCCTACACGCCCGTGCCGATCGAAGAGCTGAACGACATCATCCATAAGAGGCGGACGATTCTGCCGAAGCTGGTGCTGGCCGGCGGCCTGGCGGGCATGGCGACCGGCTTCGGCCTGCAGTACTGGGCGTCGGTGATCGAATACCCGATGAACATCGGCGGCCGCCCGCTGGCGAGCTGGACGACGTTCATCGTGCCGTCGTACGAGCTGACGATTCTGTTCTCGGCATTGACCGCGGCGATTGGCATGATCGCGCTGAGCGGGCTGCCGCAGCCGTACCACCCGGTGTTCAACGTCGAGCGGTTTTCGATGGCGAGCTCGGACAAATTCTTCCTGGTGATCGAATCGACCGATCCGAAGTTCGCGGATGCGACGAGCTTCCTCCACACCACGGGCGCGAAGGGTGTTTATGACGTTGCGGATTAGCACGGAGGGCGCGCCGGGACGTCGGTCGCCGGGCCGTGCCATCACGAAAATGCGGGCGGTCCTCGCGGTGTTGCCGCTGGTGCTGGCGGCGGCGGGCTGCCGCCAGGACATGCACGACGCGCCGCGTTACGAGGCCTTCGAGGCGAGCTCGACGTTCCCCGACAACCGCGCCTCGCGACAGGCGCCGGTGGGAACGGTGGCACGCGGCTGGTTGCGTGACGACGAAGCGCTCTACACCGGCAAGGTGGCGGGGCAGCCCGTCGACGAATTTCCATTCGCGATCGGCCGCGACGAACTGGCGCGCGGCCAGGAGCGGTTCAACATCTATTGCACGCCGTGCCACGGCAAGGTCGGCGACGGCAACGGCATGGTCGTCCAGCGCGGCCTGCGCCAGGCAGCCTCGTTCCATCAGGACCGGCTGCGCCAGGAAAAGCTTGGCTACTTCTACGACGTGATCACCAACGGCTTTGGCGCGATGCCCGATTACGCGGCGCAGATACCGGTTCGCGATCGCTGGCTGATTGTCGCCTACGTGCGCGCCCTGCAACTCAGTCAGCACGCGTCGGTCGACGATGTCCCTGCGGATCGGCGCGGCTCGCTGGATGCGTCCGCCTCCGCCGCGGGTGCAGCCGGCGCGGCTACGGCGGGACAAGGCAAACCCGCGGAGAAACACTAGTGACGTCGACTCACGTAACTTCCGATTCGTTCATGCCGTCCGGCGCGACGCTGCCCGGCATGCGCCAGTTCGGCATGATCGCCGGCGTGCTCGGCGTGGTGCTGGCCGTGGCGGGCTTCTTCATGTCCGGCCTCGATCGCTTCTTTCAGGCGTATCTGGTCGCCTACACCTTCTGGATGGGCGTGCTGCTCGGCGCGATGGCGCTGTTGATGGTGCAGCACCTATCCGGCGGCGTCTGGGGCATCATCCTGCGGCGCCCGTTCGAAGCGGCGGTCCGCACGCTGCCGATCATGACGGTGCTGTTCGTGCCGTTGATCTTCGGTATGCACTCGCTCTACGAGTGGACGCACGAGGGGATCACCGAGACGGATACGGTGATTGCCGCCAAGTCGGCGTATCTGAACACGCCGTTCTTTCTGATTCGCCAGGCGATCTACTTCACCGTGTGGAACGTGATGGGCTTCCTGCTGACGAAGTGGTCGGCGGAGCACGATCGCACGGGTGATCCCGCGCTGCTCAACAAGCTGTCGGTGTTGTCCGGCGCCGGCCTGTGCCTCTACTTCCTGACGGTCACCTTCGCCATGGTCGACTGGACCATGTCGGTGAACCCGCACTGGTTCTCGACCATCTGGGGGATGCTCTACATCGGCGGCCAGGGCCTCTCGGCATTCGCGTTCGGCATCGTCGTGCTGGTGATGCTGGCGCAGGCGGCGCCGCTCAACCGCGTCTTGACGAGCCACCACTTCCACGACCTCGGCAAGTTCCTGTTCGCGTTCCTGATGCTGTGGGCGTACTTGAACTTCTCGCAGTTCCTGATCATCTGGTCGGCGAACATCCCGGAAGAAATTCCGCATTACCTGAATCGCTGGGAGAACACCTGGAAGTTCCTCAGCATCTTCATCGTGGTCGGGCACTTCATGGTGCCGTATGCGCTGCTGCTGTCGCGCGACCTCAAGCGCAACTACGGCAAATTGCGCATCATCGCGACGTGGATTCTGTGCGCGCGTGTCGCCGAGTACTACTGGCACGTCGCGCCGGAGCTGCACAAGGGCGGCTTCACGCTGAGCCTGCTCGATGTGGCGCTGCCGCTCGCCATCGGCGGGATCTTCATCTCGCTGTTCGTGTCGCAGCTCGGGTCCCGCTCGCTGCTGCCGGTCAACGATCCTGCTTTAGACAAGGCGCTGCACCATCATGTCCACTGAGCACTCGAACGGCTACGATCTCGAATACGGCCCGACGCCGCCGGGCGCGAAGTACGAGCACACCGACATCGATCCGAATGTCGGGTACAAGTTCGCGCTGTGGTTGACGGTCGCAATGGTGCTGTCGTTCGGCATCGTCTATGGCGCCTTCCAGTTCTTCGAAGGCCGCGAGCAGGCGGCCAACGCCGCCGCGCAGAAATATCCGCTGGCCGTCGACCGGGTCAAGGAGCCGCCGACGCCGCATCTGCAGACGCAGCCGTTCAAGGACATTTACACGCTTCGCGCGGACGAGGCGGCGAAGTTGGGCAGCTACGGGTGGGTCGACAAGGATGGCGGCGTGACGCACATTCCGATCGATCGCGCCATGGAAGTGCTGCTGCAGCGCGGACTGCCGGCACGCGCCGAGGGGGCAGAGTCGCTCAATGCCGTCACGCAGGATGCGTCGTCGGGAAGAACGGTGGCGCCGCGGTAGAGCACAGTCACCAGTCGACAGTCGGCAGTTAAGAGTTGAAGTTACGCAGTCAACAGTTGAAGTTATGCAGTCAACAGTTGAAGTTACGCAGTCAACAGTTGAAGTTACGCGGTTAACAGTTCGAGTCTGCAGGTAACAGTTGAGTCTCCAGTTAATGAGCGGAGGCTCCGGTCAAGAGTTGAGTCAACGGATGGCAGTCAGCAATCTCCGGATCGGGCTTCTCGCGATGGGCATGGCGCTCGTCTCGGGAATCGTGTCGGCGCAGGGCAACGCGCCGGGCGTTCGGCCGGATCCAACCATTCCGTCCAACCAGGTGCCGGGCGTGTTGAGCCGCGTGTCGTTCGAGCAGCGCTTGAACGAGCGGCTGCCGCTCGGCCTGCCGTTCAAGGACGAGCACGGCCGCGACGTCAAGCTGGGCGACTACTTCGGTCGCAAGCCGGTGGTCTTGACCTTCGTTTATTACGAGTGCCCGATGCTGTGCACCGAGGTGCTGAACGGCCTCGAGAGCGCGCTGCGGGTGCTCAACGAATCGATCGGCCGCGAGTTCGACGTCGTGACGGTGAGCTTCGACCCGAAGGAAACACCGGTGCTCGCGCTCGGCAAGAAGAAGGCGTACCTGGAGCGCTACAAGCGGCCCGAGGCGGAGCAGGGCTGGCATTTCCTGACGGGGGACAAACGATCGATCGATGTCCTCACCGAGGCCGCGGGTTTCAACTACACCTGGGACGCCGCGTCGCACCAGTTCGCGCACCCGAGCGGCATCGTCGTGGTGACGCCGCAAGGCGTGGTGTCACGTTATTTCTTCGGCGTCGACTATTCGCCGCGCGACGTGAAGTTCGCGCTGATCGAGTCGTCGAACGAAAAGATCGGCTCGCTTGCCGACAAGCTGCTGCTCTACTGCTATCACTACGACCCGAAGACGGGTAACTACGGCTTCGTGGCGATGCGGGCGGTGCGCATTGGCGGCGCGATGACGCTGCTCGCGCTCGTCGGCTTTGTGTTTGTCTCGTTACGGCGAGAGACGAACGGACAGTAACTAATGAGCATATTCGGCATACCCATCTTCCCCGAGCAGGCTTCGACGTTCGCCAAGGACGTCGACGCGCTGTATTTCTTCATCCTCGCGACCTGCGCGTTCTTCGCGATCGGCGTGTCGGCCGCGGTGATCTGGCTCGGCATCAAGTACCACAAGACGCACGATGGTCAGATCGGCGCCCGCATCGAAGGCAACCTGCCGCTCGAGCTGCTGTGGAGCGTCATCCCGACGATCATCGCGATGTTCATGTTCGGCTGGGGCGCGTCCGTCTTCTATCACCTGCGGCGTCCGCCCGAAGAAGCCCTGCACCTCTACGCGGTCGGCAAGCAGTGGATGTGGAAGTTTCAGCACCTCGAAGGCCAGCGCGAGATCAACGAGCTGCACATTCCGTCGGGCCGGCCGATCAAGATCACGATCAGCTCCGAAGACGTGCTGCACAGCCTGTATTTCCCGGCGTTCCGCACCAAGATGGACGCGATTCCCGGCCGCTATACGGAACTGTGGTTCGAGGCGCAGACGCCCGGCGTCTACCACATCTTCTGCACCGAGTACTGCGGCACCAACCACGCCGGCATGATCGGCAACGTCACCGTGCTCGAACCCTCGCAGTATCAGGCGTGGCTGCAGGGCGGCGGCATGGAGGGTACCCTCGCGCAGCGCGGCGCGAAGCTGTTCAACGACCTCGCCTGCAACACCTGCCATCTCGATTCGGGCCAGGGCCGCGGGCCGTCGCTCAAGGATCTGGTCGGCAAGACGGAAGAATTACAGGACGGCACGACCGTCGTCGTCGACGAAGCCTACTTGCGTGAATCGATCCTGCAGTCGCAGGCGAAGATCGTCAAAGGCTTCCAGCCGCTGATGCCGACCTTCCAGGGTCTGGTCAGCGAAGAAAATCTCGTGGCGTTGATCGAACACGTCAAATCGCTGTCGCCACAAGCGACGACGGCCGCCGCGCCCGCCCCCGTAGCGGCCGGCTCGGGCGCTGCGACGACGGCTAAACCGGTGGAAAAGAAGTAAGCCATGCTCGACACACTCAAGATTCCCGAGCGTCATTACCTGAACAACGGCCACGGCCTGAAGTCGTGGTTGTTGACGAAGGACCACAAGCGGATCGCGATCATGTACCTGATCTCGATCTCGGTGATGTTCCTGCTCGGCGGCCTGTTTGCGATGGGCGTTCGCCTCGAACTGGCGACGCCGCAGGGCGACTTCGTCACCGCCGACACCTACAACAAGTTCTTCACGATGCACGGCGTGATCATGGTGTTCTTCTTCCTGATCCCGTCGATTCCCGCGGTGCTCGGCAACTTCATGATTCCGCCGATGATCGGCGCGAAGGATCTCGCGTTTCCACGCATCAACCTGTTGAGCCTGTACATTTACTGGCTTGGCGGCATCCTGACGCTCGGCGCGATGGTCGCCGGCGGTGTCGACACCGGCTGGACGTTTTACACGCCGTACAGCTCGACGGCCTCGAACACGCACATCGTGCCGACCGCGCTCGGCGTATTCGTCGCCGGGTTCTCGTCGATTCTGACCGGACTGAACTTCATCGTGACGATCCATCGCATGCGCGCACCGGGCATGGGCTGGTTCCGCCTGCCACTGTTCGTGTGGGCGCATTACGCCACCAGCCTGGTGCAGGTGCTGGGCACGCCGGTGATCGCGATCACCATCGTGATGCTGTTCGTGGAGCGCGCGTTTGGCTTCGGCATTTTCGATCCGGCGCGCGGCGGCGATCCGGTGCTGTTCCAGCACCTGTTCTGGTTCTACTCGCACCCCGCCGTCTACATCATGATCCTGCCGGCGCTCGGGGTGATGTCGGAGCTGATCTCGACATTCTCGAAGAAGATGATCTTCGGCTACAGCTTCGTCGCCTTCTCGTCGCTGGCGATCGCGGTGTTCGGCTTCATCGTGTGGGCGCATCACATGTTCGTCGCCGGCATTTCGACTTACGCCGCGATGGTGTTCTCGTTCCTCAGCTTCTCGGTGGCGATTCCGTCGGCGGTGAAGGTCTTCAACTGGACGGCGACACTCTACAAGGGCGCGATCTCGTTCGAGACGCCGATGCTCTACGCCTACGGTTTCATGGGGCTGTTCCTGATTGGCGGCCTGACCGGCCTGTTCCTGGCGACGCTGGGCATGGACATCCACCTGCACGACACCTACTTCGTGGTCGCGCACTTCCACTACATCATGGTCGGCGGCGCCATCATGGGCTACATGGGCGGCCTCCACTACTGGTGGCCGAAGATGACCGGCCGCATGTACTCGGAGTTCTTCTCACGCATCAGTGCGATCCTCGTGTTCGTCGGTTTCAACCTGACGTTCCTGCCGCAGTTCGTGGTCGGCTATCTTGGAATGCCGCGCCGGTATCACTCCTACCCGGATGAATTCCAGGTGCTGAACGTGATGTCGTCGGCCGGCGCCAGCGTGCTGGGCCTCGGCTATGCGCTGCCGGTGATTTACCTGCTGTATTCGCTGAAGAACGGCGCCGTTGCCGGGCCGAACCCGTACGGGGCCTCGACGCTGGAGTGGGCCACGCAGTCGCCGCCGCTGACGGAGAACTTCGTCGAGGTGCCCGAGGTGATCGGCGAGCCCTACGAGTACGAGCACGTCGTCGCCAAGGAGAAGCATCTTGTCTAACGCGGTCGTGCACGCCGACCCTCACGACGCCCACGCGCACGCGCATCATCCGGCGCTGCAACATCACTTCGACACGATGTCGCAGCAGAAGGAGGCTGCGGTCATCGGGATGTGGGTGTTCCTGCTGACCGAGATCCTGTTCTTCGGCGGGCTGTTCGTCGCCTACATGATCTACCGCGTCTGGTATTTCGACGCGTTCGCCGAAGCCAGCCGTCGTCTCAGCTTGTTCTGGGGCGGTCTCAACACCGCGGTGCTGATTGGCAGCTCGCTGACGATGGCGATGGCGGTTCGATCGGCGCAGATCAACGCGCGCAAGGCGACCGTCAACTGGCTGATCCTCACGATGATCCTCGGGTCGGTGTTCCTCGGCGTGAAGGTCATCGAGTACGAGGACAAGTTCGCCAACTACGAGGTCCCCGGCGCGAACTACAACTGGCTGTACCACGAGCAGCACGCCGCGGAAGGCGGCGATCATGCGGCCGCGGCGCCCGGCAGCGATGCCGATCACAGCAACCTGTCGCTGACGCCCGAGCAGCTGCAGAACACGACGCAGATTTACTTCAGCCTGTATTTCACGATGACGGGTCTGCACGCGCTGCACATGATCGTCGGCATCGGGTTGATGGCCGTGATCACCTGGATGGCGTGGAAGGGCAGGTTCGACGCGGAGTACTACACGCCGGTCGAAATGGGTGGGCTCTACTGGCACTTCGTCGATATCGTCTGGATCTTCCTGTTTCCGCTGCTTTATCTCGTGGAGAGGCCGTAAATGTCGGCAGAACACGCACATTCACATGGGGCAGGGCACATTTCGCCGGTGTCGCTCTACGTCACGATATTCCTGGCCTTGATGGTGCTCACCGCGGTCACGGTTGGCGCTGCTTACGTCGACCTGGGCATCTTCAACTTTTCGGTGGCGATGCTGATTGCCAGCTTCAAGGCGTCGCTGGTGATTTGGTACTTCATGCACGTGAAGTATCAGAGCCACCTGACCAAGCTGACCGTCGCGACCGGTTTGTTCTTCCTGGCGATCCTGCTCGGGATGATGCTGATCGACTACACGTCGAAGGATTTGGTGCCGCGCCTGGTGCCGGCGCAGACCGATCCAATGGGTGAAATTCGGCGGCCTACGCACTAATAGTCGCCAGGGAGCTAGGGAGCTAGGGAGCGAGGGAGCTAGGGAGCGAGGGAGCGAGTAGCTAGTAGCTACCAACGCGCGCGAAGGCGTTGAACCCCTTGGACTCGCTGCGGTCGCTGAGGCCCTGGTCGACGCCGACATCCTCGAATTGAATGGCGTTTGCGCCAATCTCCGCGAGCGCATGCAGCAGCCAATGTCGGCGTTCATCCGGCACGCCGAGCACGGCGATTGCGTGCGTCGCTTTCGCAAACATGCGCGCGAGCACGCCGCGCATGTAATCCAAATCGGCAGCGCCCGCGAAGGACCGGCAGACGATCACGTCCCAGGGAACGGAAGGGTCGAGCGTCGAGGCCATGCCGACCTGAAATACCCCTTCCGGCATTGCGGCGATGGCCGTCGCGATTGCGCCGGCCTCTCCGTCGATCCCGCCGACGATGTAGCCGTTTCGATGGAAAGGAAAGAGGAAGGCGCCGTCGCCGCAATCGACTTCGAAGATGCGCGTACCGGGTCCGACGTCCAGGACCTCGGCGACATGTTCCGCCAGCTCGATCAACTTACTTGTCGAGACCGGAGATATCGATAGTGGCGGTGTCGACGGTCACCGACGCCACTTTGGTACCGGCCGGCACGCGGAACGGAAAGTTGCACTTGTACTCGGGCACCGAACCCGCGTCGATGATCGACACCGAGGTCTGATAGGTCTTGCCCGACGCGTCCGTCAGAACCGGTTTCTTGACAATGGTCTTGGCGTCGAATGCGGGTGTGACCTTGAAGGCCAGCGCCACGACCGCGAACTCGGTGCCCTCGAGGGCGTTGCCGCGGACGCTGTTTTGTCCCGGCGGGCAATCCACGAGCGCAACGTTCTTGGCGCGCTCTACGCCGATCGGCGTGATGTCGAGGCCTTTGTAGGAGACCGGCTTGGCCGGCTGCGCCGACGTGAAGAGCGAAACGTGAAAGGTGAAAAGCAAGCCGGCTACTATTCCACTCTTCACGTTTCCGCTCCCTACGCCTTTAACTTTTAACTTTTAACTTTTAACTTCCTAGAGCGGCGCATCCGGATTGGCAATCGTCCGCCACATGTGCGCGCTCGGGCTGTTGTCGTTGCCGAGCCCTTCCTTCGGCTGCTTGAAGTGGCGGCCGATGATGTCTTCGAACGGCTCGATCGACACCTTGGCGTTCGCGTCGAACGCGTAGAGATCGTTGACCGTGACCAGGCGCGGCTCCATGTACCACTTGTGGTTGCGGAGCATCTTGTAGGTCGCTTCGATGTGGGCTGGCGGTTTGTAGTCTTCGCCGAAAATCCGGTAGTACTGATCGGGATATTCGTAGCCCGCATCGAGGTCCGGGTAGAACCGCAGCGTCTGGTGATAGCGGATCGCGAAGGTCGACTTCTCCGGAATGTACGGCTCGAACAGCTGTGCGCCCCACCAGCCGTGATCCGGCTTGATCAGGTTCAGCACGCAGTCATGCAGCAGGCACGCGAGCGTCACTTCCTCTGACATGCCGGTCTTGAGCGCGCGCGTCGCGCTTTGCAGCACGTGGTTGGCCGGCGCGAAGCGGAGGCGGAAGAAGTCCTGGAGCGTTGGATTCTTCGGCATCGGCTCGAGCTTCTTGACGTTGCCGCGCGTGTTGACGAACAGGCTGCCGACGCCGCGGCGATAGTTGCGCGTTTCGATTTGCGCTTCGATTTCGGCGACCGTTGGGAACTTCGGCGGTGCCTGTCCCTGGTTCGCGGCGACCTGCTCGTCGAGCTGCTCTTCCATCCAGTGCTCGAGGGCGTCGGCCTTGGCTTCCGAGTCCATCATCGCGACGGCCGCCGTGCCTCCGAGGCTGGCGATGAACGCTCTGCGATCTATTTCCATGAGTCCCACCTCTACGGCCTACGGCCGCCAGGGGAAACACTACGCCGAGTCCGGCCCTCGTTCAACCGGATCTTTGTGCTGCGCTGGCGCGTCGCCTGCTACTTCACACCCTGACGATGCAGATCGTCGAGCCATCGTTGCGCGAAGGCGCGAGCGGCGTCGGTGGCGGGTTTTCCGGCCCGAAAAGTCATTTTCCATGCGGCCGGCTTGGCTTCGAGCGTGGGGTCGGCGAACACTTTCTTATCGCCCTTATCGACGAGCTTGGCGTTGAAATCGATGTCTTTGGTCGTGTCGAGGAAGTGCCGGAGCCGCATCGCGACCAGCGCTCGCGAGTCAGCCGGATAGACTTTTTCCAGCTCCTGCATCGCCAGATCGCGGCTGCGAACCTGCTGGGCGCGTTGTTCACGAAGCACCGCTTCGATTTCCTTGCGGCGCTCGCCTTTTTCCATCTCGTCAAGCTGCCGCCGCATGTCGGTCCATCCGGCTTCGAGCGTGGCGCGCTGTTCCGGGGTGATCTGATCGAACAGCTTGCGCATCTCGACCACCTGGTTTTCGAACCCGGTGCGCTGTTTCGCGAATACCTGATCGACGGTTTGCTCGTCCGGCAGCGGGTCGGGGCCGTTCGCTTCGCGATGGTCCGCGTATCGGCGCTTGAAGTCGTCGCTCTCCGCGAACGTTCGCGCCATGGTCAGCGCGAAGTTGACGAGCGCGACCCGCGCCGCATCCGGCATGGCGATGAACGCAGCCGGCTTGCCGGCGATTGACACCGCGTCGGCGACGAAGGAGTCGAAGATTGCTTCCTTGGCGCGCCCTTCGCTAATCCCAAGCGTCGCCAGATGATCCTGCGCCGCGGCCGCGGCCGCGATTACGCAAACAAGCGTAACGGTTACGTAAAGTCGCATAGCAGGGAGTATAGCGTTAGGGAGCTAGGGAGCTAGGGAGCGAGGGAGCGAGGGAGCGAGGGAGCGAGGGAGCGCGAAAGCCGGGGAGCGCGGGAGCCGGGGAGCGCAAGTCTTGCGATCACGACATGGTTTCTACTGCGCAAGAATTGCGAACAGGTTCGGCGCAAATTGGTGATCTGCGAACAATTCCGCGTGGCTCGCAGCGTGCATCGACGTGGCGCATGCCCATTAGGTCGTTTCAAGATTTGCTGGTGTGGCAGCGCTCGATGCAACTCGCCCAAGACGCCTATCCGATGATCCGTCGGTTGCCTGCGGATGAACGGTTTGAATTGTGTGCGCAGATGCGGCGAGCGGTGGTCTCGACGCCCTCAAATATCGCCGAGGGCTTCGGCTACGGCTCCACTCGTCGCTACGTCCATCACCTGCGAATCGCACTCGGATCGAATGCCGAGTTTCTCACGCACCTGATGCCGGCCGAGCGATTACAACTCGTCTCCGCTGACGAGACCAAACCATTAATCGACCATGCGTCGCAAATTGGCCGGATGCTCAACGCGCTGATCCAGTCGTTGCAACGATATGAACGTGGCTCGCTAGCTCCCTAGCTGCGCCCAGCTCCCGCGCTCCCTAGCTCCCTAGCTCCCTAGCTCCCTGGCTCCCTGGCTCCCTAGCTCCCTAATTCCTAATTCGCCGGCTTCGACTGAACGGTGACCTTCTGGCCGCGGATCTTGGTTGCTTTCAAGGCGACGATGATTTTTTGCGACACCTCCTCGGGCACCTCGACGAGCGAGTAGTCGTCGTGCACTTTGATCGCGCCGATCACGCTTGACGGCACCCGCGCTTCGCCGGCGATGGCGCCGACCAGATCGGCGGGGCGGACGTTGTGTTCCTTACCGACGCTGATTCGCAGCAGCGTCATCGGGCCCGCGTCGCGAGTCGCAGCCGGACGCCGTTCGCGCTGCGGTCCGCGGTCGTCATAGCGGTCGCGTGAGCGCGTGTCGGGTTCCGTTGCGACGTCGGCAATGGCGCGCTCAGACCCGTCGCTGGCGAGCGCGATCGCGGCCGCGGCGACATCCATCAGATCGAACTCGTCGGCGAGCTCCTGCACCAGCTCGCGGGTCAGTTCAAGGCCGCCGGCGGTAATCCGCTCTCGCAGAGCGTCCTTGGTCGCTTCCATGCGGCGCTTGCGCAGGTCCGCCTCCGTCGGCAGCTTGCCGATCTCGATCTTCTGCTTGGTCAAGCGCTCGACGAATTGCAGAAACCGCTGCTCGCGTGGCGATACCAGCGTGATCGCGACGCCCTCGCGGCCAATGCGCCCGGTGCGGCCAATGCGATGGACGTAAACTTCAGGCGCCGTGGGTAGATCGAAATTGACGACGTGGGAGACGTGCTCGATGTCCAAGCCGCGCGCGGCGACGTCGGTCGCGACGAGAATCTCGGATTGTTCGCTGCGGAACCCCTGCATGACGCGATCGCGCTGTTTCTGCATCATGCCGCCATGCAGTGCCTGCGCGCCGTAGCCGTGGGCGTTGAGGGTGTCGGTGAGCTCGTCGACTTCGATGCGGGTGCGGCAGAAAACGATCGCCGACTTGGGGCTCTCGAAGTCGAGAATCCGGCTGAGCGCGTTGATCTTCTGGCCCCTGCCGACGATGTAGGCAACCTGGCGCACTTGCGGTAACTTGCCCGCGGCGCGTTTCTCCTGCGCGATCTGCACCTTCTTCGGACTCTTGAGATGCCGTCCGGCGATCGCCATGATCCGCGGCGCAAACGTCGCGGCAAACAGCGCTGTCTGGCGGGTCGCCGGCGTCTCGTTCACGATCGCGTCGATGTCTTCCGCGAAGCCCATGTCGAGCATCTCGTCCGCTTCATCGAGCACCAGCACCTTCACCTCGCCCAGCTGCAGTGTCCGCCGGCGCAGATGATCGAGCACGCGACCCGGCGTCCCGACGACGATGTCGGCGCCGCGGCGCAAGGCGCGGATCTGGTGATCCATCGGCGCGCCGCCGTACACCGGCACGACGACGAGGTTCGAGCCTTTGGCGTATTTATGGAGCGCCTCGGCCACCTGCATCGCCAGCTCGCGCGTCGGCACTAACACCAGCGCGCGCGTGCGCCCGCGATCGGCCTTGCCGTCTTTGGACAGGGTATCGAGCAGCGGCAGTGCAAACGCGGCGGTCTTGCCCGTGCCCGTCGCGGCCTGGCCGAGCATGTCGGCGCCGGACAGCAAGGTGGGAATCGCTTCGCGTTGAATGGGAGTGGGTTCTTCGTAGCCCAGTGCGGCGACCGCAGCCACGAGGGCGTCGGTTAGACCGAGTGACGCAAATCCAGCCGACTCGGCCGAAGGATTCTTCATCCTTCAACGTTACTTCATCACTAATCCGGGGAGTTTGGGGCTAGGGAGCTAGGGAGCAAGGGAGCTGGGGAGCGAGGGAGCTGGGGAGCGAGGGAGCGAGGGAGCTAGGGTGAATCAGTCGACCCGCAGAGCGATGACGGGGTCGACCCTCGTGGCGCGGCGAGCGGGGACGTACGAGGCGAGCAGCGCGATTGCCGCAAACGTCGCGGCGACGACGGCGAACGTGGCGGGATCGCGGGGCTCGACGCCAAACAGCATCGATTGCAGGAACCGCGCGCCGGCCGCGGCGGTGGCGATGCCGATCGTGATTCCGATCGCCGCGCAAGCAACGCCGCCGCGCATCACCAGCGCCATGACCTGCCCGCGCTCCGCGCCGAGCGCCATTCGAATGCCAATCTCCTGCGTGCGTTGAACCACCGAATACGCGAGCACGCTGTAAACCCCGATTGCCGCCAGTACGGCGGCCACGGCGGCAAACATGCCAAGCAGCACGGCATAGAACCGCTGCCGCGCCGTTGAATACCCGACCATTTCATCCATCGTGTGGATGGCGTCGATGCTCGCGTTCGCGTCCACGGCGCGGACGGCGTCGCGCACCACCGGAAAAAACGCGACCGGGTTGCCGCGCGTCTTGACGCCGAACGACATGAAGCCGAACGAAATCTGCTCTACCCGGCCCTTCGGAAAGTTCATCCGTTCGTGGATCGCTCGCACCTGACGGTAGTCCATGAAGATCTCCGCATATGCGGGTGCTGCCACGCGGCCCTGTCGAACGTCCTCCACGACGCCAACCACGTGCAGCGGCGCGTCAAACGGCCTCAATGTCGGATTGAGACCGGCACCCGTTCGCCAGACAATCGTCTGCCCGACGGGATTTGCGTCACCGAAATAGCGCTTGGCCACCGATCGGCTGATGACGACGTTGACGGCGCCTCCGACGACGCCATCGCGTTCATCGAGATACCGGCCGCCGAGCAGCGGCACCCCCATCGTCTCGAGGTAGCCGGGGCTCAGCGACTTCAATCGCGGCTTTTCGGGCTCCGTCTGCATCTCTTCGACGGTTCGACCTGGTGGGATGAACACACCGACCGTGTCCTGGAGACCGAGCAGGATGCCCGCGTACGCAAACCCCGCATGCGCAACGTCGGTCTTGTTGCGCAGCGCGGCCAACAGCGATTCAATCGTCGCGGCCTTTCGCGCGGTGGCGTATTCGGCCGGCAGCACGAGCTGGAACGCGACCACGTTCGAGGGGTCGTAGCCTTTCTCGACTCGCGACAGGCTGATGAAGCTGTTGACGAGCAGTCCCGCTGCGACGAGAAGGACCGTCGCGAGCATCACTTGGCTGACGACCAGTATGGTGCGCGTGCGCGTCTCGCGCCGCGGCCGCGAATGGCCACGCGCTCCCAGCGATTGCAGCTGGCTGACCCGCGAAAGATGCCAGGCCGGCAACACCCCAAACAAGGCGCTCGCAATCCCCGACAGCGTGAGGGCGATCAGCAGCAGCGTACGGTCGACCGACACTTCCTGCAGGCGCGGCAGCAGGTTGGCGCCGAACACGATCCGAAATACACCCTGTGCCTCGATGGTCGCCAGATGTTTGGTCACAGCCACGCCGGCGGCGCCCAACGCCGCTCCCAACGTCCCGCCGATGGCGGCGAGGACGACGCATTCGGTCAGGATCTGGCGCATTACGCGCGAGCGGCTCGCGCCGATCGCCAGACGCACCCCGATTTCTCTCGCGCGCGCGGTGCCGCGCGCCATCAGCAGGTTCGCCACGTTGGCGCAGACGATCAGCAGCACAACGGCGACCGCGACGAGGCACACCCGTAACGCCGGCCGCATCGGCGCGACGAGGTCCTCTTTCACCGAGGACACCTTGAATCGCGGCCGCGTCAGGGCCGGCGCCGTTGCCGGCCGCGGCGGCCGAATAGCGTTGCCAATAGCGTTGGCCTCGCTTTCCGCCGCCTGAAGCGACACGCCTTCTCGGAGACGCGCTCGCACTGTCACCCCGGGTGGCCGGCTGTACATGCCGCGCACCATCGGCATGTAGAACTCGAACGCATCACCATAGGTGTCGAATTCAGGCGGGAGGACGCCGATGATCGTCAGCAGCCGGACGGGGTCACCGGCCTGTGCGCCGAGGTTGCTGGGCCCCTGACCGATGCTGCCGCGCAGCTCGATGACCGAGCCAACCGCACTCGGATCCCTCCGGAAGTAGTTACGCCAGGTACCCTCGGTAATAACGACGACGTCGCCCTGGATGTCGTCCTGCCGATCGATCAGCCTGCCCAGGGCCGGGCGGACGCCGAGCACCTGGAAATAGTTCGTGGAGACAATGGCCGCGGTGAGCCGCGCCGTGCTCTCGCGTGTCCGCATGATGACCTGCGGATTGAAGGTGTGCGTCGCGAGATCCTCGAGTGTCTCGCTACGGGAGCGCCAGTCGAGCGCCTCCTGATAATTGATTCCGGGTACGCCGGGTGGCGCCTCGGGTTCGGTGATCGCGACCAGGCGATCGCTGTCCGCGAAGGGCAACGGGCGAATCAGCACGGTATCGACGATGCTGTAGATGGTTGTTGTCGCGCCGATACCGATCGCCAGTGTGAGAACGGCGGCGATCGTGAACGCCGGACTGCGACGCAGCGATCGCACGGCATAGGCCGCGTCGCGCGGAACGTCGCCGATCCACCGAAATGCCCGGGCGTCGCGTTGCAGCTCCTTCGCTTGCTCGATGCCTCCGAACGCACGCCGGGCCGCCAGCTTCGCATCGGCCGCGGACATGCCGTTGTTGATGAACTCCTCTTCGAGCAGTGACAAGTGCGATGCGATCTCTCGACTCAGCTCCCGCTCCGCACGGGACCAGCGCAGGATTGCAAGGACCCGCCAGAGGAATTCGCGCAAAGAGGCCATCGACGCCTACGATTCGAGGAGCAGTTTGTCGACCAGACCGGCGAGCCGCCGCCATTTCTCGGCTTCCTTCGCGAGCGCGCGCTCGCCGGATTTGGTCAGGACGTAGAACTTGGCCTCGCGGTTGCTTTCCGTCTTGCCCCAGGACCCTTTGATCCATCCCTTGTGCTCCAGGCGCACTAACGCTGGATACAGCGTGCCCTGGTTGAGCGACAGCGGATGATCGGCCACCTGAGCGAGGCGCGCCGCCAGTCCGTACGCGTGCTGCGGCCCCATGGTGGACAGCGCCCGCAGGATGATCAAATCCAGGGTTCCCTGGAGGAGCTCGACTTTCTCGCCGGACATGCGTGGACTATAGCCGCGTCCACTTGAATGTCAAGTGGAGTACGGCGTGGGCGCAAGGACGGGTTCGCGCTACCATCGGGGGCAGCCGCGGGCCGCCGCACGACAGGTGCGCCGGCCGCCGCAGCGCCAGACGGATATCTGATGCGAATCGTCATCGTGGGAGGGGGGCAGATTGGCTCATCGCTGGCGCGCGCCCTGGCCGCCACCCACGAAGTCGTCGTCATCGACAACGACCCGGCCGTGGCCGGCGCGTTCGCCAACATCGACGCCGAGCTGCTGATTGGCGGCGGCACCAGCGCCGAAATGCTGACGCGGGCGCGCGTTCAGGATGCCCGATTCTTCGTCGCCACGACGCCGCTTGACGAGGTCAACATCGTGGCGTGCGCGATCGCCAACCGGATGTCGAATCCGGAAACGATTTGCGTCGTGTCGCGCGCCGATTTTGTGCCCGATCGCGAGGGCCTTCGAGACTTCGGCATCAATCGCGTGCTGTGGCCCGAAGCGCAGCTGGCCAGCGACATCGAAGGCGTGGTCACGGCGCCGGGGGCAATCGACGCAGAAATATTTGCCGGCGGCCGCATCCGGCTGCTCGAATACCGGCTCGACGCCGGGTCCAGCCTCGCGGGCGTGACGCTTGGCGACTTGCATTTGCCACGCGGTTCGCTGATCGTTGCGGTCAAGCGCGCCGGCGCGTTGTTCGTGCCGCGCGGCAACACCCGACTGGAGGTCGGGGACAAGATCATCGTGATGGGCACGCCCGACGCGATGCAGCAGGTGGAGCGGTTCGTCCATCCCGCGCGTCACGGCGGCCGCCTGGAAGTCACCATCGTCGGCGGCGGCGACGTCGGCCTGCAGCTGGCAGAGCGCCTCGAGGGGTCGAGCTGCCACGTCCGCATCATCGAGAGCGATCCGGCGCGGGGCGAAATGCTCGCGGCGCGGTTGAAGCGCACGCTGGTGCTCAACGGCGACGGCACCGACCTGGAGTTTCTCGAGAGCGAAAACGTCGGCCGTAGCGACGTAATGGTGTCGGTGATCGACAACGACGAACGCAACCTGCTGGCCTCGTTGCTCGGCCGCCAGCTTGGCGTCCCGAAAATCGTGACGCGGGTCAGCCGGCCGACGAACCTTCGCCTGTTCGAACGGGTCGGCATCGACGTGGCGCTATCAGCGCGCGCGGCCGCCGTCGCTTCGATCCTTCACCAGATCACCGGCGGCACCTCGAGCCTGCTGGCGGTGGTCGAGCACGGCGAGGCCCGCGTCATCGAGATGGTCGTCTCGCCGCGATTCGAGCCGAAGCCGTTGAAGGCGATCGGTGCTCCCGCGGACGTCATTGTCGCGGCGATTCTGCGCGGCCGCGAAGTGATCGTTCCGCGCGGCGACGATCGCGTCGAGCCTGGCGATCACATCATCGTATTCTCGACACGAGCGGCGGAAGAACGGGTGCAGGCCTACTTCAGTGGTTTGGGCAGCTAGCGTCCGTCGAACGCGCCGGCCCGCAGACACATGCGCGTCTCATTAGTCACCCACGTCATCGGCCTCATCGTGCGCGTGTTTGGCTTGATGTTTCTCGCGCCACTCGTGATCGCGCTGATCTACGGCGAGTATCGCGACGCGATCGGCTTCGCGCTGGCGACCGTCGTGACCAGCCTGGCTGGCCACGCGATGCGTCACGCCGGAGGCCCCGACGCCGAGCACGGCGTCGAGGATATGCGCCGCGTCGAAGGACTTGCCGCCGTGTCCGGCGCGTGGCTGCTGATTGCGGGCTTCGCCGCGCTGCCCTATGCGTGGGCTGGCCTCGGCGCGATCGACTCCATGTTCGAAGCGATGTCGGGATTGACGACGACGGGCGCGACCGTGTTTCGCGACTTCGACGCATTCGGCCGCGGCGTGTTCTTCTGGCGAAGCCTCACGCACTGGCTTGGCGGCATGGGAGTGATCGCGCTGTTCGTCGCGATTCTGCCGCGACTCGCGATCGGCGGCCGGGAGCTGTTCTTCGCCGAGGCGTCCGGTCACGAGGACGAGAAGGTCACGCCGCAGATTCGCCGAACGGCGGCGGTGTTGTGGCGGTTGTATGCCGTGCTGACCCTGCTGCAGGTCATCGCGTTGTGGTTCGCCGGCATGTCGCTGTACGACAGCGTCAACCACGCCTTCGCGACGCTCGCAGCCGGCGGCTTTTCGACGCATCCACAGTCGATTGCGGGCTACCAGAACCCGGCGGTCGAATGGGTCATCATCGTGTTCATGCTGCTGGCAGGCGCGAACTTTGCCCTGCAGTACCGCGCGCTGACCCGCCGCAACTTCAAACTGCTCTCCGGCGACGAAGAGCTCCGCGTCTACGTTGGCGTCGTCGTGGCGGCATCGTTGCTCCTGATCGTCGCGCTGCGCCTGCCATTGATCGACGAGCCGTCGATTCGGACGACGTTGTTTCAATCGCTGTCGATCATCACCACGACCGGTTTTGCGAGCGTTGATTTCAACCTCTGGAACGATCAGGCCAAGGCCGTGCTGCTCGGCCTGATGTTCATCGGCGGCTGCGCCGGATCGGCCGCCGGCGGCCCCAAGGTGGTACGCCACATCCTGCTGGCGAAATTCACGCTGCATGAACTGCGGCGTGCGCTGCACCCGCGGGCCGTGCTGCCGGTAAAGCTTGCGGGCCGCGTGGTACCTGTGCACATCCTGCAGGGTGTCATCGTCTTTTTTCTGTTCTACATGCTGACCTTCGCGGTCTGTACGGCCTTGGTCGTGCTGCTGGGCGCCGACCTGGTCACGGGAATCTCGGCGACGGCGGCGTGCCTTGGCAACGTCGGCCCGGGCTTCAACACGGTCGGGCCGATGGCGCATTTCGGAGACCTTCATCCGCTCAGCCGCATCGTCTTGACGCTGGCGATGTGGATCGGGCGACTCGAGATCATCACTGTCCTGGTGATGCTCCAACCGGAAGCCTGGCGATCGAGCCGATGGGCCACCGCGCAGAACAGCCGCTGACCGCGGCCATGCGCCGCGAACTACGCCGTCTCGTGATTGGGCGCGTGACTGAGCTGAACATCGGGCAGCGGCGTCACTGATGCCGAGAAAGCCACCAACGTAATCACCGCGGCGAGAACGTTGAACATCGCGCTGTAGCTGCCGGTCCACTCCACGCACCACGCCAGCAGCAACGGTCCGACTGCCGATGCGACGACGGTCATCGCCTGCGCGGCGCCTTGGATGCGCCCAAGATGGGCGCGGCCATACACGCGCGGCCAGACGCTGAAGAACAGCACCATGACGAGCCCCCCGCCCACCCCCATTGCGGTGGCCCACACCATCACATGCACGATCGTCGCAACGTGCGGCAGCGCGGCCAGGCCGAGCGCGAGCATCAGCAGCGACATCGTCAGCAGATTAGTAAGCGAAACGCGCAACGCTAGCCATCCGCCTGCGAAGTTTCCAAGCAAGGCGGTGATCGCGGTCACGACCAGCGTCTGGTAGTACACCGACGCGCTGAAACCTCGTTCGGCGAGGATGGATTCGTTGAAGAGGCCGATCCCCGACGCAACCAGGCCATACAGCGCGGCCCCGGTCGAAAAGACCCAGAACGCCGGCGTGGCCAGCGCTTCACGCCAGGTCGCGCCCATGCCGCACGATGGCTGATCCGGTTGATCGAGCGAGCGGCCCGCGTCCTCAGGCAGACCGCGGCCGAATAGCGCTGCGGCCGGCGCCAATCCGGCCAGCAGCGCAATGCCGATCATCAACCAGGCCGATCGCCACCCGGCCGCTTGCACCATCGATCCGACGATCGGAAACGCGATCATGAATCCGATGCTCATGACGATGCTGTAGATCGCCATGGCCAGGTCGATCTTGCGTGTAAACCATTGGCCGATCATCGCCAGGCTGATCACCGACAACGCGCTCTGTCCGAGCCCGCGCGTCAACGTGACGGCAACGGCCAGCGCCCAGAATGACTGCACAGTGCTCATCACGCACACGACAATGCCGAGGGCTGCGGCGACGACCGTCAGCACGACGCGCGTGCCCAGGCGATCGATGAACCGCCCGATACCAATCGCGAAAACCGACCCGATCAACGTCGCCCACAAGTTCAGGGTCGCGTAGTCGACGCGATCGATTTGGAGGTCCGCCAGCAACGGCTCGGTGACCAGGCCGAGGCCCTGGGTGCGCCCCGGCAGGGTGCCGACCATGGCCGCTGCGGCCAGCATCAGCATCACCCAGCGATACTTCACGACGGTCATTGTAGGCTGTATGCCAATCATGCTCCGGCCAAGACAGCCGTCGCTGGCGATCAAGATCCCGGCGCTGCTGCTGGTCCTGCTCCTGGCGGCGCTCGCCGCGATGAGCGTCGCTTCGTACATCGAAGTGCGTGGCGCGCTGACCGGGATGGCGTCCTCGCGCCTGCGGCAGGCAGCCGACCAGATGGCGAACGTGTTTGCGCTGTCGGCGCGACAGCGCGTCGCGGCGGTGAAACAGTTGATGTCGCGATCGGATGTTCAGGAGTTCCTGCGCAGCGGCGATGCCGCGCTGGTGCCGAGCATCGAAGCGGCGGTGCGCTCGCATCTCGGTACCGCAGCTGCGATCGCCAACGTGGAACTGTGGGATGCCGCCGGCACCCGGCGTCTGGCTGTCGGTGCCGAATTCGAGGAAGTCACCGGTACGCTGCTCGATGATCTTAAGAAAGACCTGTCGTTCGACGACACCGCGATCGGACGGCTTCGCCCGTTTGCCGACGGGCTGCGCTATCCCGTCGGCGGCCGCCTCCTGCGCGGCGGCGAGGTGCTTGGATTCGTGGTCGAGCGGCGCCGCATCTCCAATCCGGCGCAAACGCGCCAGACCGTGGCCGTGCTGACGGGACTGATTGGCAACGAAGCGACCATGCTGCTCGGCAACAGTGATGGCTCGATCTGGTCGGACCTCGAGGTCGTCGTGCCCGACCTCCCAGTGCGCGGCACCGAGCCGCGCCTCTGGGAATATCAGCGCAGCGGGCGTCCGGATACTTTCGCGTGGGCGACGCCGATCGCCGCGACGCCCTGGGCGGTCGTCATCGAGTTTCCGCGCGCCGTCGTCCTCGCCCCGTCACAGCGATTGCTGCTGCGTCTCGCTGCCATTGCCGCGGTGTTGCTGTTTCTTGCCGCCGGCGCAGGGCTGGTCCTCAGCCGGCGAATCACCACACCGCTCCGGCAGGTGACGGAAGCGGCGGAAGCCGTCGCCGCGTCGAAGCCGCACGTGCGCCTGGACATGGAGCGCGGCGACGAGATCGGCAGGCTCGCCGACTCGTTCAATACGATGGCCGAGAAGGTCGAACAGGCCCGGGCGGATCTCGAGTCGCGCGTCGAGCTGCGGACCGCCGAACTGCGCGCCGCCAATCGCGAGCTCGAAGCGTTCAGTTACACGGTCTCGCACGATCTGCGCGCGCCGCTGCGCGCGATAGCCGGCTTCGTGCAGATCCTCGAGGAGGATCACGCCGAAACGTTCGACAGCGAAGCGCGACGGGCGCTCGATCGCGTCAAGGCAAACGCGCGTCGAATGGGACAGCTGATTGACGACCTGCTGGCGTTTTCGCAAATCGGCCGGACGACGATGCTCCGCCAATCGGTGAATATGACGTCGCTGGCGAAAACGGTGGCAACGGAAGCCGTGGCGGCATCGGGGCGCGCCATCGATCTGACGGTGGAGGATCTGCCGGACTGTTACGGGGAGGTGGCGCTGCTCAACCAGGTGTTCGTCAATCTCGTGTCGAACGCCGTCAAGTTCACCGCGACGACTCCGCATCCCGCGATTACCATCGGCAGCCACACCAACAACGGCGAGACAGTGTATTTCGTCCGCGACAACGGCGCCGGATTCGATGATCGCTACGCGGAAAAATTGTTTGGTGTCTTTCAGCGATTGCATCGCGCGGAGGATTTCGAAGGCACCGGCGTCGGTCTCGCCATCGTGCATCGCATCATCACGCGTCACGGCGGCCGGGTCTGGGCGGAAGGCAAACCCAACGGGGGCGCCACGTTTTATTTCACCATCCCCGCCAAGCCCGCATGAGCGGTTGAACGAACGGGACGGGCGCCGTGATGAAGCGATCTCGTAAACGATTACGGTATCCCCGACGGTATGAAGCGAGAGCATATACTTGGCTGGCACGGCCATTCTTACTTGTAGCGTTTACGGAGACACTTTGATGACGAGACGATTGGCAATTCTTTCGGCGGCGTTCGTGCTGACCGCGACCGTTGCATCCGCACAGGCCACGACGACCGGGCAGAAGCCGTTCGAGCCGCAGGTTGGCCAGGCCGGCAAGGACGTGGTCTGGGTGCCGACCCCGCAGGCGGTAGTCGACAAGATGCTCGACATGGCGCAAGTCACCAGTAGCGACACGGTGATCGATCTCGGATCGGGCGACGGCCGCACGGTGATCACCGCCGCCAAGCGCGGCGCGCGTGCCTATGGCATCGAGTACAACCCGGACATGGTGGAGCTGTCGAAGAAGAACGCGGCGGCGGCGGGCGTCACCGATCGGGCGACGTTCATCCAGGCCGACCTGTTCGAATTCGTGAAGGGCGATCAGTTCAAGAACGCGACCGTCATCACGATGTTCCTGCTGCCGTCGATCAACATGAAGCTGCGGCCCACCATTCTCGATCTCAAGCCGGGCACGCGCGTCGCCTCGAACACCTTCACGATGGAAGACTGGCAGGCCGATGAGACGGCGACGGTCACCGACGGCTGCTCGAGCAGCTGGTGCACGGCGCTGTTCTGGATCGTGCCGGCGAAGGTTGCCGGCACGTGGAACACGCCCAACGGCGCGTTGACGCTGACGCAGAACTTCCAGATGCTGAGCGGCACGCTTGGCAACCAGGCCGTTCAGGGCCGCCTGCGCGGGAACGAGATCACGCTGACCGCCGGCAATCAGAAGTGGTCGGGCGTCGTCGACGGCAGCACGATCAAGTTCTCCGCGCCGTCGGCGATGACCGCCACCAAGAAATAGGTGCCAAAGTGCCAAGGTGCCAAGCGGTGCGACGGTGCCGCCTGGCACCTAGGTGTTGGCACTGTGGCACCCGCACCCCTTTGGCACCGTGGCACTTTTGGCACGTTGGCACTTAGAATCCTGCAGAAACCAGCCTAATTCGACTGATTAGAACAATCGTTTAAGACGCGCGCCGATTCAGGTCTTGGCACCGTTGTCTACGATTGTCTCGAAAGGTCTTATCTTCTTGCCCCATCTATGCTTACGGGCGATTGGGTGTATATTTTCCACAGGTTCAAGTAGGACGCCGAGACAGCACTTCGGGGTCCTTGTTCTTCGTGCGTTTGGGGATGTTCGAAATGAAAAGCGCCGGCGTCATTTCCTTCGGCACCGTGGTCGCGTGCCTGGGACTGGTCACTGTTCTCGCGGCCCAACAGGGCGCGCCCGTGGCGAAATCACCGGCGCCGGCGAAGCGTGTGACCGCGACGAAGCCCGCGGTGTCTCATCCCTCCGGGCCGGCGCCCGTCACGCGTGCGGCCGCTCCCGCCACTGACTACAACGCGCTGGTGAAGCAGTACTGCACGAACTGCCACAACGATCGCAACAAGGATCGCGCCGGAAGCCTGACGCTCGCGTCGTTCGACATCGCAAAGGTCGGCCAGCATGCCGACGTTGCCGAGCGGATGATTCGCAAACTCCAGGCGAGCATGATGCCGCCGCCGGGTATGCCGAGACCGGAGCCCGCGGTCTATCAGAGCTTCATTCGCGCGCTCGAAACCGGCGTCGACGCCTACGCGAAGGCGAATCCCAATCCGGGCGGGCGGCCGTTCCAACGCCTGAATCGTCCGGAGTACGCGCGCGCGATTCGCGAGCTGCTCGCGCTCGAAGTCGATCCGGGCAAGTGGCTGCCGCTCGACACGATGAGCGCGAACTTCGACAACATCGCCGATGAACAGGCGCTGTCGCCAACCCTGCTCGAGGCGTATTTGAACGCTGCGGCCGATATCAGCCGCATGGCGGTCGGCGACAAGAGCGCGCCGTCGATCGACGTCACCTATACCAACCCGACCTACATGTCGCAGCACCCGTGGGATCACGTCGAAGGCGCGCCCTTCGGCACGCGCGGCGGCATCGTCGTCAACCACGTCTTTCCCGCTGACGGCGAATATCAATTCGAGATGACGTTCAACTCGGGCGAGAACACCCGCTTCGAGGACATCGACGTGTCGATTGACGGCCAGCGCGTCGCGCTCGTCGCCTACGAGCTGCTCAACATCGCCGGCGCGGACGGCCGCGGCCAGACGCCGCTGCGCACGGAACCGATTCTCGTGAAGGCCGGCCAGCGCAAGGTCGCGGCCGCGTTCATCAAGAAAATCGACGGGCCGTACGAGGATTTGATCCGCCCGCACGAATGGTCGTACGCGGGCGGTGGTTCGGGCGGCGCCGGCATCACCACGCTGCCGCACATGGGCGACCTGATCATCCGCGGGCCGCTCAAGACCACCGGCATTTCGACGACGCCGAGCCGGCAGAAGATTTTTTCGTGCCGGCCGACCGCGGCCACCAACGAGAGTGCGTGCGCCCGACAGATCATCGCCAAGATCGGCGGCGAAGCGTATCGCCGTCCGCTGGCGCCGAATGAAGTCGAACGGCTGATGCCGTTCTACGACGCCGGCACCAAGAAGGGCGGCTTCGAGATGGGCGTGCGCTCGGCGCTCGAAGCGATCCTCGCCAGCCCGCATTTCATTTTCCGCATCGAGCGGGCGCCCACCGACGCCCGTTCGGGCGGCACCTACCGCCTGAGCGACATCGACCTCGCGTCACGGCTGTCGTTCTTCCTGTGGGGCTTGCCGCCCGACGAGGAGTTGATCGAGGCCGCGACCCGCCGCGAGTTGTCGACGCTTGCCGGCCTCGAGAAGCACGCGCGCCGCATGCTGGCCGATCCGCGCAGCCAGGCGCTCGCCGATCGTTTCGCGGCGCAGTGGCTGCGGCTGCAGGACGTCGACAAGGTTCACCCCGATCCGAACTTCTATCCGAACTTCGACGAGAACCTCGCCTCGGCGATGCGCACCGAGACGAAGATGTTCTTCAACAGCCTCGTCAAGGACGACCGCAGCATCATCGAGCTGCTGACCGCGGACTACACCTTCGTCAACGAGCGGCTCGCCCGCCACTACGGCATCAACGGCGTCGTCGGCCGCGAGTTCCGCCGCATCACCTATCCGGATTCGACACGGCGCGGCATCCTCGGCCATGGCACGATGCTGGTGCAGACGTCGCTCGCGAATCGCACCTCGCCGGTACTGCGCGGCAAGTGGGTGATGGAAGTGCTGCTTGGCACGCCGCCACCGCCGCCGCCCCCAGACGTCCCGGATCTCGAGGCCGCGGGCGAATCGAAGGAAGGCCGCCTGCTGACGACGCGCGAGAAGATGGAAATCCATCGGAAGAATGCGACGTGCAACAGCTGCCACCGCTTCATGGATCCGATCGGCCTGGCGCTGGACAACTTCGACGTCACCGCCAAGTGGCGCGTCCGCGAAAACGGCATGCCGCTCGACACCACCGGCGACTTCTACGACGGGTCGAAGGTGACGTCGCTGCCGGAGCTGGTCACACTGCTGGCCAAGCGGCCGACGCCGCTGGTGCGCAACTTCACCGAGAACCTGATGGCCTACGCGCTCGGCCGCCGCGTCGAGTACTTCGACCAGCCGGCGATTCGCGCGATTGCCAAGAACGCGGAAGCGGCGAACTACAAGATTTCGTCGTTCATCCTCGGCGTCGTCAAGAGCGACGCATTCAGGATGCGGCGGGTGGAACCAGACACGACAACGACCGAAACGAAGGCTAGTGGACGCTAAAGGGAGAAGCCGATGAATTTCCTGACTGGCAAGCAGATGGAACGCCGCAAGTTCCTGCGCGGCGCGATGGGCGCCGCCGTGGCGTTGCCGTTCCTCGACGCGATGGTGGCCGCGAAAGGTGTCGGCAAGGCGGCGGTCGCGGGCGCGGATCGGACTCGATTCATCGCCATCGAAGAGGTCCACGGCCTCGCCGGCTGCAACAAGTGGGGCGCGACCAAGCACCTGTTCGCGCCGGCGGAAGTCGGCTCGAACTTCACGTTCGCGCCGGACAGCGCGCTCGCCTCGCTCGAGCCGTATCGTCAGCACTTGACGATCGTCTCGAACACTGACGTGCGCATGGCCGAGGCGTTTACCGCGCCAGAGATCGGCGGCGATCACTTCCGATCGAGCGCGGTGTTCCTGACCCAGGCGCATCCGAAGCAGACGCAGGGATCGGACATCTGGGCCGGCACGTCGTTCGATCAGCTCTACGCGCAGAAGTACGGGCAGGAAACGCCGATGCCGTCGATGCAGTTCTGCATCGAGAACCTCGACCAGGCCGGCGGCTGCACCTACAACTATTCGTGCGCCTACACGGACTCGATCAGCTGGGCGTCGCCCAACGAGCCGCTGCCGATGATCCGCGATCCGCGCGTCGCGTTCGACATGCTGTTCGGTTCCGGATCGTCGAAGCAGGATCGCGCCGACCGCCGCGTCACCCGCCGCAGCATCCTCGACTGGGTGCAGGGCGAGGTCGCGACGATCAAGCGCGAGCTCGGCCCCGGCGATCGCACGCGGCTCGACCGCTACCTCAGCTACGTGCGCGAGATCGAGCGCCGCATCCAGGCGATCGAAGCCCGCAACACCAGCGGCGAAGAGCGCGCCCTGCCGGACGCGCCGGCCGGCGTGCCCGACTCGTTCTCCGAACATATGCGCCTGATGTTCGACCTGCAGGTGCTCGCGCTGCAGACCGACATGACGCGCATCATCACCTTCAAGACCGGCCGCGACTCACAGAACCGCGTGTTCCCCGAAAGCGGCTCCCTCCAGCCGTTCCATCCTGCGTCGCATCACGGCGACCGCGAGGATCGGATCATGGAGTTCAACAAGATCACGAAATACCGCGTCAGCCAGGTCACCTACCTGGTCGACCGCCTGAAGGAAATCACCGAAGGCGACAAGACGCTGCTCGACAAGACCATGGTGGTGTGGGGCTCGCCGATGGCGGACCCGAACGTGCACAACCATCGCCGGTGCCCGCTGTTCCTGCTCGGCCACGCCAATGGCGCGCTGAAGGGCAACATGCATATCCGCGCCGCTGCCGACACCCCGATGGCCAACGCCTTCCTGACGATGGGCCACATGCTCGGCATGGATGACATGAAGCAGTTCGGCGATTCGACCGGCGAGCTGTCGCTCAACCAGGCGTCGCCGACCACCGCCGCCTGAGGTTCGCATGGAGGCGGGTCTTCCGGACCCGCTTCTCGTTTGGACGATCGATTTTTCGGAGAGCCGAAATGAAGCGTCAGTCTTTCTTTGCGTTGATGATCGCGCTCCTCATGACCGGTGCGATGAGCGCGCAGCAGGGTACCGTCGCGGATGCGGCGTCGCGCGGTGACAAGGCCGCGGTCCGACAGCTGCTGAAGGACGGTGCCGACGTCAACGGCGCGTTGGGCGACGGCATGAGCGCGCTGCATTGGGCCGCCGAGCGGGGCGATGCCGAGCTCGCGGAGATGTTGCTCTACGCCGGCGCCAACATCGGCGCAGTGACCCGGATCGGGCAGTACACGCCGCTGCATCTCGCGGCGCGCTCCGGCAACGCGCCGGTCGCCAAGGCGCTGATCAAAGCCGGCGCCGACGTCAATGCGAAGACGACCACCAGCGGCGTCACACCGGTGCACCTGGCCGCCTCGTCCGGCAATGCCGAGATCATCACCGCGCTGGCCGACGCGAAGGCCGACCTCAACGCCAGGGAAAATGAAGCCGGGCAGACGCCGCTGATCTTCGCGGCCGGGTTGAATCGCGCCGAAGCGATAAAGACGTTGCTGGCGCGAGGCGCCGACCCGGCCGCCACCACCAAAGTCATCGACATCGCCAAGTTCAGCGCGCTCGATCGCGCCGCGGCCGAAAAGCAGCGGGAGGTGATCAGCGCGTTCGTCGCGAAGGATTCCGAAGCCAAGGCGTCGCCGAGCCAGGTCGCCGCCGCAATCGAAGCCGGGCGGGAAATCGTGCGCTCCGGAAAGATTCCGGCGCGCGATCCAAATGCGCCCGTCGATCCCAACGTGCGTAATTTCAATCCCGAAGAGATCAACCCGCCGGTGGCGACCAAGGGCGGCATGACCGCGTTGTTGCACGCCGCGCGGCAGGGATATCTCGAAGCGGCGACGGCGCTGCTCGACGGCGGCGCGAACATCGATCAAGTCAACGCCGGTGACGGCACCAGCCCGCTGCTCACCGCGGTCATCAACGGCCAGTTCGACATGGCGATGCTGCTGATCAAGCGCGGCGCCAATCCCAACATCGCGGCGAAGAACAACGGTGTGTCGCCACTGTGGGCGGCCGTCAACACGGTATGGCAGCCGCGCACACGCTTCCCGCAGCCACAGGAGATGGAGCTGCAGAAGCACACCTATCTTGAAGTGATGCAGGCGCTGCTCGACAAGGGCGCCAACGTCAATCACCGCATCACCTCGCATCCGTGGTACCTGGTCTACACCGGCTGCGGCAACCGCAACTGCGGTCTCGCCGACACGACGGGCTCAACCGCCTTCTGGCGCGCCGCCTACGGCACCGACCTGATGGCGATGAAGTTATTGATGGCCTACGGCGCCGACCCGAACATTCCGACGATCGCCCCGCAGCAGCAGATTCGCCGCGGTGCCGGCGGCCAGCCGCAGGGCGCCGGCGGCGCGATCATCCCGACCGCGGACGCCGGGATGGAGAAGTACGACGCACCGCCGATTCCATACGGCGGGCCGGGCGCCTACGCCATTCACGCCGCCGCCGGCGTCGAGTACGGCGAAGGCTTCGCCGGCAACGCCCATCGTCATGCCCCGGATGCGTGGTTGAGCGTGATGCGATACCTCGTCGAGGAGCTCGGTGCCGACGTCAACATGCGCGACAACGACGGCTACACGCCGCTGCATCACGCAGCCGCCCGCGGCGACAACGAGATGATTCTGTATCTCGTGAGCAAGGGCGCGGACGTCAAGGCCGTGGCGCGCAGCGGTCAATCGACCGCCGACATGGCCAACGGCCCGGTGCAGCGCCTCTCGGCCATCCCCGAGACGATTGCGCTGCTGGTGAAGCTCGGCGCGAAGAACAACAATCGGTGCGTCACCTGCTAGGTCGCGTTCGCCGTTCGGCGTTGGCCGCGCCAACTCTCGAGCGTCCCATTCCTACGAAGGAGCCCGTGTGCCTGAAATGACTCGTCGTGATGTGATCAAGACTGGCGTGGCAGCAGCAGCACTTGGTGCGGCTTCGAATTTCGACTGGATCCTGCCGGCGCTCGCGCAGGGGGAAGTCGTCGTTCCGTTCACCGACTCGCACCAGAATTTCAATCCGACGCCCGCGCCCGACCGCCGCTTGCTCGATACGCGGACGGTGAGCGGCCCGTTCACGCCGAAGGATCAGTTCTTCACCACGCAGCATTACGGTCACCCGGAGATCGATCCGGCGGCGTTCCGCTTGAAAGTCTCCGGTCTCGTCAATACCTCGCTGGCATTGTCACTGGACGATTTGCGCAAGATGGGCAACAGCGAGCTGATCGCCGGATTCGAATGCTCAGGCAATCGCCGGCCGGTGCAAGGGTTGATCGGCAACGGCCGTTGGACGGGCGTGCCGCTCAAGACCGTGCTCGACAAAGCCGGTCTCAAGTCCAACGTCCAGGAAATCGTGTTCTTCGGCGCGGACCGCGGCAAGGAATCGGTCGCGTTCCGCGGCACGAACTACGACGTCGAGCAGCAGTATGGACGCAGCCTGCCGCGAGCGCGTGCGCTGGCCGCGGAGCCGGCGCCGTTTCTCGCCTATGCGCTCAACGGCGAGCCGTTGACCAAACATCAAGGCGCGCCGCTGCGTCTGATCGTGCCCGGCTGGTACGGCGCACCGAACGTCAAGTGGCTCTCCGAGATCGTCGCGCAGGAAGATCCGTACATGGGCAAGTTCCAGACGCACTGGTACCGGACGCTGAAGGGCGAAATGATCAACGGTGAGATGAAGTGGGTCGAGACCGGGATCACCCACCTCAATCTCAAGTCGTTCGTCGCGCGCGTCACGAAGAATGGCGCCGCGCACAAAGCCACGGTAATCGTGCTCAACGACGGCACCCCGATCAAGAGCGTCGAAGTGCAGGTTGATGGCGGCGCCTGGCAGCCGGCAAAGCTGGATCCCGCGACCACCGCAAAGTATGGATGGAAGCTGTATCACTGGGATTGGCCGAACGCGGCGGCGGGCGAACACACCATCGTGTCGCGCGTCACCGACGCGACCGGCAAGGTGCAGCCGACCGAGAAGGAGCTCGAGAACAAGAAGACGTTCCTCGAGGACAACTCGCAGCATCCACGGAAAATCACGATCGCGTAGCGGCGCGACGGCGGTCTCGCCGCCGCGCGCGGGTTTCGCGACCCGCTGCTACTCCGACCTGAGGGCCACGACTGGATCGACCAGCGTGGCCCTTCGTGCAGGCAGCCAGCACGAAAACGCCGCGACAGCGAGGAGCACGGCCGGCACCGCGAACAGCACCGTCCATGCCCCGGGCATACCGCTGAACAAGTGCAATTGCGCCATGGCGGCGACTACCCAGGCGAGGATAATGCCGACCGCAGCCACGGCCAGTCCTTCCTTCACGATCTGCCGCACCACGCGATCCGTGGTCGCGCCAACCGCCATGCGCACGCCGATTTCAGTGGTGCGTTGCGACACCGAGTAGCTGATTACCGAATAGATTCCAATTGCCACCAGCGACAGCAGCAGCGGCGCGATGATCGCGAACATGCGCGCGGGGATTTTCCGCAGGAACAGGTTGCGCTCGACGTGTTCAGCCATGGTGCGGACGTTGTAGATCGGCAAGGAGGCGTCGAGCTCGCGGACCGCCCGCTGCACCACCGACGCGAGCAGCGTCTCGGCGCCGGGCTTCGCGCGCAGGTGGATCTCGCCCAGGTAACGGGGACGGTCGCGGTACGAGAAGAAGAACGCCGGGGTTGGCCGTTCCCCGAAGGTCTCGTACGTAGAGTTCTTGACGACGGCGGCAATGGTGTAAGTGGTGGTGCCGTTCGTGAGGCGCCGTCCAATCGGATCTGCCGGCGCGATGTAGCGGCGCACGAACTCTTCGTTCACGATGACCTGCGGCGGCGGCGCGGTGTCGCTCATCGCCACGAAGTCGTCGCCCAGAACGATCGGGATGCCCATCGTCTTGAAGTAACCGGGCGACACGATGTTGCTCAGTGCCTGTTCCTGTTGTCTGCCTGGGGCGGCCCGCCCTTCGAGCGTAAAGCCACGTGATGGGAGCCCATGAAGGTCGAGCGGCATGGCGTTGGCCAGAGCGACGGATTCAATCGCAGGAACGTTGTGCAGCTTGTCGAGCAGTTGCGCCGCAAACTGCCTCGAATAGTCATCCGTCGTCACTGTTCCACTCAGGTCGTAGGTTGCCAGTAACAATCCGTCGACGCGGAACCCCGGGTTCGTATCGCGAGTCTCCGCAAAGCTGTAGAAGAACAGGCCGGCGACGACCAGCACCAGCAAGGCCAGGCCGCATTGCAGCGCCATCAACGCGTCGCGGGCGACGCTGCGGCCAGACGATTTCGATCCGGCGCGGAGCGCGACCTGCGGATCGACTCGCCCTAACTGCATCGCCGGCGCTGCGCCAAACAAGAGTCCGCTGCCGATCCCGAGCACGACGGCAAAGGCCAGGCCGACTGCGTCGAGACTGGTTTGAAATCGTACCGGGAATGCCCCATAGGGCGGCATCGCGCGCAGCGCCTCGGTGCCCCACCAGGCAATGACCACCCCGAGGGCGGCTCCCAGCAGGCCGAGCAGAAGGTTCTCCGCGAGCATCAGCCGAACAATCGCACGCGGCGCCGCACCCAAGGCGAGTCGCACGCCGACTTCGCGATAGCGAGTGCTCGCGCGCGCGAGTATCAGGTTTGCGGTGTTGCCGCAGACGGCCAGCAGCACCAGCAGCATCACACCCTGCAACACGCCGAGCGCGGTAATGAACATCATCTGCGGTCCCCGAGGCGCTCGCCAATAGGGCAGCAGCTCGCCGCCGATGCGCGCGTTGCTCTCTGGAAAGGCGGTCGACAACTCGCGCATCGCCGACGACAGCTCGGCGGACGCGTGTGCTTCATCGGCGCCGCGCCTGAGCCGACCCAGCGCCGAGTATCCGCGCTGGTTGCGGTCTTCGAGCTCGCGCGAGCCGCTGAACAATGCCGGGGCGAGCGTTGCGGGCACCCACAGATCGAACTGCAGCGCGAGGATCGTTCCCTGAAAGTGAGGGGGAGCGACACCGATGATGGTCAGCTGGTTGTCATTGACGCGCAGTGTCTGGCCTACCGCGGATGGCGAACCGCCGTAATGCGTCAGCCAATAATCGTGGGAGATCACCACTACGGGCTCGGCACCGGGTTGATCCGCGTCGTCGGGTTCGATGAAGCGGCCCGCGGCCGGCGCGATTCGCAACGCCTTGAACAGATTGCCGGACACGAGCTGCGCGTAGGTGCGCTCGGTACGGCCGGGCGCGCCGACGTTGAGCGGCACCATGCGGTGCACGATGAGCTCGTCAATCGACTGCAGCCGCGGTTTGAGGTCGACGTACTCCCGCCACGACATGCCCGGATAGGTGCCGGTGTCTGCCCTGGCCTCGACGTGGTAGAAACTGCCGCTGTCCGGGACGCCCGGAATCGGCTTGAGGATGATGGCTTGAATCCACGAGAACACGGCGGTGTTGATGCCGATGCCGACGCCGAGCGACACGACAACCACCGCGGCAACGCCGGGCATCCGCGCAATCGCGCGACACGCCTGCCGGATCATCCCCACGAAAATATGCCCTCGCTGTATCCGAAGCTCGCCAGATCGTCGCCGGCGGCCGAATGCAACAGGCTAAGGACGCATGCGAGCGCTCTTACCAGGGCCATAGCTTTCCGCCGTGAATCTCCCGAGGAAATTCGGGGCCGTGCAGGTGCAGCACAACCGCGGCGCCAACAATACCAACGGCCGCCAGAAGCAGCAATTTGAAACGGGTCATGAGGGCAGGGTATCGAGTCCCCCCTGAACGAGTGGTGAAGGCGCCGTTCAGCTGCAGTTCAGAAAACAGGGTGAACAGTTATGAGTCAGGAGTTTAGAGTTAACCCTTGCGAATTCTGGTGATTGAGGACGAAGTTCAACTCGCAGCGCAGCTTACCCGCACGCTGGGCGACGCCGGCTACGCGGTCGATCACGCTGCTGACGGCGAACGCGGGGAGTTTCTCGGCCGGACCGAGGGCTATGACGCTGTGATCCTCGACCTGGGACTTCCGAAAATGGACGGACTCACTGTGTTGCGGCAATGGCGCGAAGCCGGTCTGGCGATGCCCGTGCTGATCCTGACCGCACGCGGCAGCTGGCACGAGAAGGTCCAGGGCATCGACGGCGGCGCCGACGATTATGTCGCCAAGCCGTTTCAAGTCGAAGAGGTACTGGCGCGTTTACGCGCGCTGATACGACGATCGAGCGGCCAGGTCACGCCGGAGCTACGGTGTGGCCGAGTGGTGCTCGATCCGCGCGGCGCCCGCGTCTCGGTCGATGGCGTTCCGGTCAAGCTGACCAGCCACGAGTTCCGCGTCCTTTCGTACCTGATGCACCATCGCGGCCGCATCGTCTCGCAGTCGGAGCTCACCGAGCATATCTATTCGCAGGGCTTCGATCGCGATTCGAACACCGTCGAAGTCTTCATTGCGCGGCTGCGCCGCAAGCTGGGTGGAACGTTCATCGAAACGGTGCGCGGCATGGGTTATCGGATCGAGGCCGGCAACTGATGGTGTCGCTGCGCGCGCGGGTGTTCCTGGGCGCCCTGCTGTGGAGTCTTGGACTGTTTCTCGGCAGCGGCATGATCCTCACGCACTACATGCTGTTCGTGCCGCAGGCCCCAGGGATTTTTCACGGTTTCTTCATCCACTACATGTACGCGATCTTCATCGTCACCATCGCCAGCATGGTGATCGGCCTGCGCCAGGTGCGCAAGGGGCTTGCGTCATTTGATGAATTACGCGCGCGATTGCCGGGCGTTCGCGAGGGCAAGCAATCGCGTCTCGACGGCGAATATCCGTCGGAGGTGCAGCCGTTGGTGAACGACCTCAACGCGTTGCTCGCCGATCGTGAGCAGCGCATTACGAAGGCGCAACTGAAAGCTGGCGATCTTGCGCACGGCTTGAAGACACCGCTGACGCTGCTGAATCAGCAGGCCGAGCGGGCGCGGGAGGGTGGGCAGCGGGAGCTGGCCGCCGCGATCACGCAGCAGATCGAGCGGATGCGCCGCCAGATCGAGTACCACCTCGCGCATGCGCGCGCGTCGGCGGCGGGCGGCACACCTGCCGCTCGCTGCCATGTCCTGACGTCGGCCGACGCGTTGGCTCGGACCATGCTGGCGTTGCACGCCGAGCGGTCGCTCAGCCTCGATTGCAACGTGTCGCACGAGCATTTCGTCAGAGCGCAACGCGAAGACTTCGAGGAGATGCTCGGCAATCTCGTGGACAACGCCTGCAAGTGGGCTCGTTCGCGCGTTACCGTACAGTCGACGCTGGAGGGCGGCAGCATCACGACGACGGTGGATGACGACGGGCCGGGGCTGGCAGATGCGTTGCGGGAGACGGTATTACAGCGCGGCGTCCGGGCCGACGAAGCCGCGCCCGGTTCCGGGCTCGGCCTCGCCATCGTCGCCGATCTGGTCGAGTTGTACGGCGGCACCATCACGCTGACATCGTCACCGCTTGGCGGACTCCGCGCCATCCTGCGGTTGCCATCGGCATCGTAAGCAGCTAACGCTGCCTGACTGCCTGACTGCTTGACTGCCTGACTGCCTGACTGCCTGTCTGCCTGTCTGCCTGTCTGCCTGTCTGCCTGACTGCCTGTCTTACCTGTCCTTCGGATGCACTTCGATCTTCGTCGCGATGTTCGCGGTTCCGTGGACGTCGTAGTGAACAGTCACGGTCGCCCCGTGGGTGGTCGCGAGACCTGACGCGCCCTTGTCGGCGCCGATGATCTCGGTCGTATCCGAATAGCTGAACTTCACTTCCGTGTCCGCATTCGTTTTCACGACCAGCGTCTTGGTGTCGGGATTCAATGTGAGCAACTCGCCTGTCACCGGCTCAGGCGTCTTCGCACGCGCGTGCTCGACTGGTGCCGGTTGCGTTTGCTGAGATGCCAACGTGACTGACAGCGGTGCAGCGGAAAGCGTGACGGCGATGGCGATTGCAGCGGTTTTCATATGGCCCCCGAGGGGTGAATCGCTGCAAGAACCGTACACACAAGAATTACGTTTACCTCTGCCGATTCTTTGCTAGACTGACCGCTCTTCTCAATTCAAAGGACACGCGTCGCCCATGAATCACCTTGGGGTCGTTCTACTGTTGTCGCTGCTACCTCTGCGTTCGGAGACAGCGCCACGATCGGTAGAAAACTGGATCGGTAGAGCCGCGCCTGCCGCCGAAGTGACGGTGCTGCAGGACATGACGGACGACCTCCGCGCGCGGCTGCAGATCGCAGAATCTGTCCACATTACGCTTGTCGACCACAATCCCCTGGTGATGTCGGTCGAAACGCTGGCGGGGCGCACCGGCCCGTTCGTCATTACCGTCGACCGCGACTTCGTGCATGAACTGAATTACGACGAGCTCGAAGCCGCCATCGCCCACGAGCTCGGGCACGTCTGGATTTACACACACCACCCGTACCTGCAGACCGAACGTCTCGCGAACGAGATCGCAATGCGCGTCATCGATCGGAAAGCGTTCGAACCGGTCTACGAAAAGGTCTGGCAGCGGACGGGCATTCGCGGCAACCTCATCGAGTTCATCGGCCCGCCAACGCCAACTTCGCAGCAGTAATTCTTACTGCTGCGGCCTTTTGCCGAACACTTCGACGATTGTCGCGGCCGTCGTGCCGTGATTGGTGAAAGTGTGTCTCGCACCGGCCGGCACGTCCACCACGTCGCCCGCTTTCACTTCGACCGGCGGCTGTCCTTCGATCGTCAACCGCAGTTGTCCTGTCAGCAGCGTGAAGACGTGGTAAGTCACGTTAGGGTGGCTGTGCATGATCCGCGTCGCGCCAGGCTCCGCCCAGTCGCGCAGCACGCGGAAATCCGGGCGCTCCATCACCAGCATGGTCGTGATGCCGGGTTCTTTGTCGGGAGTCGGCCGGCCCTTTTCGGGACCACCGATCGCCTGCGCAAACGCCGGCGGCGGCGACAACAGGAACAGTGCGAGCAATGCGTATCGCATGCGTCGCAGTATACCCAAGCGTCACTCGGCGCGCAGCGATTCACCTGGCGCCACGCGAAGGGCGCGCCGCACCGGCGTCACCAGGGCCACCAGCCCCGTGAGCATCAGCACCGGCACGGCCGTCATGAACGTGATCGGGTCGAGCGGGTTCACTCCGTACAGCAGGCTGCGCATCAACGACGTTGCCAGCGTTGCCACGAGGAACCCGGCGACGAGGCCTGTTCCGAGCAGTCTCGCGCCGTCGCGGAACACCAGTAGCACGATCGCGCGCGATGTCGCGCCGAGCGCCTGGCGCACGCCGAATTCACGATGCCGCAACGCGACCGAATAGGCGATGACCCCATATATTCCAACCGCGGCGAGGCTGAGCGATACGATCGCGAAGATGACGGCAAGCTGCATCGTGAATGCCCGCGTCGCGCGCGCATCATCGACATACACGGCGAGCGGCCGCACGTCATAGATTGGCAGCGTCGGGTCGATGCTCTTGATGGCCTCACGTATTGCCGGCACGATCGCGGACGTCTCACCCGCGGTCTTGACAACATAGACCGACGGATTGCGCAGCGCCTGCCGTTGCGAGAAATACACCTGATCCCGCACCTCCTCGACCGGACTACGGTGACGTACATGATTGACGACGCCAATCACGGTCGCGGCGATGTGTGGTTGTCCTGAAACAAACGGATCGACGATCAGGCGCTTGCCGACCGCGGATTGGCCCGGCCAGGCGCGTTTAGCGAGGCGCGTATCGACGATGACGACAAAGCCCGTCGTGATGTCATCGTCCTCTGTGAAACTGCGCCCTTCGACAAGCTCGATGTCCATCAACTCGAGCGCGCCGGGTGACAACGTCCGGTAGTCGGCTTGCGGCGCCGTTGAGGGATCTCTGCCGGCGTCCGACAGGTACGCACCGCCCCAGTTCGGAACGTGATCGTACGGCGCATGGCTGAGCGAGCCCGCAGCGACGACACCCGGCAGCGCACTGAGCGCGTCCTGCATGCGGCGCCCGAAGGCAACAGCCACTTCGGGATTCGGCGTCCGCGCTGCGACTCGAAAAGATTGAACACCTCGCACGTCAAAACCGAGATCGGCCGACTGCACATTGAGGAAGCTTCTCACCAGCATCAAGGCAGCGACGACAAGAACGACGCTCATCGCGACCTGGCCGGCGATCAACATGGCGCGCACGCGCTGGCTGGCTGATGATCCCGCTCGGGCGGCGTCGAATCTGACTGCGGTTGCGAGTTTGAGGCGAACGACCTCCGACAAGGGCGCGATCGACAGGATGACGCCCCACGTCATGACAACGGCGATGGAGAACACCACGACCGGGACGTTGACGCGGGCCGCCGCGAGTCGGTCAAGGCTTGGCGGAGCCAACGCCAGCAATCCCGCCAAACCCCAGCGCCCAACCACGATTCCGGCAATGGCGCCCAACGCTGTCAAGAGGAGACTCTCGATCAGATGCTGGCGGAGCACTCTTCCATAGCCGGCACCGAGAGCGATGCGCACCGCAGTCTCCCGCGACCGCGCCGCGGCACGTGCGACCTGCAGGCTGGCGACGTTGACGCAGGCAATCACCAAAAGGATCGCGACCCCGACGAACGCGGCCAGCAGCGGTGCGCGAATTTCCCTGACCGATTCCGCGTGGAGCGGCACGGTGTCGAACTTCCGGCCGGCGGCGCCATAGACGGCGAATTCTTTCGAAATCTCCGCGGCGACACGGTCGATGTCGGCGCGCGCATCGCTCACGGTGACGCCGTGCCGCGTGCGGCCGACGACGCGCAGAAAGCGTTGTCCTCGAGGCGCCGTGGGAATACGGCGCCCGTCAAACAACAGCCATGCATCGAGATTGTCGGGGACGGACGCGTCCGGCGCCATCAACAGTTTGAAGGTGGCCGGCATGACGCCAATGACGGTCACCGGCTGGCCGTTGACGAGAATGCGTTTGCCGACGACTGACGGGTCCGCCCCGTAGCGCCGTTGCCAGAGAGCGGATCCCAGCAGGATGGCCGACGGTGGTCCGTTGGTGACATCGGTGTCAACGAACGTCCGTCCGAGAGCCGCGTGCGCGCCAAGCACCGAGAAAAAGTCCGGCGTGACCAGTCCGATGCGCAGCTGTTCCGGTTCGTCGTCGCCGGTGAGCGCCGCCGTGGTCGCCCAAATCGCCCCGAAGCCCTCGAACACCGACGCGCGCTGATCGAGATCGATCAGCTCGGGCCCTGACAACGGCGCCCGCGGATATCCTTCGGCCGACTGATCGGCCCAGACCATCATCAGCCGCGCTGAATCCGCGTACGGCAGCGGCTGCAGCAACAACGCGTGCACGACGCTGAAAATCGCGGTGTTGGCGCCGACGCCCAAGGCCAGTGTCGCAACCGCCGTGGCAGTGAAGGTTGGAGCCCTGCGCAACATGCGCACGGCGTAACTGACGTCACGGCAGATCTCGTCGAGGAGCCGTCCGGCACGCACGTCCCGCACTTGCTCCTTGAGCTGATCGACGCCGCCAATCTCCATTGCGGCAACGCGCCGCGCAGCTTCAGCGCCCATACCACGGGCCATGGCGCGGCGCGCGATTTCCTCCATGTAGCCATGGACCTCGTCGTTCAGGTCGGCTTCGAGCTGATCGCGACGCAGCAACGAGCGCCACACGCCGGCGATGCGCGAGAACAATCGCATGATCAGTCCGAGTCCAGAACCAGGCCGATTGCCGACACGATTCGCGCCCATTGCTTCTTTTCGGCAGCCAGTTGCTGTCGGCCGGGCGTGGTCAGGCGGTAGAGCTTGACCCGACGGCCGGCGTCGTTCAGTGACCATTCGCCCGCGATGAAGCCTTCCTGCTCGAGCCGATGGAGAGCGGGGAACAGCGAGCCGGCTTTTACCGCGAACGTCCCTTTGGTGATTTGCGCGATGCGATCGGCAATGCTGACGCCGTGGCGCGGCTCGAGTTCGAGGGTGCGCAAGATCAGCAGTGCGAGCGTGCCCTTGAGGATTTCGGTTGGTTGGGTCACGATATCGGTGAACAATATAGAAAATCTATATCAAGTCGGCAACTATAAAGTGCGATAGCCTTCGCGAATGCCTTTTCGGGCGATCTTTGCGGTCGCCGCTCTTCTAACCGTCCCGGCCGCGCTCGCCCAGCAGCCGGCGCGGACACCCGACATTCATTTCACGCCAACCCGCCATCGCGTCGCCGACATGATGTTGCAACTGGCCGGCGTCACGGCCGACGACGTGGTCTACGACCTCGGTTCGGGAGACGGCCGCATCGCAATCATCGCTGCGCAAAAGTACGGCGCGCGCGCTGTCGGCATCGAGATCGATCCGAGATTGGTCGAGCTGTCGTGGCGCACGGCGAACGAGGCCGAAGTCGCGAACAAAGTGAAGTTCATTGTCGGCGACGTGTTCGAGGCCGACTTCTCCGATGCAACGGTGGTCACGTTGTACCTGTCGACGGCCATGCTCCGCACGATGGAACCACGGTTACGTGCGCTCAAGAAAGGCACGCGGATCGTGTCTCACCAGTTTGGCATCGCGGGCTGGCCCCCCGATCGGCAAATCACCGTGGATGGATCGACGTTGATGCTCTGGACGGTGCGCCAGTAGCGCAGAAAGCGAAACACACCATGTTGGACTTCCGAACCCCGGTCGAAGCCGATTACCCCGACGTCCTCACCGACGCCGCAAAACGCGCGCTCGAAATTCTGGCGCCGCTCGACGACAGGCGAAAGGCGTTGATGCGCGCACGGCTTCAACGCCGCGCCGATCGCGCAAGAGCCGGACGCCGAATCGACTTCCTCGATGCGGACGCGACGATCGGCGGAACATCCATCACGGTGCGTGATGCACGGAGGGGAAACTTCACCGGCGGCGAGATTCCTCACGATCTGCGGCGGCAGTGGATTCAGGGCACCGGGCCGGCGGCGCGACCGGGCGCCTCGACAGAGGTCGGTCTCCGCAACGTGGCGTACGGGCTGTTGAGCGGGGCAGACGGCTGGATGTTCGATGGTGAGGACGCGCTCGGTCAGATTTCGACGATGTCGCTCGACAACCAGCGCAATCTCAAGCTCGCGATTCACGGCGACGAGTCGTTCCTGCGTGTCGCCGAAACCGTCGCTCGCGAGATGAACGCCTGGTCCTCTGGTTTTTTTGGACGCCCGATCGTCACCGACTGGCAACAGCAGCTGGCATTTACCACCAAGATTTTCCGGGCACGTGGGCTGCATCTCGATGACCGCCACGTCCGCAATCGCGACACGTCCGGTCTCTCCGCTTCGATAGTCGACACCACGCTGTATGTCGTGAACAACCATCGTCGTCTCCTCGACGAAGGTTCGTCCGTGGTTCTGTACTTGCCAAAGATTCAGACCGCCGAAGAAGCGGCGTTGTGGAACGAGATGTTGACGTCGCTCGAGCAGCATTTGGGTCTGCCATCCGGCACCATCAAGGCGTACGTCCTCGTCGAGCAAGTCGAAGCGTGCTTCCAGTTGATGGAGATTCGCGCGGTTCTCGGGCAGCACTTCGTCGGCTTCAATACGGGACGGTGGGACTACATCAACAGCGTCTCCGATGCGTTGGCGTGGGATCCGACGTTCGTGAACCCCAACATCGACGCGATCACCATGACCTACGGCTACATGCGGACCTACGAGGATCGCGTACGGCGGGCCGTCAATACGCCGGATCGCCACGGCAATTACGCATTGTGGCAGGGCGGCATGGAGCCGAACATTCCTGTCGGCTCCGAAGCGGGAGTTGCCGCCGGCATGAAGCGTGCGATCGGCGGCGCGGAGCGTGAACAACGCGAGGGCGCCAGTGGTAAATGGGTGGCGCACTGGAAGATGGTCCACATCGTCCGTCCGGTATGGGAGAAGGTCGGCGACGCGAACCAGTTAGGGCGCGCCTTTCCTCCACTCACTTACACCGCCGAGGACGCGGCGGGCCTGTTCCAGCTCGATGACGCGCCCCGCACCATCAGAGGTGCACGCGATCTGATGAGCGTTGCGCTCCAGTACGGCAACGCGTTTGGCCAGGGTATGCAAGCCGCTGCGCTCAAGCCCGCCGACTTTTTCGGAAACGACGACGTTCTGTATTTGATGGAGGACATGGCAACCGGCGAAATCCGGCTCAGCATCCTCTGGGAGTGGTTGCATAAAGGCGCGACGCTGGAAGGCACGCCTGTCACCACCGCGTTCGTCATGAACCTGCTCGAGGAGGAATACCAAAAGCTGCTGAAAGCCAGCCATCGCGATGTCCACGACAACTCGAAGACGACGACGCTGCCGATTGCGAGGGAAATCGTCGAGTGCTATCTGATGGACGATATCAAGCTGCCTTGGTACATCGATCTGCTGAATATCACTCTGGGAAATACTGATTTGAACGAGGCGAAGCGGAGGATTCGGCTTTTGGCGGATGCCTTCCGTGAGGACGGCACCCGCCTGACTGCCAATCTGGACTTCTAGTTATTGCTGCTCGTCGTCGCCGCAATCGACGGCGAGTTGTTCGCCGTCACTGACAGGATGTCAGCCCGTGCTTCACCCTTGGCGCGCAGCGCTTCCGTGCGTGCGTCGATGTCGGGGTTCGACTCGCGGATCGCTTCTTCGAGCGACTTGCCTTCGGTCAGCACGCGGTGTTTCAGCAGGATGAACGGCACCTTGGTGTTGCGCGACGCGCGCGCCAGGGCGGCAAATTGTTCCGCATCGGTAAAACCTTCCACCGCGAGAGGCAGCTTGGTGCCGCGCGCCAGAACAGGTTTCATCCGCGCCTGGAATTCAGGCGCCGACACCGGAATGGTCATCACCAGCTTGGGTGCCGATTCCGGGGCCGGCGCCTCTGCGGCTGCGCTGCCGGAGGCTGCGCGCGCTACGCGTGCGACGCGCTTGGTTTTGGCAGGCGCGGCCGGCGCCGCCGGCTCTTCGACAGCCTGGGTCGCAACCGCGGCGGGCTCAGCGGTCTTGACGGCACGCATCTGAGTCATCTCCGCGCCGATCCACGCACCGAGCGCGAGTCCGCCCACCAGGCCGAGAGTCGCGGCTGAAGTTTTACCGGTTCTCATCACTCACCTCCATAGGTCTCACGCCCACACCAGTCCAAGTTTCGTACCGCGGATTTTCTGAGCGAAATCGCGATCTTCGCCCGATGATCGACGGATTTTTTACACGGTCGCGGATAAGATTGCCGGCGCGAGGTTGTCCAATGAAGAGCTTCAGAGCCGCCCTTCTCATCGTCCTCGGAGCGCTAACCGTCTCACCAGCGCTTGGCCAACAGGCGAGGCCCGTCGAGACGCGAGTGTGGGCACCCAAGCCCGTGACGGTGCCTGGCTACAAAGCACCGCAACAACCCTGGGTCAAACTCGCCGATTTGAAAGCGAAGTACCAAAAGCAGCGCAACTGGCACGCGGTCGTCGTCGACGATGGGCGGTTGACCGCTGAGTACTTTTTCGCGGCTCCAGGGACCGTGGTGTCGAGGCGCTTTCATCCCGACACGCGTGAGTGGTTCGCCGTGGTCGAAGGCGAAATTCGAGTGGACATCGAGGGGCAGGAGCCGTTCGTCGCTACACGCGGCTCGCTGGTGAACATCCCCCGGCAGACGATGTATTCACTGCAGACGGTCGGAACGTCGCCGAGTTTGCGATTTGCGGTCAACGTCGCGGGTGCCAAGACTGTTTACCCGCATGATGCAACACTGCCCGCCCCGCCCCCAGGCATGGCGTGGACTGAGGTTCGCATCAATCGCAACCCGGGCCGCTACGACGAGTTCAACCAGCCGCATTTGAACATTCACGAGGCTGCCGCCAAGAACGAAAAGTATTCCGGCGGACGTTTTGTGCGCGATGACAAGTCCGAAATGCTGGTGCTGTACGGCCACGAAAAAAACCTGCCGCCGCTGGACCCAAGCGACAAGGGCCACTTTCACGCAGAGAGCGCGGAGTTCTGGCTGGTGTTCTCAGGAAGGATTCGCTACTCGTTCGAAGGTCAGCAGCCGTTCGTCGCCGTCGAAGGCGACGTCGTCTACGTGCCGTCGAATACCTGGCATGCGACGCGATACGTCGGTGACAATTCGTGCCGGTTGTCGATTACGGAATACGTCGGCAACGCGCTGCTGCTGCCGCCTCAATAGGGGTGCCAGGGTGTCAAGGCACCCTGGCAACATGACGTTACCTGTCGTTCAGGCGCACGGACCGGATCACTCGATCGAATGCCTGGGAGTAGTAGCCAACCTCGCGCTCCGGCACGACGGTGAGGACGTAGAAGAGATCCCCGTTCGACAGCATCGTGGTGTGCACGTCGACGCGCTCGCCGCCGCCGAGCGCGGACCGTCCGATCAGCGGCGTGACGATGGCGCGGCGGCCGGACAGCGAGAACTGTTCGGGACCTCCGGCGAGCCGCATCCCGTCGTTGCTGCGAAGGAATCCTTCAACTAGAGTTTGCGTGGCTTCATTCAAGTCGCGTGACGACGCACGGGCGACGCCGAGCTCGACGCCGTGCGTCAGCGTCGTCTGGCCTTCATGTTCGCCGTAGGCGTTCTGCGGCACGTACTTGATGGAGCTGTTTGACGTCACCGCCTGCCAGTTCGCTGGAATGCTGGTGGTGAACAGTTGGCCGCCCTGCACTGTCCGATACTGGCGCGCCGGTGCGGGGACCGGTTCACCGATACGGCCAACTGAAGCCGTCGATCCGCCGCGGCCGCCACCGCCGCCGTTGCCGCCGCCGCGCTCGAGTTCGGCCATCGTGCGGGCCGGGCCAAGCTGAGCGAGCCGCGACTTCGCCTGCAGGAAACCCTGATCGCTCGGCCTCGGTCCGATGCGCAGCTGGTTTGCTTCCGCCGTGATGTACTGCGTACGGTTGCCGGGATTGGGGTGGCTGCTCAGCCACTCCGGTCCGCCGCGGCCGCCCTGTTTTTGAATCGTCTCGAACATGTGCGCGAGGGCGCGCGGGTCGTACCCGGCACGCGCCATGATCTGCGCGCCGACCAGGTCCGCCTGTTTCTCGTACTCACGGCTGTACTTCATCAGCCAGGTGCCGAGCCCGAACTGCGAGCCCTGCGCAATCACGTTGCCCCAGCCGCCGCCGATAATCGCGCCGGCGATCGCGCCGGCAATCGCGCCTATCTGAGCGCCCTGCTGTTTGCTGGCGTTCGCGGTGCCGTGCCGGAGCAGCACATGCGCGAGCTCGTGAGCCATCACGCCGGCGACTTCGGCCTCGTTGCTGGCGGCTTCGACCATGCCGCGATTGACGAACATCGGCCCGCCTGGCAGCGCGAAGGCGTTGATGTCCTTCAGGTTCACCGGCGTGAACGAGTATTCGAACACCGGGTTGTTCAATTCGCGCGGCGCGGCTTCGACGAGGCGATCGCCCAGGCGATCCAGGTACCCGCGAATATGATCGTCGTTGATGATCGGATATTGGCTGCGGACTTCCTGAGCCGCTTCGCGGCCAATCTGGACGTCCTGCTGGGGTGTGTACTTGTTTTTGGGCGGCGTCACCTTCGTCTGCGCGACGACGGTGGTCGCGGTCAGTGTCATGACGAGCGCGAGCCGGCTCAGCAATTTCATAGTCGTAATCCTCGGCGAAATCCGTTTCAAGAAACGCGCCGTTCCCTAGTGTCCCCATCAGGCAACCGCTTGCTCATGTACGGAAAGATGGACGAGCTGGCTGCGGCGGCGGCTGGGGCGATCTCGGCACCAATACCGGCACAACACTTGCTCAGTCTATCGACGGCGCACCGTTCGCGCTTTTGGGGGGTGCAAGATGAAATTCGGTTTGACACTAGGCGCCATGCTGCTGGCAGCGAATGTTGCGGCGGCGCAGGTGGCCATCGACATGGCCACACTCGAACGGCGCTATGAAGACGCGCAGGCTCAGTACGATCGCAACCCGACGAACATGGATCGTCAGCAATTGGACGATCTGCGCGACGAGCTGGGCTATCTCCGCATCAAGCAGCGCCGCGGCGAGGTCGTGTCGCGCGCAGAGCGTCAGCGTTTTGCGGACAATCTCGATCGGTTCCTGACGCGCAATGCGTCCACTTCAGGGCGCGACCGTAATCAGCGCTACGAGAACCGCGACAATCGCGACAACCGTATTGGTTCGATGCAGCGGCTGGAGATCCCCGGCGGCAGCGAAGTCGACGTTCGCCTGGTCACGCCGCTCAGTTCCGACACCACGCAGGTGGAGGACCGCGTCGAAGCCACGACCCTGATCGACCTGTATCGCGGCAACGAACTGCTGGTGCCGGCCGGTTCGACGCTGCTGGGGTGGGTGACGTCCGTCGATCGCGCGAGCCGTACCGATCGCAAAGGCGAGTTGACGATCGAGTTCAATCGCCTGCGCATCAACAATCGCACCTACGACGCGCGCGCCTATGTGACGCAGGCACTGGAAAGCGAAGGCATCAAGGCCGAAGCCGGACGCATCGGCGCCGGCGCGGGTATCGGCGCCATCATCGGCGGCATTCTCGGCGGCACCAAGGGCGCCATTGCAGGCATCCTGATCGGAGGAGGCGGCGTGATTGCGGCGACCGAGGGCAAGGACGTCCATCTCCCGGAAGGAACCGTGCTTCGTGTTCGCTTTGACAGTTCCGTTCCCCTGGGTTACTAACACAGAGGACGCAGAACCCGTTGACGGCGGGGCCCTCGCGGGCCCCGCTCTGTCGTCCTCGATGCAGATGGCTGCTACTCCGACAGAGCTACTCAGCGCCCGGCTTCACCATCAACAACTCATCGACCCGAAGCGGCGCCAACCGGCGGAAGTCGTGTCGCTGTTGTGCGCCGTGCAGGCACAGGACTATCCGGCGGCGAAATGGGCGATCGGCTTGCGGTCCGCCGGCTGCCAGGATCCTGACGTGGAGCAGGCGTTCAACGACGGCCTGATCCTGCGCACGCACGTGTTGCGCCCGACCTGGCACTTCGTCACGCCGAACGACATTCGATGGCTGCTGGCGCTCAGCGCGCCGCGTATCCACGCGGCGAACGCGTATTACTACCGGCAGTCCGAGCTGGACGCAAAGACTTTTGCCAAAAGCTGCGCGATGCTGCACCGCACGCTCGAAGGCGGCAAAACGCTGACGCGCGCGGAACTCGCCGTCTATCTGGAACGCGCCAAAGTGCCGGCGGCCGGATTGAAACTGGCCTACATCATGATGCACGCCGAGCTCGAAGGCGTCATCTGCAGCGGGCCGCGGCGCGGCAAGCAGTTCACCTATGCGCTGTTGGACGAGCGGGCGCCAGACGCACGGACGCTCGATCGTCAGGAAGCGCTGAGCGAGCTGGCGCGGCGCTATTTCGCGAGTCACGGGCCCGCGACCGTGCGCGACTTTGCGTGGTGGGCCGGGTTGACGATCAAAGAAGCGCAGCAGGGCGTCGAGTCGAACGGCAAGATGCTGGAGCCGACAACGATTGACGGTCGCGTCTACTGGACGGCGGAAGGTACCAACGGATCGTCAACCCGCAGTTCGGGTGCGCTGCTGCTGCCAAACTACGACGAATACCTGATCGCCTACCGCGATCGTACCCCGGTCGTCGACAGCGCGCGCGCCGCGAACATTGTCGCTCGCAGCAACGGCGCGTTCGCGAACCACCTTGTGCTGGATGGCCGTCTCGCCGGCAGCTGGTCGCGCACCCTCAAAGCCGGCTCCGTGCTGATCGAAGTGGCGCCATACATCAAGCTCAATGCCGCGCAGACGCGCGCCGTTAGGGCAGCCGCCGACTGTTACGGCGAGTTCCTCGGCCTGCCTGCGACGCTGTCCCTCGTATAAAATCGTCCGTCTGGGCTGCCGGGGATGCAGCCGGCGGAGACCGTATCTATGAAATTTACGAAGATTGTCACGGCGCTCGTGGTCGCGGCTGCGACTGCGGACCCCGCAAACGCGCAAGCGCCCGTCGACCCACGCCCCGCGAACAATCCTGCGCAGCAACCGGCGTTTGCCGGGCAGACCGATGCGCCCGAACAGAAGCTCGGCGTCGCCTTCGATGTGACGACCGTGGTCGAGGGGCTCCAGAACCCATGGAGCGTGGCCTTCCTGCCGGGCGGCAAGATGTTGATCACCGAGCGGCCTGGGCGCCTGCGCGTTGCCGGTGCCGACGGCAAGCTGTCGGAGCCCGTCGCCGGACTACCGCCCGTTGCCGCACGCGGACAGGGCGGCCTGCTCGATGTCGTACTCGATCCGGCGTTCGCAAAATCGAGCCTGATCTACTGGAGCTACGCCGAACCTCGCGAGAACAACGAGAACAACACGGCCGTTGCTCGCGGGAGGTTTGTCGACGACGCGGCGGCGCCGCGGGTCGAGGACGTGCAGGTGATCTATCGCCAGACCCCCTCGATGGCGTCGCCGCTGCATTTTGGCAGCCGGCTTGTTTTCGGTCGCGACGGCACCTTGTTTGTGACGCAGGGCGATCGATCAATCATCCCCGGACGCATGCAGTCTCAAAAGCTCGATAGCGGCATCGGCAAGATCGTCCGCATCAATCCCGACGGCTCGATCCCGAAAGACAACCCCTTCGTCGGCAAGGCGGGCGCGCGGCCCGAGATCTGGTCGTACGGACATCGCAACATCCAGGCTGCCGCGTTGAACCCGGCGACGGGCGAGCTGTGGGAGGTCGAGCACGGCACGCGAGGCGGTGACGAGTTGAACATCGCGCGCAAAGGCAGGGACTACGGCTGGCCGACGATCGCCTACGGCATCGAGTACCAAGGCGGCCAAATCACCGGTGGCATCCAGCAGCAGGCGGGGATGGAGCAGCCGATTTACTACTGGGATCCAGTGATTGGTCCGAGCGGCATGGCGTTCTACACCGGCAGCCAGTTTCCGCAGTGGAAGGGCAGCGTGTTCATCGGCGGTCATGCCACCAACGATCTCGTGCGCCTGACGGTTGACGGTGAGAAGGTCACCGGCGAAGAGCGGCTGCTGAAGGACCTGCAGCCGAAGCCGGAGCGGATCCGCGACGTCCGACAGGGCCCGGACGGAGCGCTCTACGTGCTGACCGACGGTTCGGCGGCCAGACTGCTCAAACTGACGCCGAAAAAGTAACGAGCCTACTTTCTGGGACCGGTGTCGACCTTACCGCTCAGCGCGGCACCATCCTCCATCACGAACGTCGGCGCCGTCACGTCGCCCAGTACTTCGGCGGTGCTTTTCAATTCCACCTTCGCGGAACCGATGACGCTGCCGTGGACCTTGCCGCTGATGGTCACGGTCCTGGCGACGAGATTGGCGACCACGGTCGCCGTGTTGCCGATCGTGAGATTGTGATCGCCGATCTCGATGGTGCCTTGCACCTGCCCGTCGATCTGCAGATCTCCCTTCGAGACCACGTCGCCTCTGACCAGCACCGAGCCGCCGATCCACGCCGAGCGCCGCCGTTCTTCCATGGGTGTCGTCTCCTCCGCCGATCGCGGCACGACGGCCGCGTCACTCCGGACAGGTCGCTCACAATCTCCGACGAATAGTACGCGATCAGTAGGTCTGTCTCGCGACCCATTCGCGGTACAACGAGTCGACGGTCGTGTAGCGATCGCGATCCTTCGCGATGATGTCCTGCCGCATCAGCGCCGCCAGCGCCGCCTGGATAGTCGACGTTCCCGGCAACCGATGGCGGGAGCGGACATCGGCGGACATCAGCTCGCGTCCCTCTTCGACCACCAACGCGCGCAACACGGCGCGTTGCGGCAAGGTCAACCGCTGCCACGACTCCTCGAAGACGGTGTGGTGCTCGCCGAGCAGCCGCATCAAGGTGGCGTGCAGATCGTCCAGCGTCGCGAGTTTACGTCCCGCTGCCTTGACGTCATCCCACGTTTCATGAGCGAGACGCTGCACGTCGTACGGCACGTTCGCCGCCAGATCGACGATCGCTTCGCCGAGGCCTGCCGCCGGGCGGATGCCGCTGCCCTGAAAGCGCGCCTCGATGAACACCGCGAAGTCGTCCGGATCGATCTTGTCGAGGCGCAGCACCGGGCCGGCCTTGTAGAACGGCCGGCGCGGCCCGAGCATCCGCTCCATCAATGACGGCTCCGACCCCGAAAACACGTAGCCGACCTGCCGCTGTTCCTGCACGGCAGCGCGCAGCGCCTGCTCGACGCTGCCGCCGTTGAACGCCGTAATCGCCTGGAACTCGTCGAGCGCGATGGCCAGGCGCTGGCGGCGGGCCTCGGCGATCCGGGCCGGCAGCTGAAAGACCTCGTTGGCGACGCGCGCCGTATCCCGCGCGGTGCGCACCGCCGGGAACGACAGCGCGAAGCGCGCCTTGCCCAGCGGGTCGGCGTCGAAGCGGATTTCCGGCTTGATCGCGCGCAGCAGCTCGCCGGCCCAGTGCCTCAACCGCGAGACCGGCGTGTCGGCGGCGAGCAGGGTGTGCGCGTAGTTTTCGAGAAAGCCGATATACGAGCTCGAGGCCGCGACCGTGACCTCGATGGTCAGGATCTTCCGGCGCGCCAGACCGCGCATCACGTCGCGGACCAGCGACGACTTGCCGTAGCGGCGCGGCGAGATCAGGAACACCTTCTGGCCGGACGCCAGATCGCGAGCCAGCCGCGCCCGCTCGTCCTCGCGGTCGGCAAACGCCGCGGCGGTGACGATCTCGCCGTAGACGAAAGGATTGCCGCCGTCGGGTGCCGGGAACGCGGCCGCCATTACGTTATTATACGTAATGATTACGTAATTCAGCGTAATCCCGCCGCGCCAGCCCCCGCGTCAGCCCGGCGCCGCCGCCGGCGTGAGGGGGAGTGCCCGCGGCGGCGCGGCCGGGCCGCCGCCATCGCTACTGCGGCCGGTAGAACAGCCACCGCTCCGGCGTGGCGTCATCCCAGGCGCACAACGGCGGCCGCGACAGGAACTCCATGCCGAGGTCGCCGATCGGCGCGCCCGGCGGCGCCGCCAGCGGCGCGATAATCCGCGCCGACATGGCGTCGTTCATCGGCCGTTCGAGGAAGCGCTTGATATCGGCCGCCAACAACGCCCGATGCGCGCGCTCGAGCTCGCCCGCCGTGCCGGGTCTGCCCGGCGCTGCCGCCGGCGGACGGACCCGATCGGCAATCTGCTGCAACTTGAGCGAGGCGATGGCGCGCACCTGCGCATTTGGCGACGAGGCGGCGAGCCAGGCGACGCGATCGACCAGCACACGCTCGACGGCGCGGCGCACTTCCGACTCGTAATTGGTGGTCGTGGTCTGTTCGAACGCCGCCTTGACGAGACGATCGATCACTTCGCCAAGCCCAGGCCGCGATTGCTCCACGGCGTGCTGGGCCACCATGCGCGCCGCCCGATCCGGCTGCAGCACGAACCCGATCGTCACTTCGGCGGCGATCGCCGCCGGCGCGATCGGATCGAACGCCTCGCCGGTCGTGCGATTGAACAATTCGCGGTGCATGCCGTAGCCGGGCGGCCGCGGCGGAATCAACTCGAGAATCCGCTGCGGCAGCACCAGTTCGGAGACGCGCAACGTCTGCCCGAGCGCGTCGATCGCCTTGCGTTGGGCTTCGCCAGACACCCATTCGACGGGCGTGCGGCCATCGCCGCGCATCGCATAGACGAAGTCCTGGCCGCCGATCATCGACGCCGCGGATTCCACCGTGTAGCGGTGGTACATATAGGTCGTGACCAGCGGCTCTTCGATCAGCGCGGTCGGCGTGCCGGTGCGGATCGTGTTGACGCCGATGCGATTGAGCGCCGCGCGGCGCACGCGCATGATGCGCGCCAGCTCGTCGGCCTGATCGGTGCCGTTCGACCACTGGTCCGAGCGCGGGTGAATGTCGGTATCCTGGTTCGTGAAGTACCGCAAGTCCTCCTTCCACGCATCGTCGAGGATCTTGGTCAGCGCCGCCGCCTCGTCGGTGCCGGCCGGAAACTGCCGGTAGCCGTAATTGATCGCGACCTTGTCCCAGTCGCCGATCTTCTGCTCGTAGGCCTTCGACAGATCGATGGTGCCGTCTTCACGCAGCGTCTCGAGCGGGTGCGGGTAATCCAGCGTCGAGATCCAGCCCTTGCTGCTGCTGTAATAGTTGTGGCCGAGGCCGAGCGTGTGACCGACTTCGTGCGCGGACAGCTGGCGGATGCGCATCAGCGCAGCGTCATAGAGGATCGAGGGCCGTTCGGTGCCGTTGGTGTACGGCGACAGTAGCCCCTCGAAGATCATGTAGTCCTGGCGGTCGCGCAACGATCCGAGCGTGACGGTGGCCTTGATGATCTCGCCGGTGCGCGGGTCGGACACCGACCCGCCGGAGCTCCAGCCGCGCGTCGAGCGATGCACCCAGTTGATCATGTTGTAGCGGATGTCCATCGGATCGGCGTCCGCCGGAAGCACGTCGACCTTGAAGGCGTTGCGGAAGCCCGCGGCCTCGAAGGCCTGGTTCCACCACATCGCGCCTTCGATCAGCGCTTTCTTGACGTCTTCCGGCGCTCCGGGATCAACCCAGTACTGAATCGGCTTGATCGGTTCGCTGATCGCGGCGTTGGGATCTTTCTTTTCGAGCCGATGGCGCCGGATGTAGCGAAATTGAATGGGCTCGCCGATTGGCTGGCTGAAATCGACGAAGGTCGCGCCGCCGTATCCGGCGCGGGGATCATCGTGCCGCGGCTTGAAGTTGTTGTCCGGCAGTTGCACGAACGAGGCATGCTGTCGCAGCGTCACCGCTTCCGGTGTGGGCGTCACGCTCGCCACCGATCCCGAGAACAAGCCGCCGCCAAAACCGCCGCCGCCGCCACCTGCGGTCTGGCCGATCGGCGCCGGCCCCTGGACCGGTCCGCCGCCGCCGCCACCGCCGGTCGGCTCGTTGACGAACGTCAAGGTCATGTCGACTTCCGTGTTCATCGGGAAGTTGCGGGTGTTCGGCAGATAGAACGCGCTGCGCGTGCGATCGACCCGGTAATTGCCCGGCCGCAAGCTCGCAGCGGCGTTGGCGACATCGCGCAGGTAAAAATCGGTCGCGTCGACGAGCACGCGGCCGCCCGATTCCGCCGCGACGGTGAAGCCCCACAGGATTGACTTCGCGAACGAGTCCTCGACCGACTTGCGTTCGAGCGGGTTGGCACTGCTCGATCGGAACGACTGGTTCGGTTGCACGAGCAACACGCGCGGGCCGACGCGCTGGAAGACGACCAGCCTGCTGCCGCGGCCGGAGCCGCGGTCCAAGCCGATGTCGTTCGAGCCGAGACCGGCCGACAATCCGGTGGTGAACAGGAACTCGGTATCGAAGCGCGGGATTTCGAGGAACAGCGAGCCGCTCCGCTCGTCCCAGTAGATTGGGAAGTAGCCGTCGAGCTTTTTCATGCCCGAGGTGCGGTCGTCGATGGATGGAGGTGGTGCCGGCCGTTGCTGTTGCGCGGGCTGGCGGCCCTCGACGAGGCTCGGCGTCGTCGCGGTGAATGCAGACGGCCGCGCCTCGATCACCGGGCCGGCAAGCAGCACGGTACCGACAAGCAGAACTGATTGTTTGAACATGACCACTCCTAGCAAAGCTGAGTCGTGGTCAGATTCTACCGTTGCCGCCGCGGCTGTGTCGGCGAATGTCTCTTCGCCTGGTTATGCCGTTCGTCGCTACTTCTCGTCGTCTTCGGTCTCTGACTGATGTTCCGACTGATCAGCCGGTTCGGCGTCGGCGGCATCGGCTGCCGATTCTCCGGAGGGCGTCGCCTTGGTGTAGGAAGGCGGTTTGCCTTCCATCCGGCGAGTCGACGCGGCGTCGACCTGCTTTTGCCGCTCGCGCGCGATGTCGTCCGGCGACAGCCGGCCGGCCTGCGTGTACATCCCTGGGTTGACCTTGTTGTGTTTGCTCATATGCGGAACCGTAGCAGCGCGCCGACGCCGCCGACCTCCTCCAGAAGGCTGGCATCCTCGATGAAGCGGATGCGGGCGGCGGTCTGTTGCGCGCGCTTGATTAATTCAGCGGACAGCTTCAACCGCGATTCGTCGACGCCGCCCTGCGGCGCCGAGGTGTCGGCCTGCATCTCCGTCGCAGAGTTGGCCGGCATTGTCTGCACCGGCTTCAACGTTTCGACCGCGCCGGTGATGATCAGCTCTTCGACCTGTCCGAGCTCGAACGCGCGCAGCGTCGCCTCGGGACCGGTCACGCCGAGTCCGCTGCCGAGCCACTCGTCGAACAGCTCCTGCACCTTTTCGGCGTCGGACTCCGCGTCCTTCCGCCAGATCTCGGCGAGGGTGTCCTCGAGTGCGCTGCCAGGAGCGTTGCGCTGCAGCGGCACCGTCGCGACGATCTTCTCGGCCAGATGGGCCGGCAGCTGCTCGCGTAGTTTTGGCAGCGCCACTTCGTCAGCGGCGACGACAATCTGGTTGAGATGTTCTTCGCGCACAATCCGCTCGAGCGCCTCCGCCACTTCCTTCATGTGATGCAGGTGCACGTTGTCGGCGCGGCGCTGGTACCGGGCTTGCGACCAGCCGCCCTGTGAGCTGCGGCGTGTCTTGTCGTTGACGATTCTTTCCTCGCGCTCGGTCGCCGCCAGGCTGAAGACCAGGATGCGCGCTTTGTTGGTGTCGACCATGACCGCGGCATAGCGCGGATATGTATCCACGAGCTTGGCGAGCGGGTAGAGATGCGGCACCGACCCGACGAACATCCAATGATCGTCAAACGGCGTTTCGAGCGGGATGGCTTCGAACAGCTGCGCGCCCGCGCAGGCGAAAATGGCGACGCCCTGCCATGACGGATCGCGTTCGCTGGCCAGATACTGCCGGATCCGCTCGGCGTCCTGGTCGAAGCTGTCGCGCTCCGGTGAGTTCTGCCGGAACGACTTGGCGCGCTCCGGAAACACCTTGCGCACGAACACGTCGAAGTCTTCTCTGCCGTTCTGGTTGGGCTTGAGGCTGAGGTACAGGCTGATCACTGGAAACGGACTGGGTTCCAGCGCGGCCAGTATCTCCATTCGCTGACTCAAAGGCTGCACGGACAAGGGCATGGAATCGGCCATGCCGGCTGTAGTGCAAGGGCGGGGCCAGCGGTCAGCCGACAGCGGTGGCGAAGCGTTGGGGAAAGTTTCGACAGGGCCCGGCTTGATGCAGGCCCCGTCGTGAGGACGCGCGCGTTACTTGATGATCGCCGTCGGCTTGTTGTTCTGGTACTGCAGCGTGATGTGCGAAGCCGCGCACAGGTCGAGGCTGTCCCACTCGATCTCGTCGCCGTCCTCGTCTTTGATCTTCAGATCCCAGTCGCACGACTTCTCGCTGCGCGAGAACGTGATGTCGACCGACTCATTGTGCTTCAGCACGTCGCGGCCGAGAACATCCTCTTCCCAATCGTCGGCTTCATCCGGCGACACGTAGAGCTCCATGATCGTCACGCCGGTGCGATTCATCAGCGTGAAATCGAGCTTGCTCTGCCGGGCGACAATCGGCGAGGAGGCGACGGTCGCGAGCAACACGAAAGCGAGTGCGGCAATTCTCATATACGTAACCACTCCAATCACCAGGGAAGTTTTGGTAAGTCAAGACGTGCAAACCAGCAATCATACGTGAAACTCATGACCGCGCGTAAGGAATTTCCTCGAACATCGGCAGGCGTGCCGCCGCAATGATCTCGAGCAAACCGCGGCGCTCGTGAAACTCCTTGCCGTCGCGATCGATCACGATCGTGTTCGGGTAAAGCGGCGCGAGCCTCCGGAATTCGCCGTCGATCAGACGGAAGCGCCGCACCATGTTCTCGACGTTTTCGTGATCGCGGTTGCGCTGCCGGATATGTTTCTCGATCGTCGCAGTGCTCGACGTCAGGACGATGACCCTGTCAGGGTTCCACGCATCGCCGATCGACAGCACGCGGCGCAGCGCGGGATGGTCGGCCGCCGGGTACTCCGCCATGTGCGCTTCCAGCGTGATCCGCGCGCCCTCGAAAAAGATCACGCGGCGCGCGCCGTCGTGCAGCGCCGCGTCGCGGTAGTTGGCGTCGTAAAGCCGCGCGAAATACTCCGTCACGCCGACGGCATTGACGCCGTCGGCGATGTCCTCGAGGACCCGCGGATCCCAGACGCCTTTCTCGCCCTCGCCGTACGCGCCGTTGTGATACAGGTCGGCCAGCTGCCGCACCAGCGTGCTCTTCCCGACCCCCGGCCCACCGACGATGGCAACGCGCACGACGCAGATATTACTGCGCCGCCGCGAATCGGGTCAGCGTCTGGTCACGTGCGCGGATACCGCGAGCCACCGGCCGTCGCGGCGGGCCCAGACGTCCGTGTAACGGCCGCCGCCGGGCGTGCCGTCCGCCGTCACGTAACTGGTACGCGCATGCACGATCGCGACATCACCCAGCAACCGCACGTTGACGTCCTGCGCCTGCAGATTGCGGATCGTCACCGGGCGCGCCGTGTAGTCGAGGAACGCCTCGCGATCCAGCAACGAGCCGTCCGGCATCGAGCACAGAAAATCAGGCGCCAGAATCTCGCGGAAACGCTTCACATCGGATCGCTGCACCGACTGCACGTAGTCCTCATTCAACTTCGTCAGCTCCTCGACATCCTTCGCAACGCCCATGGTCCCGCCTCCAGCCCTTCGCATCCCCGCCAAGGTCGCTTCGTCCACGCTGATGACGATGGTCGTGTACGAATCAATGCCGGCGAGAATGCGCTCCCGCGGGCCCTTGATCCATTCCTCGCTGCCGTAAAACGCGTCTTCGTCCTGCTGCCGCTTGCCGACGCCGTCGAAGGCACGCATCAGGAAGTACGAGTCGCGGTCGTGCAGCGACGGGCCGTAGCCGACGACGTCGACCTTCCATCGCCGCAGCATCGGCAGCGCTTCCTTCAGAAACAGCTGATGAAAGGCCTCGCGCGTTCCCGGTTTCAGGTTATAGGACCGGATCTCCAAGATCCTTGACGGCGTAGATTGCCCGGCCAGCGGTGGAGCGAGCACCGCTGCCACGCAGAGCAGGCCGATGAATGTCCGCATGCGTTTCCCTCCGAGAAAGTGTTCGTTGATCGCCGGCAGACAGCCACAACAGCATGACGGCGTAGGCACGCCAAGGCCGCCACGCCTCCGAGCGCAGCGCCAATTGGCGCGCGCTGACGCCGCCGGCCATGCGTTTCAAAATCAGATCGCCGGACAGGAAAGCGTCGGGGTGATTCAGCGCCCGCATCGCGACGTATTGCGTCGTCCAATCGCCGATGCCGGCGATCGCGCGCAGCGCGGCAAGCCCCGTGTCGTCGTCGAAATTCACGACACCGTCCCTGACCGCGCGCGCCACGGCACGCAGCGTGTCGGCACGAGCCGCGGGAAGTCCGGCCTCTTCGACCGGCGCTGCGGCAAGTTGCGAGGGCGATGGGAACAGATGCGTCAGCCGGTGATCGCTTCCGATTGGCGTGCCCCACCGCGTGGCAAGGCGTCCGGCGATGGTCGTCGCGGCGCGGACGGAAATCTGCTGGCCAATGACGGCGCGGACGGTGAGTTCGAACGGATCCCATGCGCCCGGCGTGCGAATGCCCGGATGAGCCGTGAGCGGCCGCCGCAGTAATGGGTCATCGCCGAGTTGGGCCGCGATTGCCGCGGGATCGGCGCCGACATCGAACATCCGCCGCACCCGCTCGATGATCGTCAGTAGACGCCGCGGCTCGGCGGTCTGCACGTCGACTATCAGCATCGACGCGTCTGCGACGTGGCTCACCGAGATCGACCCGATGCTGCCGTTGACGGCGATGGTGCGCGAATAGCGTTCGCCCTCGACGATCTCGACACCGGGCGTGGCACGCGCAGCGAGGAATGCGATCAGCGCCTTCCAGTCATAGGGCGGGCGATAGGCCAGCTTGAACCGATACCCGCTGCCTTGGGAAACCGCGCGCGACAGTCGTCGCAATTCGCCCGGGGTGCGCGCATACGTCCGCCGGATTTCGCCGTTGAAGCGACGCACGCTGCCAAAACCGGCGGCCGCCGCGACCTGCGCCAGCGGCAGGCGCGTTTCGTCGAGCAGTTTTTTCGCGAGCTGGACCCGCCGCGTCAGCGCGACCTCGAGCGGCGTCGCACCTAGGTGCTGAACGAACAGCCGCCGCAGATGGCGCGAAGTCACACCGACGCGATCGGCGAGCGGGTCCACGCCGCCGTGATCGAGGGCGCCTTCCGTAATCAGCCGCAACGCGCGTGACACGACGCTCGACGTGCCGAACCAGGCCGGTGTGCCGGGCGCCGCTTCCGGCCGGCAGCGCAGGCACGGCCGGAACCCCGCCGCTTCGGCGGCCGCGGCGGTCGAGTAATAGCGAATGTTCTCGTCCTTCGGCGATCGCGCAGGGCAGATCGGCCGGCAATAAATTCGCGTGCTGGTGACGGCGATGAAAAACTTGCCGTCGAATCGCGCGTCGCGGGATCGGCGTGCGCGATCGCAGACGCGACGGTCCAGCTCCATCGGGGCAGCTTAATCCGTTTCCGCCCGTGGCACTGGTCATATTCGGTCCTGTTCAGCCGATTACAATGGATCCGTGCACATCGCCGGCCTTGTCGTGCTGCTGTTGGTCACCTTGCAAACGCCCGCGTTCCAGTCGGATCCGCCGCACATCTGCAGCATGTGCGACGAGTGGAACAAACCGCGCGAGCCGTTTCGCATCTACGGCAACAGCTACTACGTCGGCACCGACGGTTTGTCGGCGATTCTGATCGCCGGTGACGCCGGTCACATCCTTCTCGACGGCGGCCTCGAGCAGTCGGCGGCACTTATCGAGGCGAGCATTCGCAAGCTCGGCTTCCGCATCGCCGACGTCAAGCTGATTCTCAATTCGCACGGCCATTACGATCACGCCGGCGGAATCAGCGCGTTGCAACGCGCCAGCGGCGCTACCGTGGCGGCGAGCCCGTCAAGCGCCGACGCCCTGCAGCGCGGCGAGAACACGCCGGACGATCCGCAGTTCGGATTTGGCAAGGCGGAGAACGGTTTTCCGGCGGTGAAGCAGGTGCGAGTCGTCAAAGACAGCGAAACGCTTCGCGTCGGCAATCTTGCAATCACCGCGAATTTCACGCCCGGTCACACACCTGGGAGCACCGCCTGGACCTGGCAGTCGTGCGAGAACGGCAAGTGCCTCAACCTGGTCTACGCCGACAGCCTCACCGCAGTATCCGCGCCGGGTTTCAAGTACACCGCTGAACCCGAGCGCGTGGCTGCCTTCCGTCGCAGCATTACTCGCGTGGCGGAATTGCCGTGCGACATCGTGGTGTCAACACACCCTTCGGCGACCGGGCTCGACGCCAAGATCCAGAAGCGCGCGGAGCTGAAGGGCGCCGGACCGGATCCATTCGTCGATCACGGGTGCAAGGCGTTCGCGGCAGGAGCGCTGAAAAGCCTCGAAGCCCGCATTGCCGAGGAGAAAAAGCAGTGAACCGCGTTACACGGACGCTCCCGTTTCTGACGATCGTCGCCATGCTCGCCTGCTCCAGCGGTCCGCTGGAGCTCGCCAACATCCAAATCGGGCGGTCGCTCAACCAGGACCGCAGCGTCGCCAGCATCACCACGCTGTTCAAGCCCAGCGAAACCGTGTACGTCGCCGTCCAGACCAAAGCGGCGGGTAAGGGCACCATCGGCGTCAAATGGAAGTTCGGCACGCAGGTGATCGATGAGCCGACCAAGCAGGTGTCGTACGACGGCCCGGCCTCGACCGAGTTTCAACTGCAGAACTCCGGTGGGTTCCCCCCAGGCGACTACAGCGTCGATGTGTTCATCGACGGGCAGCAGGTCGGATCGAGAACGTTCAAGGTCGATGGATAAGTGGGTGCGAGTTTCGTTCTCAACTGTTGACCGATTTCCGCTATTCGTAGCGTAAGGCCAGAATCGGATCGATCCTGCTGGCCTTTCCGGCGGGAATCAAACCCGCCGCGACCGACACGATTGACAACAGAGCAACCGTCGCCACCGCGATCCATGGATCGTTCGGCTGAATTCCATACAGCTGCGACGAGACGTACCGACCCAGGCCGATCGCAGTCGGCACGCCGATAGCGAGCCCGATCGCCAGCAGGATCAGCACCTCTTTCATCACAATCCAGAGAACGCCTGCCGGCTCGGCGCCCAGCGCCAGCCGCAACCCAAGTTCCTTCCGGCGACGCGCGACGATGAACGCCATCACGCCGTACAGGCCGATCGAAGCCAGCAAGGTCGCAAGCATGCCGAATCCGGCCGACAGCAGGGCGATCAGACGATCGGTCAGCAGCGTTTCATCAAGCTGCCCCTGTACGGTCTTCATGTCATAGACCGGCATCGACCCATCCAGGCGCTTCACTTCGTTTCGGATCATGTTGAACGCGCCCGCTGACGCATCGGTGGTGCGCACGTAAAAGGCGACGCCGCTGTTGCCCCATGACGGCCAGAACACCTGCCGGTGCACGCCTTCGCGCGGTCCCTCGTAAAGCGAGTCCTCGACGACGCCGATGATCTCGACGTTGAATTTGGTGTTCGGGCCCGTGCCGCGGCCGATGCGTTTGCCGATGGCGCTCTTGTCACCGAAGAAATGCTGCGCGAACTTGCGGTTGACGATCGCGACGGTCGGATTTTCCTTCGCATCGAGCGGCGTAAAATCCCGCCCCTCGAGAAACCGGATCCCCATCGTCGAAAAGTAGCCGGGCGACAGCGCGTTCATGAATGCCTGCATGTCCTCGCCGTCCTTCGCCTGATGGCCCTCGACCGAGGTGCTGCTGTCCCACTCGTCGCCGGCAAGGAGAGAGACGGCAGCGGTGCCCGCTCCCGTTACTCCGGCGGAGCCGCGGAGGCGATCGAGCAGCTCGCTGTAAAAATTGTTGGCGCGTTCGTGGCTGTAGCCGCTCAGCGCCGGATTGAGCCGGAACATCACCAGGTTGTCGAGCTGCATGCCGGTGTCGGTGGTCTGCAGGTTCTGCAGACTGCGCACGAACAGGCCGGCGCCGAACAGCAGGAGGAAGCTCAGCGCCACCTGCGCGGCGACGAGGCTCTTCCGGAGGAACAGCGAACCGCCGCTGCCGGCGATTCCGCCAACCGTATCTTTGAGGGTGCCCCACTGATCGGGATTGCTGGCGCGCAGCGCCGGCAATAAGCCGAAGACGACGCCGGTGAGCAGCGTGAGCGCGAACGTAAACGACAGGATTCGCAAGTCCGGTGTCGGGACGATCAGTAGTGGCTGCTGCTGCGGAATCAAGGCGATCAACCCGCGCGTCAGCGCGATGGACAGTCCGACGCCGATCAGGCCGCCGACCAACGACAACAGGACGCTTTCCGTCAACAGCTGCCGCACCAGCTGTCCACGCGTCGCGCCGAGCGAGAGGCGAACGGCGATCTCCCGCTGGCGCATGAACCCGCGCGCGATCAGCAGATTCGCCACATTGGCGCACGCAATCAACAGCACCAGGCCGACCATGGCCATCAGCACGATCAAGGCGGTGGAAAAATCGTTGCGCAACGGCGAGTAGCCGACGTCGGCCTTCTCGACGTTCAGCTTGCCTTGCATGAAGCGCTCACGAGTGAACGCCGACCAGTTCTTCGCGCCAGGCAGCGTCATCTCATGCTGGCGGATCTGCAGGAACAGTCCCTGCAACGGCGCCTGCGCTGCCTCCACGGTGACGCCGGGCTTCAGGCGGGCGAACACTTGCACCCAACGCGAGCGCTCGTCATCCATGCGCAGCCACGCCCATTCGGGGACGATCACCGGCTTCATCAAAATCGGCACGCGCATCTGCGGCGCGCGCGCCGGGTCGATGCCGGCGAACCCTTGCGCGGAGACGCCGACGATGGTCATCGGGTAGTTGTTGACGAGGATCTTCTTGCCGACAACCGATGGATCGCGATTGAAGCGGCGATTCCAGTAGTCGTAGCTGAGCACCACCACCGGATGTCCCTGGTAAATCTGATCGTCTTCCTGTGAATTGAACACGCGGCCCGCCGCCGGACCGACGCCGAGCATCGTGAAGAAATTACCGGAAACCATTTCGATCTCGACGCGCTCGGTCTGGTTGTCGACGCTGACCGACGCATCGGCCAGCCGCCGCGCTAGGACTTCGGCCAGCGGCTCCGCACGCTTTTGATACTCCTGGTAAATCGGGTACGAATGCATCCGCGCACCCATGTTGCTGCCGCTATGCGGACCCGACTGATAGAGCATGACGAGCTCCTCAGGGTTTTCGACGGGCAGCTTGCGCAGCAGAATCTGGTCGATCAGCGTGAAGATCGCGGTGTTGGCGCCGATGCCAAGCGCGAGGGACATTACCGCCACGATCGAGAACAGCGGGTTACGGAAGAGGCCGCGGACGGCCAGCTTGAGATCGTTCGTCGGTAACGTCATATCGCGGTGTTAGACGGGCCGTACCCGGCCGAGAGTTGGGCGCGCCGCGCAAAAATATCCTGCCAACCATGAACTCTTCGAATCCGTCTCACGTATCAAGAAAAGCGGAGGGTCCATGTCGTTTCTGAGTCGTTTGCTGGGTAAGGACGAAGCACCGAAGACACGAGTTCAGGTGTGCGTTGAATGTGGTATGCCAGTTGCCGACCACAAGCAGTGGTGTTCCATCCTCAGGGGCCAGAACGAGTTGAAACTAAAGGCGGTCGAGAAGAAGTCGGCGTAACTGGGTTACGATCGGGTCCTCCCCCTTCCGAATGCGCGATGCGCCACGGCGACATCGCTGATGACAGTGCGGAGGGACCCCCGTGCAGGACCACCCGAACGATCTCGATAGCCGCGTCGGGCGGCTCGATGCTTCCGTCGAGCGCCTGACGTCCGAAGTCACGTCGCTCAAACTCGAGCTCGCCGCATTGGTCGGCGCGTTGCGCGAGCTGCAGCCCACTGAATCCGTCCTGCCGCCGCGCCGGCTGCCGACGCGCGCGTCCACTCACAAACCCTCGATAGTCCCCGCAGCCGTCGTTGTCGTGATAGCCGGGTCCCTGTTGCTTTGGCAGTTGATGGTGACGCCCCGCCCAGACCGGCCCGAGGCATCGAGCGCCCGAACGGCGGCAGCCACACGTGTCTCCCCGCAAGTGGGCGGGCCGCCAGCAGCTGCGGCAGTGAACCCAACTCCCGAACCGGCGACATCAGTGGTTGCGCAGCCGACCGTCTATCGCGGCACGCTTGCCGTGAACGCCGACTTGCCAGACGCCGCGGTTTTCGTCAATCGTCGGCCGGTCGGTACGACCCCGGTTCGCGTTCCCAATCTCCGTGCCGGGGCGCACCTGGTCTGGGTCGAGCGCGATGGGTATCGCCGCTGGACACGCGTGGTCACGGTCCCGGCCGAACGAGTGACGCGGGTCTCCGCGGATCTCGAACCCGTCACCGAAGAGCGGTAACGGCACGCGATTGGCATTGCGAGGCCTCTGGCGGAGGCCGCAGTGTCGCAACCCAACCACGATCCCATCGTCGACGTCGATCCGCTGCTCGCCTTCACGACGGAGACGGCGCGGAAAAGTGGGGATTCATCGCACGATTCGCCGTCTGATGCGATGGACACCCGTCTCGCCGAGCTCGAGCAGTCCATCGATCAATCGAAACAGCACCTGTCGGACCTGCGGGCCGAAGTCGCGACATTAGTCCGCGTCGTAGCGGACATCAAGCAGCGGATGAGCCGTCGGGCGCCGCCTTCGCCGCCGATCGCACCGGTGGCACGCGCCGGATGGCAGCAGGCTGCGTCGGCCGTCGCCGGCATCGCGATCGGAGTGGCGATTGGCGCGCTATTGTTGACGGCGGGTTGATGGCTTGTTGCGGATTGGTTGCTCCGGGTGGAACTACAAACACTGGCGCGGGCCCGTCTACCCGGCGGCGATGCCCGCGCGACTGTGGTTCGATCATTACGTCACGCTGTTCGACACCGTAGAAATCAACAACTCGTTCTACCGGCTGCCGGAACCGTCAACCTTTGCGGCCTGGCGCGAGCGTGCGCCCGATGATTTTCTCTACGCGATCAAGGCGAGCCGTTTTCTGACGCACTTGAAGCGCTTGCGGGAGCCGGAAGAACCGGTGGCACGCCTGTTCGAGCATGCGCGCGAGCTGCATGATCATTTCGGTCCAATCCTTTACCAGCTGCCCGGAAGCTTTCATCGCGACTTGCAGCGGCTCGATGACTTTCTGGGAGTCCTGCCGCGCACGCTGGGCGAGCTCGGCGCGAAGCCGGCCGCCCATCAACTCCAGCATGTCGTCGAATTCAGGCATCCGTCCTGGTACGTGGAAGAAACCTACGAAGTGCTCGATGCCCACGCGGCTGCCATGTGCCTCCACGACATGCGCGGCTCGGCGATCACCTCACCGTTCGTCGGCCCGTTCACCTACGTCCGATTTCACGGGCCGAGTGGACGGTATTTCGGCAGGTACGACATCACGAGACTCGACATGTGGGCGGCGCGCCTGCACGAGCAGCTCCAGGACGGCCGGCCGGTGTACGCGTACTTCAATAACGATCCAGAGGGCATGGCTGTCGCCAACGCGGTGGAGTTGAAGCAATTGATGGCCGCGAGAATGGAGAATGAATGAGGTAAGCTACCGGTCCTCTATGAGCCATGCCGAATTGACGGTATCCGAGCTGACGGCGTCGCTGTTCGGATCGTCCGACGCTCGCGCGATCGCGACGCCGGCGCTGATCCAGGCGATGCTGGATTCGGGTGACGGCATCAGCGACCTCGTGTTCTCGCCGGGGCGGCCGCCGCAAGTCGAACGGTATGGCGAGCTGACCGTGGTGCCGATCGCGCAGCTGCCATCGCTGCGACCCGAGGACACCGCCGCGATTGCGCGGGATCTGATTCGCGATAACGAAATCGTCTTACGCACGCTGAAGAACCAGGGCGCGTGCGACCTGTCGTATGCGTTGCCGGACCGCTGCCGGTTTCGCGTCAACGTGTTTCGACAGCGAGGCAGCTTCGCGATCGTCATGCGCATGATCGCGCAGCGCATCCCGTCGATTGCGGAGCTCGGACTGCCGCCGCACCTCGCCGAACTGGGGGCGTTGAAGAACGGCATCGTGCTGGTGACCGGTCCGACGGGGTCGGGTAAGTCGTCGACGCTCGCGGCGATCATCGATCTCATCAACGAGAGTCGGGCGGATCACATCTTGACGATCGAGGATCCGGTTGAATTTCTTCACAACCACAAAAAGGGCACGGTGCATCAGCGGGAATTGCACACCGACACGCCGACCTTTGCGTTGGCGCTGCGCGCCGCGCTGCGCCAGGCGCCCAAGGTGATCCTCGTCGGCGAAATGCGCGATCGCGAGACGATCGAGATTGCGCTGACCGCTGCTGAGACGGGTCACCTCGTGTTCTCGACGCTCCACACCATCGACGCATCGAAGACCGTCGAGCGCATTGTCGGTACGTTCGAGGTGTCTGATCAGCAAGCGGTGCGGAGCCGGCTGGCCGCGTCGTTCCGCTATTTCATCGCGCAGCGTCTGATTCCCCGGCGCGAGGGCGGCCGGATGGCCATCCTCGAGATCCTCAAGGCGACGATGCGCACCCGCGAATACATCGAGACCGGCGAGCGCGAAGGCAAGACGCTGCTCGATGCCATGCGCGACGGATCCCTGGATGGCATGCAGTACTTCGACGGTGAGCTGGAAAAGCTGGTGCGCAACGGCACCATCTCCCTCAACACCGCGTTGGCCTACGCGACCAACGCCGGCAACCTCAAGGTGGCGCTGGCCGACGTGCCGGACGAAGATTCGCTGATCATCCGGTAACCCGCCGCGGCACCCCGGCGCCGGACTTATTCGGACCTCAGCGCTTCCATCACATCCACACGCGACGCTCGCGTCGCGGGCATCAGCGACGCGACGACGGCGGCGGCGATCAGCACCGCGGCCGCGCCGGCAAGCGGCATCACGCCTGGCACTTCGATCTCGCCAAAAAAGCCGCCGGCGAAGCGCAGCAACGCAAATCCGGCGATGATCCCCGTGACGATGCCGGCAGCAGCGATGAGCGCGCCTTCCTTCAATATCCGCGTCAGCAGGTCCGAGGGTGTCGATCCGATGGCGAGGCGGACGCCGAACTCTCGCATGCGCGCGCTGACCGAGAACGCCAACACGCCCGCGACGCCGACGATCGCGATCGTCAGCGCGACCAGCGCGAACCCGCCAAACACCAGAGTGTTGACGCGATTGGGCGCGAGCACTTCGGCGCGAACGTCCTCGAGCGTCGCCGCTCGCTCGACAGGCTGCTCGGCGGAGATGTCGCGGATGATCTTCGTGATGGGCGTGACCAGCGTGTAGGGATCCACCTTCGCGTGCACGAACAGCCGGCCGCCGCCGAACTCCTGCTCCATCGGGTGATAGACGGTCAGCTTCGGTCCCGGAACAATGTTTTCATCGTCTAGGTCCGCCGCGATGCCGACGATGCGGCGTCCGCCGGTCGAAATGCCGATGAACTTCATCACGGGATCGGTCCACATCAACTTGCGGTTGACGACTTCCTGGGTGTTGAACATCCGCCGCGCCACGCTCTCGCTGATGATTACGACCTTTTCGGTGTCGGACCGATCGTTGTCGTTGAAGTCGCGGCCGGCGATGATCGGGACACCGAGCGAGCGGAAAAATCCGGGCGACACGGTCCGGAAGCTCGCGCGCGGATCGTCCTCGCCGTCGGCTTTCTGATAACCCTCGACGGTGAACTGCGCGTCGAAGAAGGCCCCCGCCTCGCGCCACGGCACGATGGTGCCGACCGCCACCTGTTCGACGCCGGGCAAATCGCCGATCTTACGGATCGCTTCGCGATACAACGGCAGCGTCTGTTCGGGCGGCCGCTCGAAATTCAACGGAACGTGCACTGCGAGCACGTTGCGGAGGTCGACCCCGGTATTCTGTCGCTGCAGGGCGATCAGGGTCGCCAGCAACGCGCCGGCACCCGCCAGCAGCACGAACGACGCGGCGATCTGCGTCACGGCAAACGCTTGCAGGCGGCGATTGGTGCCGCTGGTGACGCGGACGCTGCCCGTTGACAATCCGAGGCCCGCTGCCGAATCCGCCGAGGGCAGCCGCGGCACAAACGCCAGCAGCACCGACGAGATCAACGCGAGCGTGACGCCCACCCACAACAGCGTGGAATCGACGGTCAGATCGAGCGCGCGCACCGAGTAGCGAGACGCGTAGCGAGCGATGACGTTCAACATCGGTCGCGCGATGAGGACGCCAAGAACAGCGCCGGCGCCGCACAGCAAGACACTTTCCGCGAGCAGCGTGCGCCGCAGGGCGCCGACGCCGGCGCCAAGGGCGGCGCGCACCGCGAGCTCGCCCTCGCGGCGCACCGATCGCGCGAGGATCAGGTTGGCGACGTTCGAACACGCGATGATGAAGATCAAGCCAGACGCGCCGAGCAGTACCAGCAGGATGGTGCGCGCGGGAGACGTGATCTGATCGCGCAGCCTGACGGCGTTGATTCTGAAATCATCGCGCGGCGGATAAGCTTCCTTGTGCGCTGCCATCATTGCGGCATGCACCGTGCGCAGCTCGGCGACCGCCTGCTCGAGACTCGCGCCCGGCACCAGCCGGCCGAACAACTCCGTCATGCGATGCACGCGGCCGTCCTGCATGGTCGCCGACATGTGATGTGAGCTGGTCACGACGTTGGCGATCAGTTGCGTTTCCGCGGGATACGGCACCGACGGCTCGAGTATGCCGATGATCGTCGAGGCGCGATCGCCGAGTTTGATCTGCTTGCCAAGCAGCGTCTCGTCGCTGCCCAGCGATTCCGTCCAGAAGCGATGCGTCAGTACCGTAACGCTGGCAGCCTGCGGGCCGTCGTCGGTGGCATCGATCAACCGGCCGCGAATCGGCTGCAGACCCATCACCGGGAAAAACGATCCGCTCACGACACCGGCGCGGACTACGCGCGGTTCGCCGAGGCCGACCAACGTGAAATCGATGGTCGAGAAATCGCCCAACTTGCCGATGGTCTTGAGCCCCGCCTGAAGGTCGTTGATCTCGGGAACCGAGAAGTTGACGTTTTCGGCGCCGCGCCCCGGCGCGCTCTGGCGAATGTAGACGAGCCGCTCTTCGTCGTCATTGACGAGCGGCGCCAGCAACACGCCGCGCACGACGGAGAAAATCGCCGCATTGGCGCCGATGCCAAGGGCGAGCGTCACAATCACGGTCAGAGCCAGCCCGCGCGCGCGGGCGAGCGAACGAATCGCGTATCGGAAGTCGGTCAGCAGTCCCATGACAGATCCATTCAACGTCTGGCGATGAAGTTATTACGTCGAGCTCGTCGCTCACTATGTGGCGAGCGCAACGCGTATTCAAGCGATCTACGCATCGTCATCGAGCCATGCCGGCCAAGGCACCGGCTCCTGCTTAGACGTCGAACGGGAATCGTCAGGATCGACAGGGTGTTTCTGCATCAACCGGCGCTTAGTGCAGACGCCAATTATCGCAAGCTAACCCATTTAGGTTCAGCAACTTAAGTCAATCTTGGCCCGCCTCAGGCAACAGCGCTTCTCAACGCTCTGGTCATCAGGGGCGCCGTTCGGCCGCAGCAGCGCGGGTGGCCGCCTCGCCAAACAATTCCGTGTGCGCACGCGCCCGCTCGCGATCGATCTGCTCGGCCGTCGCGCCCAATCGCGACAGCAGATCCTCGACGAACGCCAGTGCCACTTCGCCTTCGCCGGCGAAGACGGTATCGGCGCCGGCTTCCCGGAGTTCCGCCAGGTCACGCAAGTACGGGGCGCGCGCCAGCACGCGGATGCGCGGGTTGGTCTCGCGTGCCGCGCGGATCACTTCACTGCTGTTGGCCATTCCGGCGGACGTCAGGATGAGCGTGTTGGCGCCGTCGACGCCGGCCTCGATCAGCGTTTCCGGCCGCGTCGCGTCGCCGTAGACGGCGTCGAGGCCCTCATCGCGGATGGCGCGGACAGTCTCGATATTGAGCTCGATGATCGTCGGCTCGATGCCGCTTTCTTTCAGCAGTCGGGCAACGGTCTTTCCAGTCGGGCCGTAACCGACCAGCACCGCCCGGTGCGCCTTCCGTGCTGTACGCATCTCGCGTGACACTTCGCCCCCGTCGAGCGGCGCCGCCCGGTCGAGTAGCGAGCGCAGGCGCGCGTGGCGGGTGACCCACGCCACGATCGGCTCCACCGTCCGGAACAGCAGCGGGTTGACGACGATGGACACGATCGAAGCGGCAACGATGGTGTTGGTGGCCTCGATCGTCAACAACCCGAGGTCGCGTCCGAGTGTCGAGAGAATGAAGGAGAACTCGCCGATTTGCGCGAGCGCGATGGCGACGGTGATCGAGTCTCTGAATGGCTGCCGCAGCAGCCACATCACCACGAACGCCGTCACAGGGGTCGCGATCAGGATAATCGCCAGCGTTCCGGCGAACAGCATCGGCGCGTCGAATAGTGAGGCCGGATCCAGCAGCAGACCGACGGACACAAAAAACAATACGGCAAACGCGTCGCGCATCGGCAACGCATCCGATGCGGCGCGTAGACTGAAATCCGATCGGCCGACGATCATGCCGGCGAGGAACGCGCCGAGCGCCATCGACACGCCGAATACCACCGACGAACCCACCGCGATCCCGAGTGCGATGACGAGGACCGTCAACGTAAACAACTCGCGCGACCGCGTGACGGCGACACGTTCGAGCACCCATGGGATGACACGCGAGCCGACGAATCCTGTGAAGAACACGAGTCCCGAGACTTTCAGGATCGTCCACCCGACCGCCATCCAGATCGGCCGGCCGGTGTCGACGCCCCCGACGACGGCCGGCAACAGGACGATCGCCAGCACCGTCAGCAGGTCTTCGACGACGAGCCATCCGACGGCGATGTGCCCGGCAGGCGTGTGGAGCGTATTGTTGTCGGAAAGGACGCGCACCACGACCACGGTGCTCGCGACCGCGAGGGCAATGCCGAACACGATGCCGGCGCCCCAGCTCCACCCAAACGACGTCGCCAGCATCGCGCCAAGCAGCGTTGCCACGCTGCATTGCACCAGCGCGCCGGGCACCGCGACGCCGCGGACGGCGAGGAGCTCTTCGAGGTGGAATTGCAGGCCGACCCCGAACATCAGCAGGATGACGCCAATTTCCGCGAGCTGCTGCGCCAGTTCCGCGTCGACTGTCAGTCCGGGCGTGTTCGGACCGACGACCATGCCGGCAAGCAGGTAGCCGACGATGGGCGACAGGCCGAGTCGCTGAGTGATGTAGCCGAGGAGGAGCGCCCCGGCAAGCCCGGCCGTGAGCGTGACGATCAGCTCGTACTCATGCATCAGCGCATGTAGTCTGACAGATGCGCGCCGCGCAGGTTAGCCGAGCCGCTGGCGGATTCGTTCAATCTGCGCGAGGTGCATCAGGTCGTGACCGGCGTAGAGCCGGACCAGATAACCGGCGCTCTCCTCACCGCGTTCCGCGTGGACACCGACGCGCTTCAAGTCATCCGGAGTTGCGCGCTCGATCAGCCGCAAGTTGTCGCGCCGCAACACCGCGAAGGTTTCGAGCGACTCGTTCGGATCGGCGTTGGCGTAATCAAGCCGCTCGGCCCACAGATCCTGATCGAAACCGGTGATCGGCGGCCGGTCCTGCGCGAGAATCAGCCTCATCCGCCATCCCCACACGACATCGGCGTCTGCCAGGTGGCGCAGGACGTGCGCAATTGACCACTTTCCGGGCGCTTCCGGCGTCCGGATCTTCTCCGGCGTCAGCGTCGCGATGGCGCTCGCCGCCGCGCCCGGCGTGTCACGGAGGACATCGACCGGCGGCCGATCGCCCACCAGCGCGAGGACCGCGGATGCGTATTGCGCCCTCAGTTCCGGGGCGTCCTTCGACGTATTGCTGAACACAGACATTTTTCGTCCCTCCGACGACACCACGAGGCCGCTAACCGTTTTCTCCCCACATCGTCTAAGGGGAGCATGAAGCAGACTCCACTGCCCCTGCTGCAGGGCACTCTCGACCTGCTGGTTCTTAGATGCCTGTCCAGCGGCAGCCGCCACGGTTACGCGATTGCGACGATGGTACGCGAACAGACGGATGGCGATTTGTCGCTCGAAGACGCGGCGCTCTATCAGGCACTGCACCGTCTGCATCGACAGCATCTGGTCGATGCCGAGTGGGGGCCATCTGAAAACAACCGGCGCGCGCGCTTCTACACCCTGACGCCGGCCGGCCGGACACGACTCCGAGAGCAGACGGCGAACTGGCGGCGCTACTCACGCGCGGTCGACGCGGTGTTGCAGGGGGCGTGACGTGCGGCACAAACCATTTTGGTACCTGCGGCGCCGGTCGGTCGCGTCAGACATTGACCAAGAACTGGCCATGCACATCGACATGCGCGTCGACGAGCTGGTTCGGGAAGGATTATCCGCGGACGAGGCCAGGCGAGTTGCCCTCAAGCAGTTCGGCGATCTCGCGGCCACGCGCCGCTATTGCCTTCGGCAGGATGAGACACGGGAGAAAACCATGCAGCGGTCGTTATCTTTACAGGATGTGACGCAGGACTTGCGCATCGGCGTGCGCAGCTTGTTGCGCGTGCCACTGTTGACGGCAACGATCGTCGCCACCGTAGGTGTCGGCATCGGCGCCACCGCGTCGATCTTCAGCGCCATCGACGCGGCGTTGTTGCGCCCCCTGCCTTACCCCGGATCCGCGCAGCTGGTGCGCATCTATACCGATTCGCCGCCCTTCAAGTTCCGCTTCTCGGCGGCCGATTACCTCGCCTTTACCGAACAACAGACACGATTCGAGCGCCACGCGACGTTCACCGATCGATCGGTGACGTTCAGCAACGGCGAGATCGCCGAGTTGCTGCGCGCGCGAGTCGTGTCGTGGGGCTTCTTCTCGGTGCTTCGTATTCATCCGGCGATCGGACGCGATTTCGCTGAGTCCGACGGGCGGCCGGGGAGTCCGTTGGTCGCTCTTGCCAGTCACGCCTTCTGGCAGCAACGGCTCGGCGGCCGCGCCGACGCCGTCGGCCGGACGGTCGCGCTCGACGGCGCGGAATATGTGATCGTCGGCGTGCTGCCGCCGGCGGTGGGTCCGCTCGAACGACGCTTCGATCTGTTTCTGATTCAGCAGTTTTCGCCGCCCCCGCGCAAGGGACCGTTTCTGTATTCGGTGATCGCGCGCCTGCCGGCCGGAGCCGATCGTGGCCTCGCGACGGCCGAACTTAGGACGATCAACCGGGCGCTGTTTCCGATCTGGAAAGCCTCGTATCAGGACGAGAAAGCCACTTGGGGTATGGAAGATCTCAAGATCAGTCTCGTCGGCAACGTCGGTCCGCTGGCCGGCATGGCTCTCGCGGCGGTCGCCCTGGTCTGGTTGATCGCGTGCGCGAACGCGTCGAACCTGCTAATCGCGCGCGTCACCAGCCGCCGGCAGGAGCTGGCGGTACGAGCCGCGCTCGGCGCTTCACGGTCGCGCGTCATTCGGTATCTGCTCGTCGAGAGCAGCCTGCTTGCTGCCGCCGCGGCGGTGCTCGGCGTGGGCGTGACCGTCGCTGGAATGCGCTTGCTGCAGACGCTCGGTGCCGCCTACTTCCCGAGGACGAGCGAGATTGCGTTCAGCTCGTCGCTTGGATGGGTGATGTTTGCGCTGGCCGTGAGCAGCGCGTTGTTGTTCGGCCTGGTGCCCGCGCTCAATGCAACGGGCGGCAGCGTCGATCAGTCGCTGCGCTCGACGCGATCGGCGACCGCGAGCGTCGCCGTCCGCCGGATGCGTCGCGCCCTCGTCGGCGCGCAGTTTGCGATCGCGACGCCGTTGCTGATTGCCGCCGGCTTGCTGTTGGCGAGCCTGAACGAGTTGAAAACCGTCGATCTCGGGTTCGACGGCAGCCGCATTCTCAGCGCGTCGGTGCGCCTGCCGGCAGCGCAGTACCGCGAGCCTGCGGCCGTCGAATCATTCTGGAGCGAGCTGAAAGCGCGGCTCGAGTCGCAACCGGGAATCGACGGCGTTGCGTATGCCGACGGCAAGCCCCCGAGCCAGGCAGGGCAGCACAACAACTTCGATCTCGAGCAGTACCCCGCGGGCGCTGGCGGAACACAGCCAGTCACCGCGTGGCTTGCGGTCTCTCCCGAGTATGCGGACGTGATGGGCATTCGCCTCCTCGAGGGACGGTTTCTCGAAGAACGCGACGCACAACCGGACGCACCGCCTTCGATCGTGGTCGATCGGGCGTGGGCACGCCGCTTTTTTCCGAACGAGTCCGCCGTTGGCAAGCGATTGAAGTCGGGCGGTTGCACCACCTGCAACTGGATCACCGTCGTCGGCGTCGTCGATGACGTTCCCTACGACGGACTTGCGCAACCCAAGCAAGGCACCGTGTACATGTCGATGGCGGGGCAGCTGTCTCGATATCTGGTGGTCAGAGCGAAGGGCGATCCGCTCCATGAAGCCGCCACCGTCGGCCGTATCGTGCGCGAGCTGGATCCTGGTGCGCCCGTCGCGGAAGTGTCTACCGTGGATCAATTGATCGAGCAGTCATTGGTGCGGCCGCAATCGCTGTCGTTGCTCGTGGCGATCTTCGCCGCCGTCGCGCTGATTCTGTCGATCATCGGCATTTACGGCGTCATGGGTTACTACGTCCAACAACATCTCAAGGACATCAGTATTCGCATGGCGCTTGGCGGCAGCCGCGGCGACGTCGCGAAGCTGATCGTCGGACAGGGGATGATCGTTGCGGCGGGCGGCGTGATCGTGGGCGTGGTTCTGGCGCTGGCTGGTACGCGCCTGATGACAACGTTGTTGTTCAACGTCAGCGCTGCCGACCCCGCTACATTCGCTGGTGTAGCGGCGCTGATGGTGACCGTGGCGCTACTCGCATGCGCCGTTCCGGCATGGCGGGCGATGCGCTTGCAGCCGGCGACGGTCCTGAGAAACGAATGACCTCAAGCTCGCGCGAGGCGTTCCTTCTCGATGAGGATACGGCGCAGGATCTTTCCTGACGGCGATTTTGGGATCGCGTCGACGAACTCGACGTGCTTGACGCGCTTGTAGTGCGCCACTTGCGGCAACAGGAACTGGATCACTTCGTCCGCCGTCAGTGGCCCCTTTGGGACGACTACGGCCTTCGGCACTTCGCCCGACTCTTCGTCCGACACGGGAATCACAGCGACGTCGGCGATCCTCGGGTGCTTGAGCAGCAGCGATTCGAGTTCGGCGGGAGCGACCTGGTACCCTTTGACCTTGATCAACTCCTTGAGCCGGTCGACAACCGTCAGGTAGCCATCGTCGTCGACGATGCCGATGTCGCCGGTGTGCAGCCAACCCTCGGCATCGACGGTGCGTGCCGTCGCCTCCGGATTGTTCAAATAACTCTTCATGACTTGGGGACCGCGCACCCAGACTTCGCCGCGTTCGCCGGCGGGCGCGTCTCGGCCGGTTTCGACATCGACGATCCGGCACTCGGTGCTTGGCATCAGCAGACCGACGGCGCCGCACCGTTCTTCGCCCGCGCAGGTGTAATGCGTCGCGGGGCTGGCCTCGGTCATGCCATAGCCCTGGCGAATCTTGACGTTGAGCCGCTTCTCGACCGCCTCGGTCAGCTCGGCTCCGAGCGGTGCCGCGCCGGAGAACAGGTACTTCAACCGGGGGAAGCGGTAATTGTCGACCGCGGGGTGCTTGCCGAGAGCGACGGCGATCGGCGGCACGATGTGCGCGCTGACAATCGGCCAGTCTGCAGCACTTTCAGAAACGACTCGAACTCGAATCTTTGCATCGTCACGATCTCGAGCCGCGCATCAGCCCGTGCATCATGATGATGACCATGCCCACTTTCTCGATCGCGTCGAGCTGGTGCAATTGCGCCACGACGTTGCGGGGCATCAGCATGACGCCCTTCGGCAACCCCGTCGTGCCAGACGAATAGGGCAGCACGCACACGTCGTTCGCTGGATCGATGTCGGCTGCCGGCGGTTGCTGGTCTACCTGAATCGACTGCAGCGATGGGAGCCCTGCGACTTCATCGATCGTGATGAGGTCGATCGTCTTCCCCGATTCGGCGATCGCGACTCCCGCCTTGTCGATCAACGCGCTGACGGTGAAGAGGATCTTCGCGTCGCTGTCCTTGAGCTGATACGCAAGCTCCTCGGGCGTGCTGGCCGGATGCGACGCGTGGACAATCGCGCCGCTCGATGACGCCGAAAAACACCACCGGCCATTCGGGCAGGTTCGGCGACGCGTAGGTGATGGTGCGGCGGGTTAGACCGCCCATCATGGCAAGCGCCTCGCTCCGGGCGGGCGGCGTTGGGGAGCACGGTTTTGCTCAACGATTGCGCCGGAACGGCGATGTCAGGATACGGACTGCGGTACGGCATGGCCGCGGGATTATAGTGTAGCGATGGTTCGAATACTTGCGGTTGTTGCTCTTGCCCTCTTTGGCGGAATCCAGCTTTCCGGCCAATCATCCACACTCCGTTCCCAGCACCACGACTACCGGGTCGTCCCGTTTGTCGAAGCTCTTGTCCAGCCGTGGTCAATCGCGTTTCTGCCCGGCGGCGACACGCTGATCACCGAACGCCCCGGCCGGCTGCGCATCGTCAGGAACGGCAAGTTGTTGCCGAACGCCGTCGAAGGTGTCCCTGCGGTCGTGCATACTCGGCAGGGCGGCCTGCTGGAGGTCGCGCCTCACCCGAATTTCGCCACCAATCGGCTGCTCTACCTGACCTATACAAAGAAGCTCGGTGAGCCGGCGACGCCCAAAGACGACGTCCCCGCGACGACCGCGCTGATTCGCGGCCGCTTTGAAAACGATCGGTTGACTAACGTCGAGCAGCTGTTCGAATCAGTCTCGAAGGGCGCCGGCCACTTTGGCGGGAAGATCGCTTTCGATAACAAAGGCTACGTTTACCTGTCGCTCGGCGATCGCCAGGTGCCGCCGTCCGGCAATCTCGAAGCGCATCCTGCGCAGGACCTGACGAATCATCACGGCAAGACGATTCGGCTTCATGACGATGGCAAGGTGCCGGCGGACAATCCATTTGTCAGCCGTCCGGACGCGAAACCCGAGATTTGGAGCTACGGGCACCGTAACGTCCAGGGCCTGGCGATTCATCCGGAAACCGGTGAGGTGTGGGCCAACGAGCATGGACCGCAAGGCGGTGACGAAATCAATCAGATCAAGCCGGGAGCGAACTACGGATGGCCGGTGATCGGATTCGGCGTCAATTACACGACCGGGCTCGCGATTCATTCGGGCACGCATCGCCCGGGAATGGAGCAGCCGCGCGCGGTGTGGGTGCCGTCGATCGGCATATCCGGACTGATGATCTACACCGGCGATCGGTTCCCGATGTGGCGGGGTAACTTCTTCGTTGGCGGCATGGCAGGCGGGCACCAGCAGGTCGTTCGTCTGGCTTACGATGCGAAGCGCGGCTTTTCACAACGCGAATCGCTCGCCAGCGACATGGGCCGCGTTCGCGACGTGCGACAGGGACTCGACGGGCTGATTTATCTGGTCACCGAAGATCGCGACGGCAAGCCGACACCGGTCCTCCGCATGGAGCCGGTCGAGCGTCAGACGAATCGCTGAACATGGTGCAACCGTCGACGCCCGGCCCGCGGCGTCGACGTCGCGGCGGTCGCGCGACTACCCGGATCGCGCCACCGCTCGCGCGCGTTTGACGAGCACGAAGCCGCGCCACGTGCCCGCTGCCCACACCAGCGTCACGATGGCCCCGGCCAGGTACGGATGGGCGCGCAGTAACGCGCCCGCCGCCATGCCGCCGAGCAGGACCGCGAGCGCCGCCAGCGTCAATGGCGCCTGCGGATGTCGACGCCGCTCTGGCTGTCGGAACACGACAGGCCGAACACGCGTGCTTCGCCACGTGTCAGCCGCGTCATCCCCAGCAGCACTTTCATCGCGGTGGTCTTGCCGGCGCCGTTACGGCCCAGGAAACCGAAGATCGATCGGGCTGGAACGCGCAAGTCCAATCCGCGCAGCGCCTCCACATCGTCATAGCGTTTCCACAGCTGTGTGGTTTCGATGGCCGCGCTCTCAGTCACGACGTTTTCCTTCCGTAGGCCTGCCGGAGGCAGGTGTGCCGGTGTGGTTGATGCCCGCAAGCTCCGCCTCGACGAGCCGGCGGATTTCCTCGTCAGTGATGCCTTTGGCGCGCACCTTCTCGATGGTCACGGCAACCGAGGCTTGCGCCGCGCGCAGCCGGTCCGCGTCACGCTTGCTGGATGCATGCCCCGCCACGAACGCTCCCGCGCCCTGCCGCAATTCGATGACGCCTTCGTGCTCGAGCTCGCGATAGGCCTTGGCGACGGTGTTCGGATTGACGACCAGCTCCTCGGCCAGCGGCCGGATGCCTGGCAGCTGTTCGCCGGGCCGCAATGCGCCGGTGGCGATCGCGTGCTTCACCTGCTCCATCAGCTGGAGGTAGATCGGCACGCCGGACGAGGGGTTGGGCTTGACCACGGTCAACTGTATTACTGAACTAATACAGTATTACTGTGCGAGAAGTTCCCTGTCCGGGTCAAGCACGGTCCGGCGGGTGGGAAAAACCGTGAATTATCGGGTGAGTACTCTGCCCGGTGTTGCACCGGTCAGCTTGCCGGCATCGACAACCGCTATCCCGTTGATGAACACGTGGTCGATGCCCTCGGAGTGCTGGTGTGGTTCGAAGAACGTGGCTTTGTCGCGGATCGTCGCGAGATCGAACACGATGAGGTCGGCCGCGAAGCCTTCGCGGATGTGGCCGCGATCCTTGAGGTCCATGATTCGCGCCGGCAGCGACGTCGCAGATCGGATCGCACTCTCGAGCGTGATTGCGCCGCGGTCGAGCGCGTAATGACGTATTTTGCGCGTGAAGCTGCCGTAGAAACGCGCATGGGTCTGCGGACCATCGGCGGGCAGCGCTATGCCGCCGTCGGTCGACGTCGCAACCCACGGCTGTTTGGCGATCGTCTCCATGTCGATTTCGGCCATCGAGAACCCGCGCATGCGCGCGCCGCCGTTGCGGGTGGTCAGACCTTCGAGCTGGATCTTGATGGCAGTCTCGACGGCATCGAGTTTCCAGAGCCTCGCGATCTCCGCGAGTGATTTTCCGTAAAGCGTCTTGTCGGTGTATTCGTAAACGGTGATGTTCTCGGCGCCGCCGCGCCGGCGGATCTCATGAGCGATGTCGGAGCGTACCAACTTGGCGGAAGACGGATCGCCGAGCACGCGTCGTAACACATCGGCTCGATTGGTCGGCGGCTGGTTCGGCCCCGCGCCGGGCGGTCGAGTGGCCCACGCGGGTATCAGGACCGTGGAGCCATCGGTGCCGCTGGTGGGGTAAGGGTATTGATCGGCCCAGACGTCGACGCCGCGATCGCGTGCGCGCTGAATCAACGTCACCGCCGCGGCGCTCGAACCCCAGTAATGCTCACCCTTGGCCTTGAGGTGCGACGCGACCACGCGGGCGCCACTCTTTTCGCCGATTTCGATCGTTTCGCGGACGGCATCGAGCAGCGTTGGCGCCGTCGGACCATCCTGGCTGGGCACGTACCACAGCGGATCGCTGCCCTCGCTGCGCTCGTGCGAGATGTAAACGCCGTTGAATGCCGGCAGCTCCTTCGCCAACTCTGTAACTTCCTCTGTCGTGCTCCATCGTCCGGGCTCATACTCGAGGCCTGCCGACATGCCGACAGCGCCCTGTTGCAGCGCCTCGCGCACCAGCGCGCGCATCCGCGTGATCTCGTCCGGCCTGGCCGGGCGTTTGACGTCATCGCCCATCACGCTGCGACGGACCGTGCCATGCCCGACTAACAACATCGCATTCGGCCCGATGCCGTTCTTCTCGAGGTGCGAGCGCTGATCGGTCAGCGGCCACGGCGAGCGGCCGTCCTGATTGACGACGACGGTTGTGATGCCTTGCGAGACCAGGTTGGGTGCCGCCCGGCGCGCCGGATCGGGATCGCGCAATCCGCCGCGTGGACCCGACCCATCATCTGCATGAGAGTGAATGTCGATGAAGCCCGGCGATACGTACTTGCCGGATGCGTCAATGACGCGGCCGGCCTGCACCTCGCCCAACCTGCCGACCGCGACGATGCGGCCGCCTGCTACGGCAATGTCCGCCGGAAACCACGGATTCCCCGAGCCATCGAATACGCGGCCGTTCTTGATCAGCAGATCGAAACGCTGTGCGGGCTGCTGCGCCGAGACGACGACAAGCAGCGACGCTACGGTCAATCCCGTGACCACCGCCAGATACTTCATGCGCGACATTCTAACCGCCCGCAGCACGCAGAAAGACGCGCCGTTGACTGGCGTAAATGGCGGTCGCAATCGCGACGCATATGCCGATTGCCGTCCATTCGGCGATGGTCACGCCGGTCAGCAGCCACACGATGACGATGGTGGCGAGCAACGGAATCACGGGCTGCTTCGTCAGCCGCCAGCAGGCAATCGCGCAGCCGAGATAAAGCGCAAGCGCGGAGATGTTGGCGAGCACCGCGAGCGTCTCGAAGCCGCCGCTGATCGCCAGGCCGACGGCAAGCGCGGTCTGCACTGCAATCGCGACGCCAGGCACGTTGCGATCGTTGAGGCGTGCGAGCGGCGCCGGCAGAAATCGATCGCGGGCGAGCGCGTAGACAATGCGCGGGACGGACAGCGTCATCCCGCCGATGTAGCCAAACATCGAAATTGACGCGCCGGCGAGCAGCAGCGCTCGGGCCCAGCCGCCCAGCGACGCGCCGGCCGCATCGGCCAGCGGTGAGACGTTGGATTGCGGCAGCTGGCTGCCGAGGACGCCCTGGGCAACGACCTGCAGCAGGATATACAGCGTGGTGATTCCGATCATCGCCAGCGCAATCGCACGCGGCACCGTCGTTTGCGCGTCGCGTACCTCGCCGCTCGGCAACAACGCGCACTCGATGCCCGCGAACGCAAAAATCAAGATCAGCGAGGTACGCGCGACCTCACGGGTTGCCGGGAACGCATCGACGCGCAGGTTCTCGCCGCTGATGAAAAACAATCCACCCACCGCGATCAGCAACAGCGGAATCAACTTCGCGACGGTGGCAATCGAGTTCAATCGCACGCCAACGCCGACGCCTCGCAGGTTGACCACCGACCAGAAGGCGAACACCACGACCAGGACGACGGTTTGCATGGCACGTCCCGAAAGCGCCGGCACCAGCAGTCCGACGCTCGAGGAAAACACGGTGGCCACCGCCGCCGTCGCAAATCCGCCGAGCATCCACAGCAGCACTCCGGATAAAAAGCCGGCGTACGGTCCGAGTGTCACGCCCACATACGCATATGGACCGCCCGTCAGCGTCACCCGTCGTCCGGCCGCGGCGATGCACATCACGATCAGGCCCATCGCAAGCGCGCAGAGGATGTACGCAATCGGCGCCGCCGCGCCGAGGGCTCCGGCGACGGTCGCCGGCAGCCGGAAGATGCCGCCGCCGATCGTGATGTTGATGATCCCCGCGGCGAGTCCGAACGTGCCGATCGCTCGTGTCAGCGATTCCCGTGACGAATCCATCCGCGCTATTGTGTGCTGAGTGACGCGCATCTGGGACATCTCGCCGCCACTCCACTGGTCGACGCCGGCATTTCCCGGTGACACGACGTATCAGCAGCGCTGGACCGCGGAGATTGGCCCGGGATGCCCCGTCAACGTCAGCGCGATCACGCTGTCTCCTCACCTTGGTGCGCATGCCGACGCGCCGCTGCATTACGGGCGAGGCGCCGCGCCGATCGGCGAGGTCGATCTCGATCCGTTTCTCGGCACCTGCCGCGTCATCCACGCGATTGGTTGTGGAGCCCTCGTTACCAGCGAGCATCTATCGCACGCAATTGACGATCTGCCACCGCGGGTCCTGGTGCGGACCTGCGACAAGGCGCCGACCGAGTGGTCGCCGCAATTTACTGCGTTCGCGCCGGAAACGATCGCCTGGCTGGCGTCGCTGGGTGTGCGGTTGGTTGGCATCGACTCGCAGTCGGTCGATCCCGCGGACAGCAAGACCCTCGACAGTCACCAGCAGCTGCTTGCGCACAATATGCGCGTTCTCGAGAACCTGATGCTGGACGAGGTGCCGCCGGGAGATTACGAGTTGATCGCGCTGCCGTTGAAACTGATGACGGCGTGCGCGTCGCCAGTGCGCGCCGTGCTGCGGCGATCGATGCCGGACGGAGGCGCCGCATCGTGATTAGCACGCGACAGCAGTGCGTCGCGCTGGATGCGGCCGATGCGTTGGCGGCGTGCCGCTCGCGATTCGCCCTTGACGACGTCGACCGCGAAGGCCTGATCTATCTCGATGGCAATTCACTTGGCGTGTTGCCTCGGGACGCCGTCGCGAGGGTCCGGCAAGTCGCGGAACAGGAGTGGGGCGGCGGTTTGATTCGAAGCTGGAACACCGCCGGCTGGATCACGCTCGCGCAACGCATCGGTGACAAGATCGCGCGGCTCATCGGCGCTGCCGCCGGCGAGGTCGTCGTCGCCGATTCGACCTCGATCAACGTGTTCAAGGCGCTGAGTGCGGCCTTGCCCCTGTGCGGCTCATCACGTCGCGTGATCGTGTCCGAGCGGACCAACTTTCCAACCGATCTGTACATCGCCGACACCTTCGCGAAGGCACATGGCCTGGAACTCGTTGTCGTGGACGCGGATCGGCTCCGGGACGCGCTGGACGACCGCACGGCGATCGTCCTGTTGACGCACGTCAATTATCGAACCGGCGCGATGTTCGACTTGAAGGCCATCACGGAGGTTGTGCACGGCGCCGGCGCGGTGATGATTTGGGACCTCGCCCATTCGGCCGGTGCGGTCCCCGTCGACCTCAACGGCGCCCATGCCGACTTCGCGGTGGGCTGCGGCTACAAGTACCTCAACGGCGGGCCCGGCGCGCCGGCTTTCATCTGGGCCCATCGTCGCCATCTCGATCGAATGGATCGCGAGCACTGGCGTCAGCCGTTGTCCGGATGGTTGGGGCATGTCG